>JBEEOY010000070.1:0-15649 GCA_041191345.1 Pseudomonadota bacterium
TTCCGCCTGTTGAACGGCGTGCCCAGTGCCCAATTGGGGATCCTGCACTGCCAAGTCCGCCGAACCCGCGAGCGCCGCTTCCAACTGATCGCGCCCACTGCCGACCACAACAACTTTGCGCGCAGGCGCAAGCTGGTCCACGGCGTCCAGCAAATGCATCAGCATTGGCCGCCCGGCAATGGGGTGGAGGACCTTATGCAGGTCCGACTTCATGCGCGTGCCCTTGCCGGCCGCAAGGATGATGGCAGCTATTTGGCTCATAAAGCCCCCTGTGCCACCAAATGCTTGCCGTTTCCAGCACCAGCCGCCAAGGCACGCCTATGACAGCATTGCACGACTTTGAAATTGTCGGTTTTGATCTGGATGGAACCATCGTGGATTCCAGCTTTGAACTTGCCGCCTCGCTGAATCATGCCTTGGAAAAAAGCGGCCGTCCCCCAATTGCGGCGGAGGATGTGAAGCAGCTGGTCGGCATGGGCGCCCGCCATATGCTGGAAATGGCACTCGCCAAGACCGGCCCGGTGGATCGCGATGAAGTGCGCGCGCTGATGCCCATTCTGATCGCGCATTATGAAGCCCATATTGGGACAAACTGCCCAATATTCCCGGGATTTATCGAGGCCATTGAGGCCCTGTCACAGCACGACGTGGCTTTGGCCGTCGTGACCAATAAATTTGAAGGGCTCGCCGTCAAATTGCTCGATCAACTGGGCCTGCGGAACCGCTTTGTGACAATCATTGGCGGCGACACAATGGGCCCAGGGCGCGGCAAACCAGAGCCGGATGGTCTGCAGGAAATGGTGCGCCGCTGTGGCGGCGGACGCGCGGCTTTTGTTGGGGACTCGATCCATGATGTGCACGCCGCGCAAGCTGCGGGGCTACCCAGCATTGCCGTGCGTTTTGGCTTTTTGCACCAGCCTGTTGAAAGCCTTGGGGCGAGTGCGATTATCGATCATTTTGATGATCTTATCCCGGCCTTAGCCCAGATCCGCTAGGCCCGACGGGCCAGCCAGCGTGCGCGCAGCCGGAACGCCAGCCGTAACAGCTTGGCCGTTTCTACCCCGCGCCCATTGCGCGCCAATAGCCGCCCCATGAAGAAAATATCGGTCCGCTGGCCCTGCCACGCAAGATAGGGATCAACCGGCGTTTCAAACAAGTGGTGGCTAAGTCGCAAAGCACGGCTGACATGGCGTGTGATGCGCAGCGTGCGGGCGTGATCGCGCGCATTGGCCCAAAAATCGGGCTGCTGCTGGCCTTGGCAAATCACAAGATGAATATGCCACAGCTGTGCCAGCCCAGCCTCGAGATCGCCCTGCCCCAGCAAATCCTGCGCCGCACGGCACAGCATGGCCGCACATTCCCCGGGCAGGTCTACACGCACTGCCCCGGCCAATCGGGCCTCCAGCGCATCCGCCAGGCCTTCTGCGGCTCCAATGAGGTGGACTGCCTCAAGCTGGTCTGGACGCAGCTGTGCCACGCGGGCCGGGTCCGCCAATAGCCAGGCAAGGATCCGGGCATCACGCATGCCCCCTTCCAAGCCCGCCCGCAGGAAAAGGTCAAGCCAGACGGAAAGACAGGCCGAATCGCGTGCCTTTTCGCGTAGACACCGGCATCCAGACCCCGCCTGCCGTAGCGTCGACCATCATGCGCTGGACATGGGCGGACGGGGCGGTAATCAGCGGCATCGAATTTTCGCTTCAAGGGAGCAGGATATGAGCATCGATTTTACTGGCAAGGTTGCGATTGTAACAGGCGCAGGCGGCGGCTTAGGCCGTGAATATGCGCTCGAACTGGCACGTCGCGGGGCCAAAGTGGTCGTGAATGATCTGGGCGGCGCACGCGATGGCACGGGCCATTCCGACGCCGCGCTCAAAGTGGTTGAAGAAATCAAAGCCTTTGGCGGCGAAGCCATGTCCAATGGCGGCAATGTCGCTGAATTTGAACAGATGCAGGATATGGTTGCCAAGGCCAAGGAGGCCTGGGGCGGCGTTCATATCTTGATCAACAATGCCGGCATCTTGCGCGACAAAAGCTTTACCAAGATGGACATGGCCGATTTTGACTTGGTGGTGAAGATCCACCTGCTTGGCTCTGCCTATGCCACTAAGGCTGTTTGGGATTTGATGCGTGAGCAAAATTATGGCCGCATCCTGATGACCGCATCTTCGACGGGCCTGTACGGCAATTTCGGCCAGACCAACTATGGCGCGGCCAAGCTGGGCCTCGCTGGCTTTACCAAGTCGCTGTATCTGGAAGGCGCGAAGAACAACATCAAGGTCAACACCATTGCGCCGCTGGCGGGCACGCGCATGACCGAAGACATTATGCCTGAAGAAGCCTTTAAGGCGTTCAACCCGGTCAATGTCGTTCCAGCAGCCCTCTTCCTTGTCTCAGAAGATTGCCCAACCAACACCATCATGGGCGCTGGCGGTGGCTTCTTCCACACGGCCAATATCACCATGACGCGGGGTGTGGCGCTTCCCGAGGGCCAGCGCACGCCTGAAGCCGTGGCCGAACATTGGGCAAAGATCAGCGACCGCACGGGTGAAACCGTGCCGCAATCAGGCGCGGAACAATCAATGGCCGCGATTCAACGACTTCAGGGCAATTAATCGCCCGCACCGGCAAAACACCCGCTGTGTTGCATTCGCAAGACAGCGGGTGTATTATCCCCCTCACACACCAGAGGGGTGATTTATGTATAGTGAGACTGACCTGCAATCCGCAGTCGCTGCTGGCGCGTTAACACCGCAAGCGGCTGACGCGCTGCGTGCGCACGTAGCCGACTTGCGCCAAAGCCCTATGGCCGATGAAGAACAATTTCGGCTCATCACTGGCTTTAACGATATTTTTGTATCCATTGCCGCCATTCTGTTTTTGACAGGCTGTGCCTGGGTTGGCGGGTCTGTAACGCCCTGGTTGGGGGCCGCTCTTGTCACGGCATCCGCATGGGGCATGGCAGAATTTTTCACGGCACGCCGCCGCATGGCGCTGCCCAGCATTTTGCTGTTAATTGCCTTTGTCATCGGCAGTTTTGCGACCGTCCTCACACTCTTAGTCCCGGCGGGGCATATTGAGGGCACCAATCGCACGAGCATGGCACTTGCAGCGCTTGCCGCAGCTGTCAGCACGGCAGCCGCCTGGCTCCACTGGCAGCGCTTTCAAGTTCCGATTACGATCGCAGCTGGCGTTGCGGCGGCAACTGGCGTGTTTTTTGCGCTTTTCATGGCCGCGTTTCCGACTGTCGATACGCGCATTATCTATCCTGTGTTGATGGCGCTTGGTCTTGCCATTTTTGGCATTGCCATGCGCTGGGACTTGTCTGACCGGGACCGCAAGACGCGCCGGTCCGATGTTGCCTTTTGGCTGCATCTGCTGGCAGCCCCAATGATTGTGCATCCCATTTTCGCCATGCTTGGCGTGACGCAGGGCAATGCAGCGCCTGCAGTCGCTGCGCTGGTTCTCCTCATTTATCTGGCTTTGGGTGCAGTGGCCCTCATCATTGATCGACGGGCGCTTATGGTGTCAGCCTTGGCCTATGTGCTGGGGGCCATGGGCTCGCTCTTTCGTGAGTTTGGCGCAGTGAGCCTCAATGTCGCCATTACGGCGTTGCTCATTGGCTCGGCCTTGCTGCTGCTTTCCGCCTTTTGGCATAATGTGCGAGTCCGGCTTGTCAGCCTCTTACCGCAGGGCTGGCAAATGCGCTTGCCGCCTTTGCAAATGTCTAGTCCGCAACCAGTTTCATAAGTCGGCGTTCTACAGGCGCGAGGATGGGCCCCAACTCATGCCCGCGCTTTAGGACAACGCCATGTTCCCCAATAAGCGCCCATTGGCCTTGTCGGTTGCGCAAGGCTGGGCGCTTTTCAATGCGGAATTCTGGCCGCTCTGTCGCCCGGCGATAGGCACTGAACACTGCTGCATCCTTGCCCATGTCCATGGCATAATCGCGCCAATGCCCGGCTGCGACCATGCGGCCATACAGGTCTAAAATGCGCGTTAGCTCTGCCCGATCAAACGCAACTTGACCGCCAGCCCCCAGCGGGAACGGCGCAACAACACCCATTAGGCGCTGGTCCGCCGCCCAGCGGCGTCCTGTGCGTCAGACAGTTCGGCCAAGCGCTTTTGCAGCTGCTCAACTTCGCAACGTAGGATTTCCAGCTGCTGTGTGGCCGGATCAAATTGCTCCCGACATGGCGTGCCATAGGGCATGAACGGTTTTTGATAGTCTTGTGCGTCAATGATCAGCGGGCGCGCCGGGATGCCAACCATGGTCGCACCCTCAGGCACATCTTTGGTCACCACGGCATTAGCGGCAATGCGGGCGCGTTTGCCAACAGTAATCGGGCCCAGCACCGCAGCGCCCAGACTAATAATGGCATCGTCTTCAATCGTGGGATGGCGCTTGCCGCCTTCGCCGCTGGTCGGGTTGGTCCCGCCCAACGTCGCACCCTGATAAATCGTCACATTATCGCCAATTTCAGCGGTTTCCCCAATCACCACAAAGCCATGGTCGATAAAGAAATTCTTACCAATTTTGGCGCCGGGGTGAATGTCAATCGCAGTCAAAAACCGCGACATATGGTTCACCAAACGCGCAAGGAAATAAAGCTCTGCCTCAAACAGCCAGTGCGCCACACGGTGCATGGCCAAGGCCCAGACACCCGGATAGATCAGGATTTCCCACCGCGACCGCGGCGCAGGATCTCGCGCCTTGATCGAGTCTAGATATGCAACAATGCCCTCAAACACGAAGATACCCTTCCTGCCTCTCCAGTGCCAAATCTAGGATCATTGTTCCTAAATTGCCAGCCCTAGTGGACCTGCAGTTGATCGATAGGGTCGATCAATCTATGCTCTCAAAATCAAAAGGATCGATCAATGAGCGTTTTTCTGCCGACATTGAAGCAACTGCAATATTTGGCTGCGCTGCATGACCACGGCCATTTCGGCAAGGCAGCTGAAGCCTGTTTTGTGACTCAATCCACGCTGTCCGCTGGTCTGCGTGAGCTCGAAACGCTGATTGGCGTGACGCTTGTGGAACGCAATCGTCGGGTTGTGCGCTTTACGGCACTTGGAGAACGCATTGTCGAAAAGGCCCGGCGTGTCCTGCGCGAGGCCGAAGAATTGGGCGATATGGTGAAAGCGGGCGGCAAGCCCTTGGTTGGCGAATTGCGCATGGGGGTTATTCCCACCATTGCGCCTTTCTTACTGCCTCGTTTGCTGCCGCCAATGCGGCGCGATTGGCCCGAACTCCGCCTGTTTTTGCGGGAAGAAACCAGCGCTGCTGCCTGTGACTCGCTGCATCGCGGGCGGTTAGACTGCGTGCTTCTGGCCCTGCCTTTTGCCTGTGGCGATGTGGAAACTGAAATATTGTTCGAAGACCGGCTGTTGGTTGCCTATCCGCAAGGAGAAACGCCGCCAGCGCGCATTCCGCCGGATGCCATTGACCATAGCCGCCTGTTATTGCTCGAAGATGGCCATTGTCTGAAGGACCATATTCTGTCTGCGTGCAACCGACCGGAATTGCGCGCCGAAGCCAAAATGCTGGGCACCTCGCTGCATACATTGGTGCAGATGGTGGATAATGGGCTGGGCGTCACTATGCTGCCGCAAATGGCCGTTGATGCAGGCATTTTGGATCACACACATGTGACAGCGCGCCCCCTAGAGGCAGAACATGCCTCACGCACCATTGCCCTGGTCTGGCGCAAGGCCAGCCCCAGAGGCAAAGAATTTCAAATCTTGGCCGATGTGCTGCGTAAGGATTATGAAAAAAGCCAAGCAAAAGCTGCCTAAACGACAGCCCCGATGGGCTTAGTCCATGTGGCGAATGCCAACACGCAGATAATCCCAGCCAGTGATCATGGTCAGCGCGGCTGCAGCCCAAAGCGAAACAAGCCCAACCAGCTTGATCCACGCTGCTTCAGGAAAGCCACCGGCCAAAATCAACGCGCCCAGCGCAACCAGCTGGAAGGTTGTTTTCCATTTGGCGAGCTTCGTGACGGGCATGGACACGCGCAGTTGAGCCAAAAACTCCCGCAGGCCAGAAACGGCAATTTCGCGAAGGAGAATGATAATCGCGGCAATCACGTGCCAACCCGCAATATCATGCGTTGCAACCAGCATGATGATGACGGCTGCAACCATGATTTTGTCAGCAATGGGGTCAAGAAAAACACCCAGTTTGGAGACAGTCCCCTGCGCGCGCGCCAGATAGCCATCAAAATAATCCGTGATGCCCATCAGACAATAAAGCGCAAAGGCCAGCAAATAGCCCAGCTGCCAACCGGGATACCACAAAAGTGCCACTAAAATGGGCACTGCGAAGATCCGTGACAGCGTCAGGATATTAGGAAGGCTCGTCAACACATCTGCCTCCTTAAAGCGTTTGCGTCGAAGCGAAAAGCTGGGTTATGCACTTTTGTCATTTTCTTATGCCAAAGGGCATCCTGGCTTCCCATGCAAACATCCTTTCGCCTTCTCGGCCAGCGGCGTTTTCTGCCCTTGTTCGCCACGCAATTTCTAGGGGCCTTTAACGATAATTTCTTCCGAATGGCGATGGTCGTTTTGGTGACGTATTCCATTCTCAAAGACCCAACTCAGGAAGCAAATTTTAGCGCGCTTGCCGGCGCCCTGTTCATTTTGCCCTATTTTCTGCTGTCGGCCATTTCCGGCCAGCTGGCAGATGGCCGAGACAAGGCGATGCTGATCCGGTGGATCAAAACAGCTGAAATCCTCATTATGATTGCAGGGGCCATCGGCCTGTTCATCCACTCCATCCCATTGCTGCTGGCCGCGCTGTTCGCCATGGGGGTGCATTCCACGTTTTTCGGCCCCATTAAGTACGCAATTCTGCCCCAGCACCTCGATCATAATCAGGTGCTTGGTGGCACGGGCCTAGTTGAAGCAGGCACTTATGTTGCCATTCTGCTGGGCACAATTGCCGGGGGGCTGTTGCCACCAGAATATGCTGCCATTGGGGTTTTGTGTGTGGCGGTTTTAGGGCGAATTAGCGGGCATTTTGTACCCACGGCTCCGCCTGAACCCAAAAATGCTGGCAAACCGTTGGATTATCATTTCTTCCGTGCATCTTGGCATTTGGTGCGGGAAACCATGCGGATTCCCCGCCTGTTTATGGCGATTATTGCCATTAGCTTCTTTTGGGGCATTGGCGCCATTTTAGCGGCACAATTTCCACCGCTCGTTAAAAATGCATTGGGTGCCGACCAATCAGTTGCGACCCTGTTCATGGCCATTTTTTCGGTTGGTGTCGCGATTGGCTCAGTCGTCATCAACCGGCTGCTGAAACAGCAAGTTTCAGCCCGCTATTCAGCCATATCCGTGATCCTTATGGGCCTATGTGTGCTCGATTTTTGGTGGACAGTCAGTGGCTGGCAAGCTGAACCGGGCAAGTTAATGGATTGGCGCACCTTCATTGCCTCCGGCCGGGCAGACCATATGCTGATTGACCTGTTGGGCATTGCCATTTTCGGCGGGATGTTTGTTGTTCCGCTTTATGCCTTTTTGACGACAACCGTCGAAAAATCAGAAACCGCAAAGACCGTCGCTGCCAACAATATCGTCAACGCCTTCTTCATGGTCTTTGCATCGGTCGCATTGAGCGGCCTGACAGTTGCGGGCGTCACAATTGAAGATACGCTCCTGTTCGTTGCCTTTTCCTGCCTTATCTCTGCATGGATTGGCTGGAAACTGCATCGGCTGTGCGATTGACCCAGATCTAACCCGCCCGGATTTCATCCCGTTCGATCCAATCGGGGAAGAACATCGGCTCACGCTCTGACCATGCAGATGCGCTTGCCGCATTTTCTGACAGAGATTTTAACAACGCAATGCGCTGGCGAGGGTGGATCAAGGGCAAGCTGGCGGCACCACAAAAGGCAGGCGGCAAATAAGGCCGCGCCGCCGCGCCCAAAAGGCGCTCATATAAAAACCGATAGGACGAAAAATCTGGCAACTGCCCTTGCGCCAAATCATACGCACTGACGAGAATAAGATTGCCCAAAAATTCGGGTTCGCCAGCCTCTAAATCGTCCGGCAGCGCACCGCGGATAAAGGCCAGTCGCTGATAGACCATGCCATGCCGTGCTATTGCACGCGCCTCTGCTGGAGATTGCGCCCCATGGGCAAGGGCATCGCGTCGATCAAAAGCAATATCGAGTGCGCGTCGAATATAGCGCTGCGCCCGCGCAGACAGTCCGGCAAATTCTTTCATTTCGGTGAGCGTGCGACTGCCCACCATGTACCGCGATGCCATAGCCCTTCCCCCTGCAAACAAACTGGGAGGCAGTTTTGAACAAACAAGGTTATCAGACAGTTAACCTGCCCCATCCGCAGTTTTACGGATCGACCAGTGGCGGCTTCGGCTCGACCAAGGCGCTGGAAATGCGCCTCTTGCAAGCTATGCTAAGCGAATGAGCAGCTTGCCGCCCTCCACGCCACAGCCTTTGGACCCGCGCGTTACGCTTGGCTCTATTCTGGGTTTTTGGATTTTCTATGTCGCGATTGTCAGCTTCCGGGCAGCCGTGCTGGAATTTCCAATGCAAGAAGTGCTGTTTCTCCGCCGATTAATTGTGTCTGGCGTCGGCGTGGTGATTACCATCCTCTTATGGCAATTCATTCGCTTATTTGATGGCAAGCCTTTGGGAATGCGCATTGGCATTACAGCCTTGGCGGCCATCCCCTGTGCCGTGGCGATTGCGGCTACCAATTACTATTTTTTCAATGTTTACGACCCCATCAGCTTGCTGGACGATGCTATGCCGCGAAAGCCGGAAGAGCATGAATTTATCAAGGAAGTCGTTGAACTCTCCACCGCGCGTTACTTCTTCCTTGTTGCCTGGGCCGCGCTGTATCTCGCTCTGACTTTTGCAAGCCATGTGCGCGATAGCGAGCGTCGAGCCGCGGCCTTTGCCCAAGCTGCGCAACAGGCAGAATTGCGGGCCTTACGCTATCAAGTGAACCCGCATTTTCTTTTTAACACTCTGAATTCGCTTAGCTCGCTCGTCATTACGGGGCGCAATCGCGAGGCGGAAGAAATGATTATGAACTTGGCGACATTCTTCCGAAGCAGCCTATCGGGTGATCCAACAATGGACGTCCCCTTGGAAGATGAGATTGCCCTTCAGCAACTCTATCTCGCGATTGAGGCCGTGCGCTTTCCAGACCGTTTGCGCGTGGAGATTGATTTGCCACAAGACCTTGCTGGCACGCCTGTGCCCGGCCTGATCCTCCAGCCATTAGTCGAAAACGCTGTCAAACATGGGGTCGCCCAGACCAAGGGTCAGGTGAAGATTTCCATCCGTGCCCAGCGTGCGGCAGACCACGTCCAGATCATCGTCGAAAATGCAGGAAAATCAGCGCTCAGGCCCAATCCAGATGGAGAAGGGATTGGCTTGTCCAATGTCGCCAACCGGCTGCTCGCTCGGTTTGAGGGTCGTGCTCAAATGCGGACAGAGCGTCCTGCTCCAGGCATATTCCGCGTTATCCTGTTGCTCCCGAGTGGACAGTGACGATGCCGACCCCGCCCCTTAAGGCGCTGATTGTTGATGATGAGCCCTTAGCCGTAGAACGTATGCAGACGCTCTGCGCTGATCTGGCAGACGTAACGCTTGTCGGGACCGCCAGCGATGGCAGCGCAGCCTTGCAATTGGTCGACAGTTTGTCTCCAGACCTCATCTTGCTTGATATCTCTATGCCAGATGTCGATGGCATGGCCGTTGCCCGCCATATCGCCCGCAACTGGGCCCACGAGAACGGCCTTCCTCCGGCCATTATCTTTGTCACGGCCTTTGATGGGTTTGCCGTTGAAGCCTTTGATTTATCGGCCGTGGACTATCTTTTGAAGCCAGTCGCGGCAGAGCGGTTGGCGCGTGCCATTGACCGGGTACGTGCGCGACGGGCTGGCTATGCCGCGCCGAACACGCGCCCATCGCCTTATGTCTCGGAATTCTGGGTTCCCAATCGCAATGAAATGGTACGCGTGGCCGTAAGCGATATCGATCGGATCGATGCCGAGCGGGATTATGTTCGCCTGCATTGCGCTGGCCGCAGCTTCCTTCTGCATCACACAATGGCGGGACTGGATGCTCGACTGGATCCAGACATGTTCATCCGCCTCCACCGCTCTGTCATTGTCCGCCGCGGCATTATCCGCAGCTTGGGGCATGATCGGGCGGGCGCGTGGCACGCAGAGCTGACAGATGGCAGCATTGTTCGGATTGGCCGAACCTTTTTGTCCGCTGCAAAGGACATATTACGACGCTGAACCAGCTAGGCAGACCCCAGCTGGTCAATCCTAGCTGGCCTTAGCCTTCCAAATCACGGATCAGCGTACGAACATCGCTATCAATATCAGTATCAATGCCACGCAGACGTTCAATCTGGCGGATGGCATGGATCACTGTTGTATGATCGCGCCCGCCAAATTTCCGGCCGATTTCCGGCAAGGAGCGCGGGGTCAACTGCTTAGCGAGATACATGGCAACCTGACGCGGACGTGCCACTTCGCGCGCGCGACGGGCCGACACCATTTCAGCCTGACGAATGCGATAATGTTCTGACACCCGACGCTGGATTTCATCAATGGTGATGCGGCGGCGGCTGGCGCGGAACATTTCAGCCAACACTTCTTCGGCAAAGGCTTCATCAATCTTGCGATTATGAAGCTGACCATAAGCGACCAAGCGGTTCAGCCCGCCTTCCAGCTCACGAATGTTGCTCACAATGCGGGCAGCCAGAAGATCAATGACTTCGGCGGGCACAGGCATGCCAAGCGATGTCACCTTTGCGTCCAAAATCGCGCGACGCAGGGCCAAATCAGCCGGGCCAATATCCGCGACCAAACCTTGCGTCAGGCGGGAGAGGATGCGCCCTTCCACGCCGTCAAGCGCGTGCGGCGCACGGTCTGCACTAATCACCAGGCGGCGACCGCCGGTCATCAGCTCATCTACTGTGTGCAGAAACTCTTCCTGCGTCGATTCTTTGCCAGCGATGAACTGAACATCGTCAATCATCAGCACATCTGCCGAGCGGAGCCGCGCTTTGAATGAGAAGGTGTCTCGCGCGCGCATCGCGGTCACAAAGTCAAACATGAAGCGCTCGGCCGACATATACAGGATGCGCGCATTGGGGTTTTCGCGCAGCACTTCATGGCCAATGGCGTGCAGCAAGTGCGTTTTGCCCAAGCCGGTCTGCGAATGAATATAAAGCGGGCTGAACGACCCCCGCTCGCCCGAGGCCAAGGCCTTGGCGGCGTTATAGGCCACCAAATTCGGTTGGCCGGTTACGAAATTCGCAAAGCTCAGCCGCCGGTCAAATTGGCTCGACATGGGAGATTGTTGTTCTGCAACAACAGGCTCCTCTGCTGGTGCAGCCGCTGTAAAGCGCTCTACCGGCTTGCCCGACGAGGTCTCAATTCGCACCGAACGGACTTGCGGCAGCATGGCGCGCCACGCGAGCGTCAGACGATCTGTGTAATGGGATGAAACCCAGCTCGCCATAAAGTCAGACGGCAAAGACAGACGAACAGCATGATCCGTCTCGCAATATCCAACCAGTTCAACGGGCTTGAGCCAATGATCGAAGGTGCGTGCGCCGACATCTGCGCGGAGGCCGGCGCGAATGGCCGTCCAAGCAATCTGCAGTTGCTCCATGTCCCCTGGGCGCACAGCAGAAAATGACAAGCTTGACGACACGCGACCTATTCTCCCCCGACGCAATTTCAGCGCCTTTATTCCCCCATCTCGGCTACAAAGATCCTTCAACCAAACGCCCCCGCGTCGGGTCTGAACGACCAAAGACCGATTGATGGATAGCAAACTGATTCGCTCGCTACCGAAAGTGATTTCTGTGGCAGTCAGCCTGACTGATCAAGCGCCAGACTGTAAAAAAAATGAAATAAATAGAGTTGACTCAGAAACTCTACGGGAATCCTAAACTTACCCATAAATTATTGATTTTAAACGACTTTATTTTACTTGGAACAAAAGGTGACTGACCCGAATCGTGGATTGAGGCCGGGTTCTGATTGCCACGCAAAACGGGCATGAAAAAAGCCTGCCGAAATGGTTCGACAGGCTTCCATTTTGGAGGAGCGGTGCGACCCTAGGATCGCTTCCATTCCAATTAGGCGAGTGACGAAACCCGCTTCGTCAAGCGCGAGAACTTGCGAGCCACTGTGTTCTTGTGGAGAACACCGGCTGCAACACCGCGTGCCATTTCCGGCTGAGCAGCGGCAAGAGCGGTTGAGGCAGCAGCCTTATCACCAGCTTCCAGCGCGGCTTCGACCTTCTTCACGAAAGTGCGGATGCGGCTGATGCGGTTATGGTTGATCACCGCACGACGAGCGTTGCGACGGATGCGCTTCTTGGCTTGCGGCGTATTCGCCATATCGACTAACCTCAATTTGTCCGAAACAAAAACGGCGCGGAATCACCCGCACCGGCGTGAACGGGGCCATTAACGCTGGTCGGCGCGCTGGTCAACCTTCATCGCTGGCATTTCACGCAGTAAAAAGTGGATCGACCACTATCCACGCGCCTTTTGACAGGCGAACCGCAGGAACAAGCCTGCCCTTCCCGCCCATAAACCCGCCATTGCTTGAAGAAATAGCCCAATTCTCCATCAGGCCGGGCATAATCGCGCAATGTAGAGCCGCCTGCCTCAATGGCAGACGCCAAAACCTGTTTTATGGCGATCACCAGCTTCTCTAGCCGCGCTAAGGAAATGCTTCCCCCTGCCCTGCTCGGCGCAATGCCCGACATATGCAGCGCCTCGCAGACATAAATATTCCCAAGCCCCGCGACGATGCGTTGATCGAGCAGCAATGCCTTAATCGGCGCTGCACGCCCTGCAATGGCCTTTGCCAGGACAGCAGCTGTAAATAGCTCGTCCAGCGGCTCTGGCCCCATAGCCGCAAAAGCAGGGAATGACGCCAAAGCCTGCGTTGGCACCAGATCGAGCGAGCCAAAGCGACGTGGATCATCCAGCACCAATTGGCGGCCAGCCGCAGTTTCCAATATGAAGTGCCCGTGCGGGCCAATGACGTCTGGGTCAATTTGCCAGCGACCAGACATGCCGAGGTGAAAAATCAGCGTATCGCCCCGATCCGTCTCAATCAGGCCATATTTGGCGCGCCGCCCAAGGCCCGTCACTTGGGCACCTTGCAGCCTTTGCCGCAGATCAAGGGGAATGGGCCGACGCAAATCGGCGCGGCGCGGTTCTACGCGCGTCAGCCGCTCTCCTTGCAGCACAGCGGCAAGCCCACGGACGGTTGTTTCAACTTCAGGAAGCTCAGGCACGTGATTCCGCTAGCGGGCGGCGCGCGGCTTGGCTAGAGGCTCGGCGCATGACTGATACTGTCTCATTTGGCTATGAAGATATTGCCGCTGAGGAAAAGCAGGCCCGCGTCGGCCAAGTCTTTTCCAGCGTGGCGCGTCGCTATGACATTATGAACGATGCCATGTCGGGCGGACTGCACCGGCTGTGGAAGGATCGTTTTGTCGCGCGGGTAAAGCCGCGACCCGGCGAAATGATCCTCGATATGGCAGGCGGCACGGGCGATATTGCTTTTCGCCTGCAAAAACATGGCGCGCTGGTCACAGTGTCTGACATTAACCCGGATATGCTGGCGGTTGGCATGGAACGCGCGGAAGAGCGCGATATTGGCGGCCTGAGCTGGTCTGAGCAAAATGCCGAAGAGCTCACGTTCGATAGCAACAGCTTTGATGCGTACACGATTGCCTTTGGCATTCGGAATGTGACGCATATTGATAAGGCGCTGAAAGAAGCACACCGCGTGTTGAAACGCGGCGGCCGTTTCTTCTGCCTAGAATTTTCGACGACAACTTGGCCGGGCTTTTCCGACGTCTATGATTTCTACTCGCACAAAATTGTCCCTAAGGTGGGCCAGATGATTGCGGGCGATGCAGATAGCTATCGGTATTTAATCGAATCGATCCGCCGTTTCCCAGATATGCCGCGCTTTGAAGCAATGATTGGGGACGCCGGCTTTGTGCAAACGCGGCACGAACCCATTCTGGGCGGGCTTGTTGCCATTCACAGCGGTTGGAAGATTTGACCTCTCGGCTCACGCATCTTTGGCGGCTGCTGAAATGGGGCCGCATCTTGGCGCGCCATGGCGCATTGCTGGGCATTGAACAAAGTCCAGTCGCCCCCGCTGGCGTGCGCAGGCTGGCACGCATTGCCCGGCTCGGCGCTTTCTTACCGAAAACGCCAGATTATGCCGGGGCCTTCGAAAAAATCGGCCCAGCAGCCATCAAGCTCGGGCAAACGCTGGCAACCCGCCCTGATTTGGTAGGCGAAGACGCCGCACGCGATTTGCAGCGCCTACAAGACACTCTGCCCGCCTTGTCGTTTGACAAGGTGAAGGCCGCGGTTGAACAATCTCTGGACGCGCCGCTCGACAGCCTGTTCCAATCCATTGACCCAGAGCCTGTCGGCGCTGCCTCCGTCGCGCAAGTGCATAAGGCTGTGACCAGCGATGGCCGAACGGTCGCCGTTAAAATTTTGCGTCCGGGGATTGAGGCGAAGTTCGCCAGCGATATTGAGACATATGAGTGGATTGCCGCCCATGCAGCCGCGCGTGGTGGGGAGCTGGCCCGGCTGCGGCCCCGCGAAGTGATTGCCACCTTCAAACAATGGACGCTCCGCGAGCTAGACTTGCGCCGCGAAGCGGCTGCGGCTTCTGAATTGCGCGCGATGATGCGCGCCGAGGATGGCTATGTCGTCCCCGAAATTGATTGGAAGCGCACCAGTCGCCGCGTCATGACGCTCGATTGGATTGACGGCATTAAGTTGACTGATCGGGCCGCGCTGGAGGCGGCTGGCATTGATTTGAAGACCACCGCGACAACGCTGGTCCGCACCTTTTTGGCCCAATCCATCACGCACGGCTTTTTCCATGCCGATTTGCACCAAGGCAATTTGTTCGTGCTGCCCGATGGCCGCATTGCGGCCATTGATTTTGGCATTATGGGCCGCATCCACCGCCAAGCGCGGATCTGGCTCGCAGAAATTCTCTATGGCCTGATTACAGGCAATTACCGGCGCGTGGCCGAAATCCACTTTGACGCGCAATATGTGCCCGCTCATCATAATTTGGATGAATTCACAACGGCGCTGCGGGCTGTGGGCGAACCTATTCGCGGCGTTCCTGTAAAAGATATTAGTGTCGGCAATATGTTGGATGGTCTTTTTGCCATCACACGTGAATTTGACATGCCAACTCAGCCGCATTTGCTGCTGCTGCAAAAGACAATGGTGATGGTTGAAGGCGTGGCGTCCACGCTCGATCCAGAAATCAATATGTGGGATGCAGCGGGACCATTTGTTGAAAATTGGCTGCGGGATGAACTTGGCCCTGAAGCCAAGCTCGCTGACAGCATCTTGCGGGGCGCGCGGATCTTGGCTGATTTGCCTGATCTCGTCCGCCGTATGGAACTCGCTTATCCCAAGCCGGGTGGCGCGCCACCTGCCCCACCCCTGCCCGATATTCAAATTGGCCTTGGCAAAGGCTGGCGCTATGCAGCGGCCGCCGCTTTGGGCGCAGGTGGTGCTTTTCTAGTCCAGCTCGTTACGCAGATTTAACCAAATTCTGCCAGATCATCGC
>JBEEOY010000071.1:0-5746 GCA_041191345.1 Pseudomonadota bacterium
AAAGGACGATTGACTCTTGTCTGCAACCGCCTTAACGGCCCCTTCCAACAAGGCCGCCTTTGTTTGGCGGCTTTTTCATTTGATTTTGTTTTGAGGGCATGAGCGATGAAGCGCACCTTCCAGCCGAGCAACCTTGTCCGGGCTCGTCGTCACGGTTTCCGGGCTCGCATGGCGACCGTTGGCGGTCGCGCAGTGATCCGCGCGCGCCGCGCACGCGGTCGCAAGAAGCTGTCCGCCTGATCACCCTGACGAAGCGGGCAGATTTTCTGGCCGCGAATGCAGGAAAACGGGCCGCCTCTGGCGGCCTTGTTTTGCTTGTGCGTGATCGCGCTGATGGCAATCCGCAGATGCGCATTGGCTATACCGTTACAAAAAAAACGGGAAATGCGGTTGTCCGTAACCGCATGAAGCGCCGCTTTCGAGAATTAGCACGCGAGCTGTTACCGCAATCTGGTGTTGCGGGGGCTGACCATGTCATTATCGGCCGCATGAGCGGCGTTACACGCGAATTTTCAGCCTTACGGGCCGATTTGAGCCGCGCACTCAAAATGGTGCGTCAATAATGGCCAAGCTGCTCATTTGGTTGGCCCGCGCATGGCAATGGGGGCCATCTGCCGTACTTCCCCCCAGTTGTCGTTATCAGCCATCATGTTCAGCCTATGCAATTGAGGCCTTGAGCCGCTATGGCGCGCTTAAAGGAACTTGGCTTGCGGCCCGGCGGATTCTGCGCTGCCACCCCTGGGGTGGTCAGGGCTATGATCCGGTCCCGTAAGTGTAAAGAGACAGATTTATTGGGGAAGTGACTTGAACGAGAACCGCAATTTCGTGATCGCCATCATGCTATCGGCGCTTGTCCTGTTTGGCTGGACAATGCTGGGCGATAAGCTTTTCCCCAAACCCAAGGAAGATCCAGTCGCCGCAAGCGCCCCTGCAGGCCAGAGCGGCGCGCCCGCGCTGCCGGCTGTGGCAAAGCCACTCAATGTCAATTCGGTTCTGGCACAAGGTGGCCGCATTCAAATTGAAACGCCCAAGCTTAAGGGTTCAATCAATTTGAAGGGCGCCCGCTTTGATGATCTCATCTTGCCGCGTCACACAATCACGCTTGATCCAAAATCAGGCCCAGTGCGCATTTTGTCGCCCGCTGGGACGGAGCATAGCCAATTTGCCGGCTTTGGCTGGACCGGAAGTGGTGCAGCTTTCCCCAATACAGACACTGTCTGGCAGGCCAGCGGCACAAAGCTGACACCGCAAACCCCCGTGACGCTGAGCTGGGATAATGGCCAAGGCCAGATGTTCCAAATTAAGCTTTCGGTAGACGAAAATTATATGTTCGTTGCCGAGCAGAGCGTTGTGAACAAGGGCAGCGGCCCAGTTGCCGTGCGGCCTTATGGGTATATCAATCGCGGATATGCAACGGTTGGGAAAGGTAGCACCTTGGCCGGCCCAAGCCATGACGTTGACAGCTGGACCATCCATGTCGGCCCAATTGGTACGTTCAACAACGCAACCAATTATGACGTGAATTATACAGATTTGGACGAAGCCGGCGCCAATGGCCCCCGCTTTGAATCCACAGGCGGCTGGCTGGGCTTTGGTGACACCTATTGGCTAACTGCCATGGCGCCGTCGCAAAAAGCAGCAATGGACGCAGGTTTCCGCAAAGGAAATGGCACCTATCAGGCTGATTATGCTCTCGATAATGTGATTGTTTCCCCCGGCCAGACCAACAGCGTGACCACGCATTTCTTTGCCGGCGCCAAGGAAGTGCCCGTTCTGGATGGCTATATGGACAAGCTGGGCATCCAGTTGTTCGGCAATGCCATTGATTGGGGTTGGTTCAAAATGTTCGCCAAGCCCATTTTCTACCTGCTGGACAGCTTGTTCAATCTGGTGAAGAATTTTGGCGTCGCCATCATTTTGCTGACGCTGATTGTAAAGCTGGTCATGTTCCCGATTGCCCAGCGCCAATTTGCGTCCATGGCGGCAATGCGCATCGTGCAGCCCAAGGTGAAGGAACTTCAGGACCGGTATAAGGATGATCGCCAAAAGATGCAGCAAGCCATGATGGAGCTGTATCAAAAGGAAAAGATCAACCCGATGGCGGGCTGTTTGCCGATCTTTATCCAAATCCCAGTTTTCTACGCGCTCTATAAGGTGCTGCTGCTGACCATTGAAATGCGGCATCAGCCCTTTGCGCTGTGGATTAAGGATTTGTCCGCGCCTGACCCACTGACACCGGTTAATCTCTTTGGCCTTCTGGATTTCACGCCGCCCAGCTTCATTGCGCTTGGCGTGCTGCCGATCCTGTTGGGCATCACCATGTACGTCCAGTTTAAGCTCAATCCCGCCCCGACTGACCCAGTGCAGCAGCAGGTCTTCTCAATCATGCCGTGGATCATGATGTTCCTGATGGCGCCCTTTGCCGCTGGTTTGCAGCTCTACTGGGTGGTCAACAACTTGCTGACCATTGCCCAGCAAAAATGGCTCTACAGCCGGCATCCGGGCATGAAGGAGCCTATTAAGGCGTGACCGACGACCCCGATTTTGTTGAGACGGCCCGGAAAGTTTTTTCTGGGCCAATCACCTTCCTTAAGTCCGCCCCGGACTTGAAATTCCTGCCGGACCCGGTGGCGAATGAGGTGGCCTTTGCCGGCCGCTCCAATGTCGGCAAATCTTCGCTGATCAATGCGCTCACTAACCGCAACGGCTTGGCGCGCACGTCCAACACGCCGGGTCGCACGCAAGAGCTGAACTTTTTTGATGTGGGTGAACCGCTCAAATTCCGGCTGGTCGATATGCCGGGCTATGGCTTTGCGGAAGCCCCCAAGGACATCGTCAAAAAATGGCGCTTTTTGGTCAATGACTATCTGCGTGGTCGACAGGTGTTGAAGCGGGCCCTGGTGCTGATTGACAGCCGCCACGGCATCAAGCCCGTGGATGGGGATGTCATGGATATGCTCGATGCCGCTGCCGTAAGCTATCACATTGTCCTCACAAAGGCGGATAAGATTAAGGCGAGCGCGCTCACCGAAGTGATGCAACGCACGGCAGATGAAGCACGCAAGCGCCCAGCGGCACACCCGGACATCATCCCAACATCCAGCGAAAAAGGCATGGGCCTGCCAGAATTGCGGGCCGCCATTTTGGATGCCGTGACCGATTAATCGATAAGGACATCGCCCATGCTGAAAATCATCATTGGCAATAAAGCTTATTCCAGCTGGTCCTTGCGCGGCTGGCTGGCAGTTAAGCAATGCGGCTTGCCCTTTGAGGAAGTTGTCACGCCCATTTATGATGAGGCTTGGCCTGCGCGCCGTGAAGAAGCTGATATCCGGCCAGGTGGCGGCAAAGTGCCCATTCTTTGGGATGGCGATGCCGCGATTTGGGATAGCTTGGCGATTATCGATTATCTGAATGATCTGACCGGCGACGCCCATTTCTGGCCCAAGGGCAAGCCCGCACGCGCCTTGGCACGATCTATGGCGGCAGAAATGCACAGCAGCTTTACCGCACTGCGCCGCCAGCATCCGATGAACAGCCGTCGCGTCTATCCCCCGGCCCCACTCGATCCGGAAGTGGCAGAAGATGTGACGCGGATCACGCAGCTATGGCAGGACGCGCGCACCCGCTTTGGCGCGGACGGGGATTTTCTGTTTGGTGCCTTTGGGGCCGTCGACATCATGTTCGCGCCAGTGATCACGCGTTTTGTGACCTATTCCATCCCCGTGCCCGATCATGCCCGGCCTTATATGGACGCTGTGCTGGCTCATCCCTTCATGGTGGACTGGCTGCGTGATGCCGAAGCCGAGCCATGGGTCATTGCGCGCTTTGAACGGGACGCCTGACATGGTGGACGCACTTGCGCTGACGCAGCAGCTCATCGCCGCCCCCTCTGTGACGCCGGCAACTGGCGCGGTGTTCGATGTGCTGGAAGCCGCGCTAAAGCCCTTGGGCTTTGAGGTGGATCGCTTCATTTGCGGCACGGCGCCCGATGGCCCGGTAGAAAATCTATTCGCCACGCGCGCCGGCACAGGCACCGCTCCACACTTCGCCTTTGCCGGGCATTTGGATGTTGTTCCTCCCGGCGATGGCTGGACCAGCGACCCTTTCACACCCGAAATTCGCGGCGATTTGCTCTATGGCCGAGGTGCTGTGGATATGAAGGCAAGCATTGCTGCCTTTGTGGCCGCCATCCCCCCATCCAGCGCCGGGCGGATTAGCCTGATCATCACCGGCGATGAGGAAGGTCCGGCCGTGTTCGGCACGGTTGCGCTGATTGACCATATGAAAGCCAAGGGCCTGGTGCCCGATTTGTGCGTTGTGGGCGAACCAACGTCTGTCAATCGCCTGGGCGATATGATGAAAATCGGACGGCGTGGCTCCGTCAATATCTGGATTACCGTGCCTGGCACACAAGGCCATGTGGCTTACCCGCATCTGGCCGATAACCCCGTACCCAAGCTGGTCCGCGCGCTGGCACGGATTGACGCAATCAAACTTGATGACGGGACAGAGTGGTTTCAGCCCTCTAATATCGAGATTACTGATCTTGAGGTGGGCAATAAGGCAACCAATGTGATCCCCGCCGCAGCCAAGGCGCGCATTTCGATCCGGTTTAATGATTTACACAGCGGCGAAAGCCTGTCTGCCCTGATCCGCGAAGCCGTGGCGCAAGACGCGCCAGACGCTATTGTGGACCCGCGTATATCTGGCGAAGCCTTCCTGACCCCGCCCGGTGCGCTGAGTGCTTTGGTGGCAGAGGCTATTCAAGAGGTAACGGGACTTGCGCCAGAACAGTCCACCACCGGCGGCACCTCGGATGCACGCTTCCTCTCAAAGCTGTGCCCCGTGGTAGAATTTGGTCTGCCCAATGCGACGATGCACAAGCTGGATGAAGCCGTTGCCTTGGAGGATATTCGTTCACTTACAAAGATTTACGCGAATATCCTCGACCGCGTCTAAAGTTTAGCGCGGCCGCCGCAGGATGATGTACAGCGCCCCTGCCCCACCATGGCGCGGATGCGCATTGCGAATAGCGGCAATCCGGTCGGCATAGGCTGAGACAGCCAACCAGTCCGTCACAGACGCCCGGATGACACCCCGGCTGGTCGGCGGCAAGCGCGGGTTATCGACTGCTGGGCGGCCTGTAATTAACAAAATGGTCCTATCCCCGCGCCGTATGGCGGCCTCTAGCCCCCGATTAAGGCGGGCATGGGCCGTGGCCAAGGTCTCACCGTGCAAATCAATGGTGACGTCAGGCGCGACATCGCCTTTGGAGAGGCGCTTATCCCAACTGCCATCCAGAGTATCGCGCGGTGGCTGGGGCCGAGACGGGGCGGGCCGGGGTGGCGCTATAGGTGCTGGAAGCCGGGCTGGACGGATAGCTCTTGCCAGCTCTGCACGCATATCCAGCGGCACGGGCTGGTCTTCGGGCAGCAGCTTACCCGGCATGGGCCGCGCTGTCCTGGCCACGCGCGCCCAGATAGCATGTTCTTCGGGGCTTAGCCGACGTGCCCTCACGGCTGGGTTTGGGCCTTTACCCGCGCGACTGTGCCTTTCGGCAAAAGCAAATAGGCCACGCCTCGGGCCATCATGCCGCCGGCAATCTGCTCTGCCTCAGCGCCTGCACCCCAAAACGTATCAAAACGGTTCGGGCCTTTAATGGCACCTCCCGTATCTTGGGCAACCCATAGCCCATTGGCTTCGGGACGATCTGTTTGCAGGAAAATAGGTGCGCCCAAGGGCA
>JBEEOY010000072.1:0-10341 GCA_041191345.1 Pseudomonadota bacterium
AAGCGCCAGCAACAGGTGGCCGCATGACTGAAGATGAAGCGAAGGCGTGGCTGGTCGAGAGGCTTTCTGTTTCACGTGAAACATTGGACCGGCTTGAGGCCTATCGCAGTTTGGTTCTTGCCGAAACTGCGCATCAAAACCTCATTGCCCGGTCCACCTTTGATGTGTTTTGGACGCGCCATATTGTCGATAGTGCCCAATTGCTGACGCATATTGAGGGGGCAAGTGACGGGCCCTGGCTCGACTTGGGCGCAGGGGCGGGCCTGCCCGGTATTGTGCTGGCAATTATTGGCAATCGCCCCGTGCATATGGTGGAAGAGCGGCGGGGCAGGATCGGTTTTCTGAACCGCGTGGTGGACGCGCTGGGACTCGACCAGGCGACGGTTCATGGCTGCAAAGTTGAGGCGCTGCGCCTGCCCCCTGCCGCCATTATCACCGCACGCGCCTTTGCACCGCTGCCCAAATTATTTGATCTTGCCCACCGTTTTGCGCGACCCGATACGCTTTGGCTCTTGCCAAAAGGCCGGTCTGCGCAAGATGAAGTGGAAACTGCTCGCACAAACTGGCAGGCTGTGTTTCACGTGAAACAGAGCATCACCGACTCCGAGGCAGCCATTTTGGTGGCCCGGAATGTGAGAAAGGCGAAAGCGGCATGATCCGGATCGCAGTGGCCAATCAAAAAGGCGGCGTTGGCAAGACCACGACGGCAATTAATGTGGCAACCGCCTTGGCCGCAATTGGCTGGGGCGTGCTGCTGGTCGATTTAGATCCGCAGGGCAATGCCTCTACTGGCCTGGGCGTCAGCCAAAGCCAGCGTGAACAAACCAGCTATGATGTTCTGATGGGCGAAGCCGCCATTGTGGACGCCGCCATTGCCACGCGCATCCCCAATTTGGCCGTGCTGCCGGCAACTGTCGATTTGTCTGGCGCGGAAGTGGAATTGGTGGATGCGGACCACCGCGCCCATCGGCTGAAAGCGGCGCTTGATGCTGTGCCTGCGGGAAAATGGGATGTGGCGATTATTGATTGTCCGCCCTCATTGGGCTTGTTGACAGTCAATGGCCTTGTTGCTGCCCATTCGCTTTTGGTGCCGCTTCAATGTGAATTTTTTGCGCTCGAAGGCCTAAGCCAGCTGCTCCAAACATTTGAGCGCATTCGCGCCACCTATAACCCGCGCTTGAGCATGTTGGGCGTGGTGCTGACCATGTATGATCGGCGCAATCGCCTTACGGAAATGGTGGCAGAAGATGTGCGCGCCTGTCTGGGCGAGGCTGTGTTTTCCACGGTTATTCCGCGCAATGTGCGCCTGTCGGAAGCGCCGAGCCATGGCTTGCCTGCACTTATCTATGATCATCGTTGCTCAGGATCCGAAGCCTATATGGCGCTCGCGCGTGAAGTGGTTGGGCGTCTTCCCCAAGTGAAAGTTGCTGCATGACTGACGAGACACAGCTTCCCAAAAAACGCACCGGCCTTGGCCGCGGCCTTTCCTCGCTGCTGGGGGAAATTCAGGCTGAAACAGCCAGTGCCGTTTCTGGTCGGGCCGATGCTGGGTCTGTGCCAGAGGGTGTGCGCTTGGTGCCTGTCGCCAGCTTGCAGCCTTTGCCAGATCAGCCGCGCCGTAACTTTGATGAAGAGGCACTGGACGAGCTGGCCCGGTCAATCACCAATTTGGGGGTGCTGCAGCCCATTGTTGTGCGGGATTTGGATGGCCAATTGCAAATTGTGGCTGGGGAACGTCGTTGGCGTGCCGCACAACGTGCCAGACTTCATCAAGTCCCTGTAATTGTTAAAGAATTTGATGACCGAACAGCGCTGGAAATTGCGCTCGTTGAAAATATTCAGCGCGAACAGCTCAACGCCTGGGAAGAAGGCGAGACCTATCGGCGGTTGATTGAAGATTATGGCCATAGCCAGGAAGAACTGGGCCGGATTGTTGGCAAATCGCGCAGTCATATCGCCAATTTGATGCGCCTGCGGAATTTGCCAATCGCCGTGCATGATTGGCTTGTCTCTGGCCAATTGACGATGGGCCATGCGCGCGCCTTGCTGCAATGCGAAACGCCCGAACTTGTGGGCCGCGAAGTGATTGCGCGGGGCCTTTCGGTTCGCGAAACTGAAAAGCTGGCGAAAAAATCTCGCCCGTCCAACGCGCGGACCCCGGCCCGCACACCGATGGCCCAAGAGGCCGATATTGCCGCTTTGGAACGTCAATTGGGCGATATGCTGGGGCTTAAGGTGCGCATTGGCCATGGTGCGCGCGGCGGCACTGTGACGCTGTCTTATTCCTCGCTCGACCAGCTGGATTTGATTTGCCAGCGCTTGTCAGGCGAACGAATTTAGCAGCTGAGCGAGGCTTTAGCGCGGGCCAGCCACGGGCTTGGCCGGCTTTGCCTCTTGCAGCAGCTTGAGAATGACAGCCGCCCGATTGTCACGCGCGGCATGGTCCAGCGCGGACAGGCCGGTTGCCCGGTCAGTCTTGGCGGGATTGGCGCCTGCCGCCAGCAATAGGCGCACCATCGCCACATCGCGCGCTTGAACGGCCAGAATAAGCGGCGTTTCGCCTTGGCCATTAGTCGCATCGACTTGCGCCCCGCGCTTCAGCAGCACATCGGCCCCTTCGGTAAAGCCAATAAGCGTGGCCGCAATCAGCGGCGTATTGCCTGATCCGTCGCGAATATCGGGCTTGGCCCCGCGCGCCAGCAAGAAGGACAGCCACGTCACATCGCGGCGTTTGACCACAATATGCAGCGCTGTTTCGCCAGAGAGTGTATCGCGCGTATCGACAATAACCGTGCCCGGCCGGCTGAGAATTTCCGTCGCCTTATTGCCATCGCGATCCCGAACAGCTTTTAAAAAGTTATAGCTGTCAGAAAATTGCGCATGCGCTACACTTGGCCAAAGCAACAAAGGAGCCATGAGTGTCGCGAATGTCTTCTTCATGTCGATATGCCCCAAATACGCCTTTATCGTGGCTTGCGTCCTGCCGCCTAGCAGAGCAAGGCTAGCCGGACCATGAACAAATTCAAGTCACTCCTCTCAATTGCCGCTTTTGCTGTTCTCGCTGCCTGTGGTGGGGCAAGCCCCGATGCCGGGCCGCCGCCGCTGGAAGGCGCACGAATGGGCGGGGCCTTCAGCCTGATGAATCAGGATGGTAAGACTGTCACTGACAAGGACTTTGCGGGCAAATATCGGCTGATCTATTTTGGCTATAGCTTTTGCCCAGATGTGTGCCCGGTGGATGCCCAAGTTATGGGCCGCGCGCTGAAGTTGTTTGAAGCCGAGGATAAGGGCCGCGCGCTTAAAATTGTCCCGATTTTCATCACAGTTGATCCAGCTCGCGATACGCCGGGCGTGCTGAAAGAATTTGTCAGTAACTTCCATCCGCGCATGGTGGGATTAACGGGCAGCGTGGCGCAAATTGATGAGGTTGCCCAGCGTTATGGCATTGCCTTTATGCGCGCCAAGCCCAATGCCGATGGCGCCTATCTGGTCGATCATGCGCGCATGATTGTGCTTTATGGCCCTGAAGGCCAACCCATTGCGATCATGCCCCAAAATGCGGGTGAAACTGCGGCGCAAGATATGGCCGCAGAGCTGGCCCGCTGGGTAAAATAGGCCCGCTATGGCCGGCCGCTATTGGGAAGATAAACCGCTTCACGCGCTTGACCGCGCCCAGTGGGAATCGCTGTGTGATGGCTGCGGGCGATGCTGCCTGCATAAGCTGGAAGATGAAGATAGCGGTGAAATTTACCCCACCAATGTGGCGTGCCGCCTCTTGGACCGCCGCACGGGCCAATGTTCGGACTATAAAAACCGCTTTGCGCAAGTGCCCGATTGCATCCGCCTGACCCCAGCCCGGCTTGAAGCGCTAGACTGGCTGCCTCCAACTTGCGCCTATCGCCTGCGTGCCGAAGATAAGCCTTTGCCAGACTGGCATTATCTGGTCTGCGGCGATCGCGAAGAAATTCACCGTCGGGGCATGTCGACACGCGGATGGACCATCTCTGAGGTCGATGCAGGCGATTTGGAGCACCATATTGTTGAGAAGTGGCCCGGCTCTGACGCATGATTGACGATCTCGACATCGTCCGAAAGTCGCGTGCCCGGCGGATGAAATTGTCAGTTGATCCGCGCTCGGGCCGTGTTCGCTTAGTGCTGCCAGTGCGCGCCTCTTTGGCCGCCGCCTTGGAGTGGGCCGAAGCGCATCAAGGCTGGATTGCTCGGCAACGCGCCCGCCTGCCCCAGCCTTGGCCTGTCGAGCCGGGCATGATTGTGCCTTTTGGCGGCGAAGATCATGTTTTGAACTGGGCCGAGCATCATCCCCGATCTCCCCAGC
Source organism: Pseudomonadota bacterium (assembly GCA_041191345.1). Taxonomy (GTDB): domain Bacteria; phylum Pseudomonadota; class Alphaproteobacteria; order Sphingomonadales; family Sphingomonadaceae; genus Aquisediminimonas. The sequence continues at coordinate 4,337 of JBEEOY010000072.1, forward strand.
GCGTGGCAGGCGAAATTCAGATTGGGGGTCCGCAAGAGTTATTGGCGGCGCGGCTGTTGCGCTGGCTGCGGGCTGAGGCGCACCGCCTGTTAGAGGCAGAAACTCGCGAAATTGCCGAGACACATGGCCTGTTTGTCCGGGCTGTCGCTGTGGGTGACCCGAAATCCCGCTGGGGCAGTTGCTCAAGCACCGGGGATATTCGGTATAGTTGGCGGCTGATTCTCGCTCCAGATTATGTGCGCCGAGCGACAGTCACGCATGAGCTGGCACACCGGGTGCATATGGACCATAGCCGGGCGTTTCACACGCTTGCCGCCCAGCTTTATGGCGGAGATCCCGCCCCTGCGCGCGACTGGCTTCGCCGCCACGGGGCGCGGCTTTATTGGTTTGGCCGCGCGGACTGAGAGTCACGCCGGGTGGCGGCGTTGGGCCTTACGGGCTGGGCATCACGCCGTGTCGCTTCATCAATGATGCGTCGATACTCAGCCTCTTCATCGGGCGTTGCTTGGCTTGGATCGGTCACGTCACTGCCCGGATCCCCCGCCATATTCCCCATATCGCCCAAATAGGCTTCTTCATCGCTTTCGAGCAGCCATTCCGGCAGCGTGACATCGGTTTCAAATTTTTCCACCGGCCGGGCAGCGACGGCCTGTGACATGAAAGCGGCAAAGGCCGTGGCAGGTGCGCGGCCACCTTGCAGGCCCCGCACGGGCTTTGCATCATCACGGCCCATCCACACGCCTGTTGTGAGCCCACTTGAAAAACCAACAAACCAGCCATCTTTGTTCGAGCTGGTGGTCCCTGTTTTGCCCGCAACCGGGCGGCCAATTTGGGCCGCACGGCCAGTGCCCGCACTGACAGCGGTTTGCATCATATCCGTCATGCCAGCGGCCACCCAGGGATCAACAACTTGCAATTCCTCTGCCTTGGGGCGTTCATACAGCACAGCCCCTTGCGTGGTGGTGACTTTTAAAATGCCATAAGGCGTCACGGATTTGCCCTTCGCGCTAATGGCATTGAAGGCGCGGGTCAGATCAATCAGGCGGACATCAGATGTGCCCAAGACCATTGAGGGCTGGGTGTTAATGGGCGTTGTCAGCCCCAATCGGCGGGCGACCGCAGCAATGGCCTCCGTGCCGACTTGCTGGCCAATTTGGGCGGCAATGGTGTTGATGGAATAGGTAAAGGCGGTCCGCAGTGTCATTTCACCACGATATTCCTTGGTGTTGTTCCGCGGGCTCCAGCCATTGATGTTGATGGGCTCATCAATCATCTTTGTCTCGGGCGTCATGCCCGCTTCCAACGCAGCCAGATAGACAAACAGCTTAAAGGCAGAGCCCGGCTGGCGCACGGCTTGAGTGGCGCGATTGTAAATTGACGTTACATAATCGCGCCCACCCACCATGGCGCGTACAGCGCCATCGCGGTCAATGGCAACAAGCGCCCCTTGAGCGCCTTCGGGCGCATATTGCTTGATGGCAGCATCTGCGGCTGCCTGCATTTTGGGATCAAGTGTGGTCCACACTTCAATTGGGCCCTGGCTTTCGTCAATCAGCCCTTCAAGCTGCGGCAAAGCCCAATCCGTGAAATAGCGAATGCTGTTTTGCTGGGGGCCTGTTGCCAGCCGCACGGCTTCAGGCCGGGCGGCCGCGGCCACGCCAGGGCTAATGGCGCCCGCATCTGCCATGACATTCAGCACCACGCGCGCCCGGCCCACAGCGGCCTTGGCATCTGCTGTTGGCGCATAGTTAGACGGGGCTTTGACCAGCCCGGCAATAATCGCTGATTCCTCAAGGCTCAGATCATTTGCGGGATGATCAAAAAAGCGCCGCGAGGCGGCATCAATGCCATAGGCCCCACCGCCAAAGTAAACGCGGTTGAGATAAAGTTCGAGAATCTCATCCTTGGAATATTTGGCTTCCATGGCCAGGGCGAGAATCATCTCACGGCCCTTGCGGCCAAAGGTTTTGGTGTTGGTCAAAAACAGGTTGCGCGCCAATTGCTGCGTAATGGTTGAGGCGCCTTGGGCAAAATGGCCGCGCTCTAACCGCACTTGCACGGCGCGCGCCATGCCAATGGGGTCAATGCCGGGATGGTAACGAAAGCGCCGGTCTTCCACGGCAATCATCGCATCAACCATAACCCCTGGGATGCTACGATAATCCAGCCATTCGCCATAAATAGGGCCTAAAGAGAGGACGACTTGCCCATCGGCCCCGCGCACGCGGATGACTTGGCCCAGCGATTGGCGGGTGCGCAATTCCGAAAATTCGGGCAGCGACGAAAAGGCAAAGCCAACCGCGCAGGCAAGGCCAAAGCCAAGAATTGCCCCTGCAATCATCCCCATATGGATGAGGCGCGCAAAAAAGCCACGCTGTTTGGGCGCGGCGGGGGCAGGAGGTGTAGAGCGAGGACGCGTGGCCATTAGCGCTCTCTTAGGCGGTCAGGCAGGTGCGAGCAAGAAATTGCGGCCCTAGGTGGCCGCAAATTGGCTAGTCACTATCGGCATCTTCAAAGGCCAGCGAGACGCTGTTCATGCAGAAGCGCAGGCCTGTTGGCTGGGGACCATCGGGAAAGACATGGCCCAAATGCCCATCACACCGCCCGCAGCGCACTTCAACGCGCGACATGCCATGTGATCGGTCTTCCACCATTGTCACGGCATCAAGCGCAATTGGGGCGTAAAAACTGGGCCAGCCAGAGCCAGAGTCATATTTGGTATCTGACAAAAACAAATCGGCCCCACAGCCGGCACAGCGGTAAACACCATCGGCCTTATTATCTGTAAGAGCGCCTGAAAAGGCCCGCTCGGTCCCCGCTTGGCGCAGGACATGATATTGTTCAGGCGTCAGGCGCGCACGCCATTCGTCATCCGTTAAGAGCAGCTTTTCCATCGCCTCTATCTGCGCCGTTGCTGGCCAATCTTCAACCCCCCCAACACCTTAGATTGGTGGCGTTAATCTATGTTAATCTGGGCGTAAAAATGCGTGGCATCGGGCTGCCTCTCATTGCCTTTAAAGGCTGTTTGCGATTAGCTTTCAGCAGGTTGGGCCGCGGCCGGCGGCAAGGAGCGGGTGTCCAGGTGCAGGAAAATGGCAAAAACTGGCGCATCCATTGGTCGCCTTTTCTGGGCGTGGGCTTGGCCAGGCGAGACTATTTCATCTTTCTGTTTCTTCTCACTGCGACGTACACGGTTTTTGCCTATATTGGCCTGAACTGGGCGATGATTGCCGGTGCAGGCTCTCCAGTTTGGCCTGCTGCGGGCGTTGGGCTGGCAGGCTTGCTGATTGGCGGGCTGCGCGTCTGGCCATCGATTTTCATTGGCCGCGTGCTGGCGGCCTTGCTCTCAGGGTCGCAACAGCCGCTCTGGGCCGATATGGCCATTGGCCTTGCCAATGTGTTGGGAACCGTTGGTCCTGTTTGGGTGATCCGCCGATTGGGAGGCATTGATCCACGGCTGCCCACTTTGCCAGATGTTGCGCGCTTTTTGTTTGGCGGGGCCGCGCTCGGGGCGTGTATTTCTGCCGCCCTCGGCACGCTCATCTTAATGGCCTCTTCAGATGTGGCGGCTCCGCAAGCGTCGCAGCTGTTTATCAACTGGGCTGTTGGCAATTTTGCGGGCGCGGTCACGCTGGGGCCGCTTGTCCTGTCTTGGGCAGATCGGGAGCGGCCCTTGTCGATGGGCCAATATATCCATCTTGGCCTGTTGATTATGGTCGCCACGTTTGTCGCCATGATGGTGTTTGCCGGCCCCCCAGATGAGGCCCTGCGGACATGGCATTTATTGCCCATCATGGTGTGGGCGGCGTTGGCTTTTGATGTGCGGGGCGCCTCATTGGTGTTGTTCATCACATCGGCCGTTGCAGTTTGGGCCACCAGCGAAAATCTGGGCCCCTTGGCAAACCAGTTGCTGATGAGCTCCAGCCGCATTCCCCTTGTCCAGCAGTTTATTGCTGTAACGGCGCTCACCACGCTGTTTTTGGCGACTATCGCGGATGAGCGGCGGACAAAAGAGGCGTTGCGCGCCCGGGAAGAGCGGCTGCGGGCCGCCGTTGAGGCCAGTGGCGCAGGCACGTTTCGCTGGCGCTTTCATAGTGATCTTTTGGACTGCGATGATGTGATGCTGCAGTTGCTGCGCGTAGAGCCGGGGCGCCCGCCGCAACGCTTGGAAGATCTGATTGCGCTGTTCCACCCAGAGGATCGGACCAAGGCCCTGCAGGCCTTTGATGCCTGTTTGCGACGGGGGTCAGAATTTCGCCTCTCTGCGCGATTAGGCGCGGGCGGTGCGGCCTCACGCATTGTTCAGGGACGTGGACGGCTGGTCAGCGATGGTCAGGGCATGCCTGATTATGTGACGGGCGCTTTTGTGGATGTGACAGAGCGGTCGCGGCTGGAACAACGCCTCGCCAAAGCAGAAGAAACCTATCGCGCCGTGTTTGAGCAAGCCGGCGTTGGCGTGGTCCGCCTCACTTTGGCGGGGACAATTTTGGAAGCCAATGAGCGTTTTTGTGCCATGGTTGGTGCCCCGCTGTCGGATCTGACAGGCGCGGATTGGAAAACAATAAATGGCCGCGCAGAATCGCTTGAAACGCTGGCAGATGCGCATGCGGATATTGATTTGCTGCTCAGCGGACATAGCCAAAGCAGCCGTATTGAACGGCGCTATATTCAAGCTGATGGGGCCAGTGTGTGGACGGATGAAAGCCTCACTTTGGTGCATGATTCCGCAGGCGCCCCCGCGTTTGTTTTGGCCGTGGTGCAAGATGTTACCGAACGCAAAGAAGCGGAAGACGAAGTCCAGATGCGGGCAAATGAGCTGGCCGTGGTGCTCCGCGATGTGCCTGCGGCAATTTGGTTCGCCCATGATCCTGATAGCGCAGAAGTGACGGGCAATGCCTTTTCAGCAGATATGCTGCGCTTGCCTGACACTACAATTAACATGTCCAAAACAGGGCCTGATGCAGGCCCTGTTTCGCATTTTCGAGTTTTTGACCGCGATGGCGTGGAGTTGCGCGCCACTGAGCTGCCCGTCCAACGCGCGGCGCGTGGAGAGTTGGTCCGCAATTTTGAAGAACGTGTTGTTTTTGACGATGGCCAAGAAGTGTATCTGCTTGGCAATGCGAGCCCCTTATATGATGGCGAGGGGCGGCCCCGCGGCGCTGTTGCGGCCTTTATTGACATCACGGATCGCAAGCAGAGCGAGGCGCGGGAGCGCCTTTTGTCGCGCGAGGTGGATCATCGTGCCAAAAATGTATTGGCAGTTGTGCAGGCCATTGTGCAGCTGACACAGGCAGATAGCGTCACTGGGTTTCGGCGCATGGTGGCAGGCCGGATTCAAAGCTTGGCCCGCACGCATAATCTTTTGGCCGAAAACCGCTGGGAAGGCGTGGAGCTGCATCGTCTGGTGGTGGATGAGCTTGCGCCCTTTGGCCTGATAGACTCAGATCAAATTGATCCAAGCCGCTTTGTGATTAATGGCCCAGTGGTGTGGCTGAAGCCCGCTGCTGCACAGGCGCTGGCCCTCGTCGCGCATGAATTGGTGACGAACGCAGTGAAATATGGCGCTCTATCTGGCCCCAAGGGGCATGTGGCCATTCAATGGGCGTTTACGGGCGCACACACGCCAGATCAGCTGACGTTGAGCTGGGTTGAACAAGGCGGGTTTCCCATTGCGCCGCCGGGGGCAAGTGGCTTTGGCTGGACGGTCATTCGGACATCAGTTGAAGACCAGTTGGGCGGCAAGCTCGCAACGGATTGGGGGCCAGATGGCGTGCGATTGGAAATCCTCCTTCCTCTGGCTTCGCTGACGGACGTCAGGCCCTAATTAGGGGCGCCGCGGTGCGCGCGGTGCAGGAGCGGGCAAAGAGAAAGGGTATCCTGCGAACCGGGCGGGGGGGGGAGAGCCAAAGGGCCACAGGATACCCAAGCAAATCCAAAGTCTGGACCTGTCTAAGCTGTGCTAAATGGCCGCACAGCAGACTTATAACGGGCTAAATCGTAAAAGG
>JBEEOY010000073.1:0-16969 GCA_041191345.1 Pseudomonadota bacterium
GCGCACTCTATAGCCAAGCACGCAGTTGATTGCACAGGAGACTTTGGATGAGGTTCGCTCGCTGGCTGGTTGCCGCTGCCCTTTTCACATCTGTTCAGGCGCAGGCTGAGACAGCCCCGCCCAAATTGGTGGTTGTTCTGTCTGTGGACCAATTCCCCAGCGATCTTTTTTCGGAATGGCGCGGCAAATTTACGGGCGGACTTAAGCGGCTTACCCAAGGTGCGGTGTTCCCCGGTGGATATCAAAGCCATGCCGCGACGGAAACTTGCCCGGGCCACTCCACCATCACCAGTGGCATTCACCCAGCCCGCAGTGGCATTGCCGCCAATGATTGGTTTGGCATGCGGGGCAGTAAATTTGATGAGATTTATTGTGTGGAAGACCCCTCTGTACCCGGCAGCAGCCCCGATAATTACACGGTCTCGCTCGCGCATTTGAGCGCCGATTGGCAGCCCTTGGGAGACCGGCTGAAAGCCCAGCCAGGCAGCCAGACACGCGTCTTTGCTGTGTCAGGTAAAGATCGGGGCGCCACCTTGCTTGCCGGGCGCAAGGCCGATCAGACTTGGTGGTATGATTGGCGCGCCAAGGGCTTCACCACCTATACAGGGGCCGACACCAGTGGCGTTGGCCAGAGTATTCCTGCCCTTGCCAGCGTGAATGCGCGGATCGCGCAATGGATTGCCAAGCCTGTCATTGCGCCGCTGCCTGCCCAATGTGCGGCCAAAGTGTCTCCCGTGTCAGTCGGCACTCTGACCATAGGGGATGGCGCGGAAGATGGCCCGCGCACGGACAAACCAGACAACACAGCCAAGGATTTCCGCACCACGCGCGCGATTGATGTGGCAACGCTCGACATTGCGGAGTCGATGGTCGCAGCCAATAAGCTGGGACAAAAAGCTGGCACGGATGTGCTGGCCATCAGCCTTTCCGCCACGGATTATATTGGCCATGCCTATGGCACCGAGGGCCCTGAAATGTGCGGCCAGATGGTCTCGCTTGATGCGCGGCTTGACCAGTTTTTTGCCGCGCTTGATCGGCAGAAAATTGACTATGTCGTTGCCCTTACGGCAGACCATGGAGGCTTTGATGCGCCTGAGCGCCATGCTCAGCACGCCTATCCGGCGGCCGGCCGGGCTGCCTTAACGCTGGCAGCCCCCGTATTGTCGCAAATTCTGGCCAAGCAATTTGGCTGGAGCGGATCCTTAGTCGCCAATCGTGCTCTGGGGGGGGATTATTGGTTTTCGCCCAATGTCCCGGCAGACCGCCGGGCAGAGGCGGCTGCTTATTTAAAGTCCGTTTTGGAAAGCCAATATAAGGATAAGGTTGCGGCCGTCTTCACCAAGGCAGATCTGGCGGCATTGCCTGTGCCATCGGGCAATCCCGCGCTTTGGACATTGGCACAGCGCGTTCGTGCCTCTTTTGTGCCGGATCGGTCGGGGGATATTTATGTGGTGCTGCCTCATGGCCAACAGCCCATGCCAGCTGGCGTGAAGGGCTATGTTTCAACGCATGGCAGTGCGTGGGATTATGATCGGCGCGTGCCCATTCTCTTCTGGCGCAAGGGCATGACAGCGTTTGAACAGCCCCAGCCTGTGGAAACCGTTGATATTCTGCCCACGCTGGCCAGCTTGATTGGGCTGCCCATTGCGCCGGGCTCTGTCGATGGTCGCTGCCTTGATTTAGAGGCTGGCCCTGGGACAAGCTGTCGCTAATGCCATTGGCCAGCCGAAAATGATGGTTTTTTGTCGTTTTTGGTTGGACCAAAATAACGCAGTCCTTTAGCAGAAGCCTATGTCTGATTGCGACGCCTGTCTCGTTCGAAACCGGGCCATTTGTTCGGCGCTGGATGCCGACGAATTAGCGGCCCTGTCTAAACTTGGCCGCAAGCAACTGGTCACGCGTGGCCAGACTTTGGTCTGGGAGGGTGACGAGGCCTTGGTGGTGGCGAATGTCATTCAGGGTGTGTTGAAACTCTCTGTTTCAACCGCTGATGGGCGGGAACAGATTGTCGGCGTTGTCTTCCCGTCCGACTTTATTGGCCGTCCCTTTGGCAAGGAAAGTCCCTATGGCGTCACCGCGCTGACGGATGCCGAAGTCTGCATTTTTACGCGCGCCGCCTTTGATGGATTTGCCAAGGAACATCCAGATTTGCAGCACAAGCTGCTCCAGCGCACGCTGGATGAGCTGGATCGGGCCCGCCAATGGATGATGCTCTTAGGCCGCAAAACGGCCAGCGAACGCATCGCGACGTTGCTTTTGGAAATGTCCAACCGGCTGGGCAGCGCGGGCTGTTCCGCGATTGCGCCTTTCCTCAACGAATTTGATTTGCCCATGGACCGCCAGCAAATGGGCGATGTGCTGGGCCTGACGATTGAGACCGTCAGTCGGCAACTCACAAAGCTGAAAGACGCTGAGATGATCGAACTGCCCGATCGCCGCCGCGTGGTGATTAAGGACCGTCGGCGGTTGGAGCAATTGGCCGACGCGGCTTAAATCTCTTTTAATGCAAGCATTTTAGCGTGGATTGGCAATTGTTCCTCACGCTTTTGACTTAAGTCAATGTCCGCCCCGTGCTGCAGTGCGAAAGACCGCACTGAGATACGCCGCATCAAGCGGTGGCTCGGGGAAAGACGATGGAAGAAGTCATTTTACGCGGCGGGGCCTGGTATCTCGTCGCCTTCATTGCATTTCTGGCAGCGGCCTTTGGCGTCGACACCGGCTTTTCGGTGCATATGTCAATTGTCTGCGGCGCAGCTTTAATCGCTGCCTTCGCGTCCAATGCCGGCTTTGATTATAAGGCGGGGCGGTTCTGGAAACCCAGTGGCGCCGCGCTCTCACGCTATGATGATGATCTCATTCGGCTGGGCGTTATTGCCACGCTCTTTTGGGGCATGGCAGGCTTTTTGGCCGGGCTTTACATTGCCTTGCAACTGGCTTTCCCCGCGCTCAACCTAGGGTTTGAGTATACGACCTTTGGTCGGTTGCGGCCATTGCACACCTCCGCTGTGATTTTTGCCTTTGGCGGCAATGCGCTGATTGCGACGAGTTTTTACGTTGTCCAGCGCACCTGTCGCGCGCGGCTGGCCTTCCCGGCGCTCGCGCGCTTTGTCTTCTGGGGCTATCAGCTGTTCATCGTTCTGGCTGCCACGGGCTATTTGATGGGCATTACGGCTGGCCGCGAATATGCTGAGCCGGAATGGTATGTGGATCTTTGGCTGACGATCGTCTGGGTCGCTTATCTGGCGGTCTTTGTCGGCACGATTGTGAAACGGTCTGAGCCGCATATCTATGTCGCCAACTGGTTCTACCTCTCCTTCATCATCACAGTGGCGATGCTGCATGTGGTGAATAACTTGGCCATTCCGGTCAGCTTTTTGGGTTCAAAAAGCTACTCGGCCTTTTCCGGTGTGCAAGATGCGCTGACGCAATGGTGGTATGGCCACAATGCGGTGGGCTTTTTCCTGACCGCTGGCTTCTTGGCGATGATGTATTATTTCGTGCCGAAGCAGGCGGAACGGCCGGTCTATTCCTATCGGCTATCGATCATCCATTTTTGGTCGCTGATTTTCCTCTATATTTGGGCCGGGCCGCACCATCTGCATTATACGGCCCTGCCTGATTGGGCGCAGACTTTGGGCATGGTGTTCTCCGTCATGCTGTGGATGCCCAGCTGGGGTGGGATGATCAACGGCCTCATGACGCTGAACGGCGCGTGGGACAAAATCCGCACCGATCCCATCATCCGCATGATGGTCATGGCACTCGCCTTTTATGGCATGTCGACTTTTGAAGGCCCGATGATGTCCATCAAGGCCGTCAACAGCCTGTCGCACTATACGGATTGGACGATTGGCCATGTCCATTCGGGGGCCTTGGGCTGGAATGGCATGATTACCTTTGCTTGCCTTTATTACCTCGTCCCCCGGCTGTGGAACCGTGAGCGGCTCTATTCGCTGCGGATGGTCAATTGGCATTTCTGGCTCTCAACCATTGGCATTGTTTTCTACGCCGCCTCAATGTGGGTTGCAGGCATCATGCAGGGGCTGATGTGGCGCGAATATGGGGCCGATGGCTATCTGGTCTATGCCTTTAGCGAGACTGTCGCGGCCATGCACCCCATGTACATCATCCGCGCCACAGGCGGGCTGCTCTACCTCTTAGGCGCCGTCATCATGGTCTATAATGTCTGGCTGACCATCGCGGGCAAACTGCGCGCCGAAAAGCCAATGACCGAAACCCCCTATAATCCGGAAGCTGACCGCCCTGTGGTCGCTGTGCCCGCCGAATAAGGAGCTGATATCATGGCATTCAAGGCACTCGACCATGGCAAGCTGGAGCGCAATGTTGGCCTGCTCGGCCTGTTAGCGCTGGTTACTGTGATGATTGGCGGGCTGGTGGAAATCGCGCCGCTCTTTTGGATCGATTCCACCGTGCAAAAGGTCAAAGGCGTGCGGCCCTATACCCCGCTCGAGCTGGCAGGCCGGAACATCTATATCCGCGAAGGCTGCTATGTCTGCCACAGCCAGATGGTCCGCCCATTTCGCGATGAGGTGGAACGCTATGGCCATTATAGCCTGGCGGCTGAAAGCATGTATGACCACCCCTTCCAATGGGGCTCAAAGCGCACTGGGCCAGATTTGGCACGTGTGGGTGGCCGCTATTCCGACCAATGGCATCAAGAGCATCTGAAGGACCCACGTGCGGTCGTCCCAGAGTCGATTATGCCGCCCTATGCCTTCCTCGCCGAGCGGGATTTGAAGGCTGGCGACATGGCCGCGCATTTGAAAACGCTGACAATGGAAGGCGTGCCCTATAGCGCGAAGGATATTGAGCGCGCCAATGCTGATCTGGCAGCCCAAGCTGATCCCGATGCGGATGCGGGCGACCTCGCCAAGCGGTATCCCAAGGTACAAATCCGCGATTATGATGGTGATCCTGCGCGCGTGACCGAAATGGATGCGCTGATTGCCTATCTGCAGATGCTGGGGACTTTGGTCGATTTCAAAGCGGCTGAAGCGCAGGAGCAACCCAAATGACCTATGATGCGCTGCGCCATTTTGCAGACAGCTGGGGCCTGGCCTTCATGGTTGTGCTGTTCCTGAGCTTTGCTGGCTGGGCCTTTCGCCCCGGCTCCCGCGATGTGAGCAATCGCGTCGCCAATATGATCTTCGAGGACGATGACAATGGCTAAGGCACCCAAAGACACTGGCCCGCGCGTCGATCAACCGACGGGCACTGAATTTGTTGGCCATGAATGGGATGGCATTGAAGAGCTGAACACGCCGCTGCCGCGTTGGTGGCTGCTGACCTTCTACGCCACAATTATCTGGGCGATTGGCTATACAGTCATGTTCCCCGCTTGGCCGATGATCAGCCGTGCGACGGCGGGGATCACAGGCTGGACCAGCCAGGGTCAATTGGCAGAAGAGCTGCAGGCCCAACAGGCCAAGCGCGCGCCGATCATTGCCGCTATTGCGGCGACACCAATTGAGCAATTGCCGGCCAAGCCGCAATTGATGAGCGCTGCGATTGAAGGCGGCCGTGCTGCCTTCAAGGTCAATTGCGTCCAATGCCATGGCTCAGGCGCGGCAGGCTCAAAAGGCTATCCCAATCTCAATGATGATGATTGGCTGTGGGGCGGTGATTTAAAGGCCCTTCGCTACACGCTTGAACATGGCATTCGTAACCCGGATCATGCCGCCACACGCCAGTCGCAGATGCCCGCCTTTGCCGGCGTGTTGAGCGAGAGTGAAGTGGTGGCCGTTGTGGCCCATGTCCGTCATATTTCGGGCCAACGCCCCGCCAGTCGATTGACGCAGCAAGGCGCCCAAATTTTCGCGAATAACTGTGCGGTCTGCCATGGGCCGGACGGCAAGGGTGGCCGCCAAGTCGGCGCGCCAAACCTGACTGATGGCATTTGGCTTTATGGCGGGGATGGCGCCTCGCTGACCGAAACAGTTCTCAAAGCACGGCAAGGGGTGATGCCGCGCTGGGGCCATAAGCTCGACGCAGCGACGATCACAATGCTGGCGGCTTATGTTCATTCGTTGGGCGGTGGGGAGGCAAGCCCAGCACCGCAGGAAGCCAAACCCGCCAATGCAAAGCCTCAATAACCCCCCGGCTCCAGAGTCGCTTTATGAAAAGCGCAAAGCCGTTTACCCCAAAGCCGTTGACGGCTTCTTCCGGCGGCTGAAATGGGCGATCATGATCGTCACGCTGACGATCTATTATGTGACCCCATGGCTGCGCTGGGACCGGGGGCCTTATGCGCCCGATCAGGCCGTGCTGGTCGATCTGGCGCACCGCCGGTTCTACATGTTCGCGATCGAAATCTGGCCGCATGAATTTTATTATGTGGCCGGGCTGCTCGTCATGGCGGGCATTGGCCTGTTTCTGGTGACCTCGGCTGTCGGCCGGGCGTGGTGTGGCTATGCCTGCCCGCAGACTGTGTGGACAGACTTGTTCCAGCACGTCGAACGCTGGATTGATGGCGATCGCAACGCCCAGCTAAGGCTGGACAAAGCACCTTGGGGCCCCGCCAAAATTGCACGGCGATTGTTAAAATGGTCGATCTGGCTGGTCATTGCCATGGGCACTGGCGGGGCATGGATTTTCTATTTCGCGGACGCCCCGACATTGGCGCAGGCGTTTCTGGCGGGCAGCGCGCCGATGGTCGCTTATTCCACTGTGGGGGTGCTAACTGCGACAACGTTTATTTTCGGCGGCTTTATGCGCGAACAAGTGTGCATTTATATGTGCCCTTGGCCGCGCATCCAAACAGCCATGCTGGATGAGAAATCGCTGATTGTTACCTATAAGGATTGGCGGGGTGAGCCGCGCAGCCATGGGCTGAAAAAGACGCAAGAGGGCAGCCTTAAAACCGGCGACTGTATTGATTGCCTGCAATGTGTTGCCGTTTGCCCAACAGGCATTGATATTCGCGAAGGGCCACAAATTGGCTGCATCACCTGCGCGTTGTGCATTGATGCGTGTGACACTGTGATGGGCCAAATTGGCAAGCCCCGTGGGCTGATTGATTATTGCACGCTGGATGATGCGGCAGTGGAAAAAGCGGGCGGGACAGCACAGCGCCCCTTGCGGACTATTTTGCGGCCCCGCACGCTGATTTATTTCACCATCTGGGCCGCCATTGGTTTTGCGATGCTGTTTGCGTTGGGTGCGCGCACGCGGCTGGACCTGAGTGTCCAGCATGATCGTAACCCCGTTTATGTTCAGCTGTCAGATGGGATGATCCGCAACAACTACACAGTCAAGATCCGCAATATGGAAACGCGCCCGCGCCGGGTGTCGTTGATTGTGACGGGCCTTGAGGGCGCAACGATCTGGACCGCAGATGCCACGCGCACCAGCAATGTCCGCCGCATCACTGTCGATGTGCCGGCAGATAGCGTTCAGAAAGTCCGCTTATTTGTGGCCGCGCCCGCGCGCGGGGAAGAACGGGAAGCGTTTACCATTCGCGCTGAGGCACAGGATGGGGATCGCACGGACGATCGCGATGACGTTGTTTTTGAACGACCCGAAACCCAGCACGAGGAGCATGGCGAATGACACGCAAATTTACCGGCTGGCATATGTCTGCCATTCTTGTTGGCTTTTTTGCCATTGTCATCTCAGTCAATCTTTTCATGGCACGCGCGGCGATTGGCAGCTTTGGCGGCGTGGTGGTGGAAAATAGCTATGTTGCCAGCCAGCGCTTTAACCAGTGGCTCGACAAGGCCGAGGCCCAAAAGGCTCTGGGCTGGACAGTGGAGGCCCGTCTGACGGCAGACCGGCATATTCGGGTTGCGGCGGAAACTGGCGGCACGGCCTTATCTGGTGCGCAGGTGACAGCGCTGGTGCGTCACCCACTGGGCCGCGCGGCCGAGCGCCCCATAGGGTTTCATGCCAAGGACCGCCATTGGGTCAGCGATGTGCCACTGCCAGCCGGGCGCTGGCTGGTGCATCTGAACGTTCGTCACGGCAACGATACGTTCCAACGCATTGAAAATCTGCAATGAATACACTCGCCCCAGAGAGGTCGGATCGGGCCTTTGCAGCGCCAGTCGAAACGCTGTTTGCCGTGCCCGCCATGCATTGTGCGGGCTGTATCGCCAAAATTGAAAAGGGCCTGACCGCGCAACCGGGCATTGCTGGCGCGCGCGTCAATTTTACCGCCAAGCGCGTGACGATTGTGCATGATCCAGCCGTGACTGTGCCTGAGTTGATGGAAGCGCTTGCGCGCCTCGGCTTTGAGGCGCAGCCGCTTTTAGAGGCTCTGCCCAATGCGCAGGCCAGTGAAAGCCGTGCGCTGATGAAGGCGCTGGCTGTGGCCGGATTTGCAGCCATGAACATCATGCTGCTGTCCGTCTCAGTCTGGTCGGGGGCAGAGGGGGGTACGCGGGATTTATTCCACTGGCTTTCTGCCGCTATTGCTTTGCCGACACTTGCCTATTCAGGCCGACCCTTTTTCCGATCTGCCTGGAAGGCGCTGTCCCATGGCCAAACCAATATGGACGTGCCCATTTCCATTGGCGTGGTGCTAACCGCGGCGCTCAGCCTGTTTGAAACCTTTGTGCATGGTCCACACGCCTATTTTGATGGCGCAGTCATGCTGCTCTTTTTCTTGCTGGGCGGGCGAACATTGGACAGCGTGATGCGCGATCGCGCACGGGATGGGGTGGCAGCCTTGCTTAAGCATACAGCCCCCGGTGCGCTGGTTTTGGAAAAGGACGGCACAAGCCGCTGGGTCGCCGCACCGGATCTTAAACGGGGCATGGTCATGCTCGTGGCCGCTGGAGAGCGGCTTGCGGCCGATGGCATCATCGTGCGCGGCGCGGCGCGCTTTGACCTATCCTTGCTGACTGGAGAATCGCTGCCAGTGCCAATGGGGGTGGATGCGCTCGTCCATGCCGGCACGCTCAACCTTGATGCGCCCATTGACGTGCGCGTGACGGCCACAGGCGCGGGCACAGCCATTGCCGATATTGCGCGGATGATGGAAGAGGCGAGCCAGTCTAAGTCTCGCTATGTGCGCATTGCAGACCGTGCGGCGCGCATCTACGCACCTGCCGTTCACACGCTCGCGGCCCTAAGCTTTGCGGGCTGGATGCTGGCCGGCGCAGGGTGGCATCAGGCCCTTCTTATTGCAGTTGCTGTTCTTATCATCACTTGCCCCTGTGCATTGGGCTTGGCCGTTCCTGCTGCGCAGATTGTCTCTGCCGGGGCCTTGATGCGCAAAGGCATTTTGGTGAAGGATGGATCGGCCTTAGAGCGTCTGGCGGATGTGACACGCGCGTTGTTTGATAAAACGGGCACGCTCACTCTTGGCCGACCCGACCCAATGAATTTGGCGTGCTTAACGACAACCGAAGCCGGCGTCGCGTTGGCGCTTGCGCGGGCCAGCCGCCATCCCTTGAGCCAATCCCTGCGCCGCGCGCTTGAAGCGCAATCGTGCATTGCGGCAGATGTCACAGGCTTGGCGGAAATGCCGGGCTTTGGCGTGGCAGGCCAATGGGGTCAGCTGCCCGTCTCGCTGGGGCGTCCCGATGATGCAGTGGGCGCAGGCTCGGCGCTGAGTGTGGAATTGAAGCTGGCAAAGACGGCGAAGGTGCTGATCTTTGAAGATGCACTTCGGCCAGAAGCGCGCGAGACCATTGCTGAATTGCAGCAGCTGGGCATTGAAAGCGCCATCATCTCAGGCGATCGGGCTGAGGCTGTGGCCCCCGTGGCGCGCAGCCTGGGCCTAACAGCGCAGACAGGCATGCAGCCGCAGGACAAGCTGGATGCCATTGCGCGACTATCTGCGAGTGGCGAGCGAGTCTTGATGGTGGGCGATGGGCTGAATGATGGCCCAGCGCTTGCTGCAGGCCATGCCTCACTGGCTCCCGCTTCTGCCAGCGATGCCGGACAAAATGCAGCGGATGCTGTCTTTTTAGGAGATGGCCTGCGCCCGGTGGTGATTGCCGTCCGGGTTGCCCGCGCGACACAAGCAATTGTTCGCCAGAATTTTGTGCTCGCCATTGGGTATAATGCCATTGCCGTTCCCCTTGCAATTGCCGGGCACGTCACGCCCCTCATTGCCGCGCTGGCCATGTCGGGCAGTTCGCTAATTGTGGTGGCCAATGCGCTGCGCCTGAAAGGATCTGCACGATGAGGGGGATATTGCTGCTTATTCCCATTGCGTTGGGGCTGGGCTTGCTGGGGCTGGCGGCCTTTTTCTGGTCGCTGCACGCGGAGCAATTTGATGATTTGGATGGCGCCGCCTTGCGCATCCTGATGGATGATGAGGACGAGGCCCCAATGGAGGACAGGTCATGAGGCTGCCAGCAGCCGGGCTTGCGCCGCTTTGGATGGCGGCATTGATGCTGCCCGCGCCAATGGCTGCGGCGAAGACGGTCACCATTGCCATGTGCGGCGGGGCAAGCCGCACTGTCCAACTGCCTCTAAATGGCCCTATGCCGCCAGAAGATAGCCATGGCTGTTGCCGCAAGGCGTGCCATGCCAGTGCTGACCGACGCAAAAAATCTGATCTTCTGGCGGACTGTTGCTGACGCCCACGCTGTCGATAAAAAAGCGGGGCCAGCTTTCGCCGACCCCGCAGGGGAGGAGCTTGTCTGTCAGGCTTTAGAGGCGGAAGCCCAAGCCCACGCCAAAGACGAGCGGATTAAGATTAACTTTCACGCTCTGTGTCCCAAGATTGGCCGTGCTCAGCCGCGCCGTGGTATCAATATCAATATATTTGACGTCAACGTTCAGGAACATGTTGGGCGCCAGATCAATGTCGACACCCGCTTGTGCTGCCCAGCCAAAGCTGTCTTTCAAATGCACATTGGTGCTGCCTGCGGCTGCTTCAAAACCAGCCGTTGCCTTGTCTGAATAGAACATGGTGTAGTTCAGGCCCGCGCCTACATAAGGCCGCATTTTGGCGCTGGGTGCAAAATGATATTGGGCCGTCAGCGTGGGCGGCAGCACCCAAGTCGAAGCAAGCTTGCCAATGCTGCCTGTGGTGCCAGTGACGCCAGACACGGAATGTTTGGATGTCGCGGCAATCAGCTCAAAGCCAATATTGTCCGAGACCATCTTGGTTACATCAATTTCCGGTGTAACGGCATCATTTACGCGAACGCGTTCATTGGGCAGTCCGGGCAGAATGCCTCCCGATGTTTCATTCGGCGCAACAACAATGCCGCGAACCCGAATAAGTGTATCCCCCGCGGCCGCCATGGCAGGCGTGGTGATGGTGGTGGCTGCGAGTGCCGCCAGCGCAATTTTCCCCTTATGGATGCTCATGCGTTTCTCCTTTTATGAGCAGTGAAATTTTGACCTTGAAGATCAGTGGCCAAGCAAAATCGGTGTTGTGCTGCGCGTCACCAGACGGCGCGTGACCCCACCCAACAGCGTTTCGCGCAAGCGGCTATGTCCATAAGCGCCAATCAGAATGGCGCCGGCGCCCAATTCGTCTGCCACATCGCATAGCACCGCATCGGCGGGCCCAGCTGTTGCTGGATAGCTGCGAATTTCAGATTTTATGCCGTGGCGCGCCAGATAGGTGCAGGCCTCGGTTTGAGGATAGTCTTCCTCTTCCTCACCCACAGAAACCACAATGACCTGTTGGGCCAGCCGCAGTGCGGGCAGCGCTTCGCGAATGGCGCGGGCGGCTTCTTCGCTGTCATTCCAGCCAATCACTATAGGGGCCAGGGCATCAAACTGGCTCACCCCTTTGGGCACCACCAGCACCGGGCAGCCGCCATTGACGCAAACCATATCAACAAGCGGAAGGGGCGGGTTGCCGCCCTTTGCCTCTGGGTCTGCCTGACTGACAATTACCAAATCCGCAAGGGCAGAGGCCGACACAAGTGTTTGCGCCGGATCCCCATCATAGGATTGCCAATCCCAGCGTACATCCTCATGCGCCAATCGCGCTTCGACGCGCTTGCGGCTTTTGTCTTCTGCCTCGCGCAGGCTTTGGATGATTGGTCCAGAGGCAAATACGCCGCCCATTGGGTCCATCCCGATATAGGCAGCATAAGGCGTAATATAGACGCAGGATAAATGTGCATCTTGGGCGCGGCAGATGTCTAGCGCGACAGCGAGGCGGCTTTCCAGCCCATCATCCTCGAAGATATGAAGCAGGATGGCTTTCATGGGAGATGCCTTTTCTGTTCGTTTCGATTGGGAGGATCATGGATCAAATTGCCCGGCTTGTCCTTGACCCAAGACAATAACCTAGTTGATCAAAGTCAAAGCGTGCCCCCAGATTTCCATTAAAATGGGCGCAATGTGGCCCTATTTTCCCGAGCTGATGGCGCGTCCCATGCCGCGCTACACAAGCTACCCGCCAGCAACAGCCTTTAGGGATGGCGTGGGGGCAGACGCGCAGGCGCGTGCGCTAAATGCTGTGGCAGCGGGGACGCCCCTCTCGCTTTATGTCCATATTCCCTATTGTCAGCAGATTTGCTGGTATTGCGGCTGCAACACTGGGGTTGCAGGGCGGACGCACCGGTTGGCCGCCTATCTGGCAGCGCTTGAAGGAGAAATTGCGCTGGTTGCCAAGCTCTTGGGCGGGCGTGGCAAATTGCACCGCATCGCTTTTGGCGGCGGCAGTCCCAATGCCATTGATCCCATTGCCTTTGTTCGCTTGGTCGATCGGCTCGTCACCATTTTTGGTGGCGGGCAGGCCCCGGATATTTCGATTGAAATTGATCCGCGCGCTTTCACGCTGGATTGGGCAATGACGTTATCCATTGCCCAAGTTTCGCGCGTTAGCTTTGGCGTGCAGAGCTTTGATGATCAGATTCAGGCGGCTATTGGGCGTCTCCAGCCGGTTGACATGATCGAAACCTGCATGGCCGCGCTGCGTGCGCGGGGCATAAACGCGATTAACTTTGATCTTATGTATGGCCTGCCGCATCAAGATATCGCCAAGCTAGATGCCACGCTTGATCATGTCGTGCGGCTACGGCCCAGCCGGATTGCCCTGTTTGGCTATGCGCATGTGCCCCATTTATTTCCCCGACAGCGGCGCATTGATGCAGCAGCCCTGCCTGGCCCTGCGCAGCGTTTTGAGCAAGCGGCGCATGGCCATGCGCGGTTGGTGCGCGAAGGCTATGTTGCCATTGGCTTTGATCATTTTGCGTTGCCCCAAGATCCGCTGGCCAAGGCCGCCAGCCAAGGCCAAGTGCGGCGTAACTTTCAGGGCTTCACGGAGGATCAAGCTGATGTGATGATTGGTCTGGGGGCCAGTGCGATCAGCCTCTTTCCCGATATCATCTTGCAGAACGAGAAGAACCCCGGCGCCTATCGGGAGAAAATTGCCGCATCTCAATTGCCCAGTGTGCGCGGTGTGCTGCGGGGGAAGGAAGATCAAGCGCGCGCCCAAGTGATTGAGCAACTGCTCTGCCAGTTGCGTGCCGTGCCAGATCCAGCGCTGATAGATCCCGAGTTAGACGCTATGCTGGCGCATTTGACATCCCTTGGTTTGGTTGAGCGCGTTGGGCCGGAAGTGCGGATTACCGAACAAGGCCGGCCCTATGCGCGCACTGTGGCAGCGGCGTTTGACCGCCACCGCCCCTAAAGCGCCAGCTGCGTGAGCGCGGCCCCCAGCGCGAGAATGAGCGCAAGAGTGACACGCGGGCTGGCATAGCCGGCAAACATTTTCTGCGTTGGGAAAGAAAAGGTCATGTCGATCCCCAACAGCTTATTGGGGTGTGCTGCCTTAAAGCGCGGATCCCGCACTAAGGCCACCAGATCGCGTCGGCTGCGATAGCGCATCGTGCTGGTCACCGTCCAACCCGGGTCCGCCGATGTGCCCCAGGCATCAATATAGCCTGCAACTTTGCGGCCCGCATAAACTGGGTGTCCGCCACGGCGTATTAACTGGCGGACAAATGGCGTGGAATAGCGTTGCAGCCAGTCTCGCCCGCTAAGCGTTTCGCCTGTCTCGGGATGTGTGACAGGGCCCGCGGGGGACCGGACCATGTTGAGCATGATGAATTCGCGGCCATCATCGCCTTCCAGAAAGGCGCGCATCACAGCGGGGTCATTGCCTGTCTCCGCCAGCCGGGGGCCGACATCTTCCATAAAGGCGTCCACTTCTGCCGGCGTTAATGGCCGCCGAGGGCCATCATAAAACCAAAGAAAAAGCAGATAGATAAGCAGGGCTCCGCCCCAAATGCCCAAGGTTGTCATGTCTTCCTCCCCCAAATGCCTGTTCGGCCTATTGGGCCAATGTGTCGGCAAATTGCGGCAATGGCCAGCCGGAAAATATAGGCCGGCGGGAAGAGGGAATTGAGGGGGCGGATGGTGGAGCTGAGGTCCGCCATATTTGATTTTGTGTGGTTCCGGTCATTTCCATTAAACTGTTCGAAAACTCAGAATTTTATATTACAATTCTCCGGTGTATTGCATAATATCCCGCCACATTCTGCCAAAAAAAGGTGGGTAAATTGGGGGGTGGAAAATTAAATGCCAACGCTCAAGTCTCCCACGCTGACTGCCGCTTACGTTAAAACCACTACCCGGCCGGGCAGGCACTTTGATGCTGGCTACAGGCACGGCCTTTTTCTCAACGTGGAGAAGAGTGGTTCCAAGCAGTGGATACAACGCATCCTCATTAACGGCAAAAGGAGGGAGATTGGGCTAGGCTCTTACCCTTCGCGGTCTCTAGCTGAGGCACGCGAAATGGCCGCGGCAAATTGGCGGTCTGCTCGGGACGGCAATGACCCCCTAAAGGCTAAGCGTGAAGCGAAGGTCGCGTCTCTATCGTTTGAGGCGGCGGTTGTCCGTTATCATGAATTGCACAAGGGCGGGTGGACTAATGCCAAGCATGCCAATGATTTCATAAACAGTCTTAAAACGTACGCCTTCCCTCGTCTCGGTTCGCTGAAGATTGCGGATATTACTTCGGGCGACGTGATGAATGTGCTGGAGCCTATTTGGCTAACCAAGCAAGAAACAGCCCGGCGCGTCCTTCAACGTATTAATGGAGTCTTTGGGTGGGCGGTTGCTCAAAATCACAGGGCAGACAACCCGGCAGCATTCTTAAAGCGGAGCTTGCCTAGGCAGGCACAATCTAAGGCCCATCGGCTCGCTCTGCCTTACCCCCAAGTGGCGCAATGCATTGATGCTGTGAAGGTATCTGGCGCCTACCGCGCAACCAAGCTCGCAATTGAATTCCTTATCCTTACGGCTGCACGTTCAGGCAACGTAAGGAACGCTAAATGGGAGCAAATCCACCTAGAAGGAGACGGCGCCCCTATATGGCTAATTCCAGCGGAAGAGACAAAACGCAAAGATGAGGATTGGCGCATCCCTCTCTCACCTCGCGCTTTAGAAATACTACGTGAGGCTAAGTCGCTGCCCGGTAATTCGGGGCTGCTATTTCCCAGCATGTCGGATCGACCATTGTCCGACATGACCCTCTCAAAGCTCATTAAAGAACTGGGTTTCAAGGCCGACATTCACGGCTTCAGAACATCGTTCAGGACTTGGGCGCAGGAACAAACGGACGCGGGTTGGGACGTGGCCGAAGCCGCCCTGCACCACGTTGTAGGCAGTAGGAGCGGAAAGGTTTATGCCAGGTCGGACGTATTGGATAAGCGACGCGGCCTTATGGATCAGTGGGCCAGCTACATCGCTGTCATGAGCGGTAGTGTTGCAAGTTTTAGGAGCGCCTCATGACGCTAGACTTATCGGCCTTTCCTCCTCGGCACGTTGTTCTTGCTTACGAGGGGGACACCCGTGCCCTCGAACATTATATGGCGAGCGGCGGCGAAATAGGCTTACATGAGCGGAAATATCTAATCGCTCATCTTCGCGGAGAAAATAAGCGGAGGCCCGGTATGCGGCGGACGCTTGCCCAGAGGGAAGCCGACGAGAAAGTGGCTCAAGAGTTGATTTGGATAATCATAAGTCTCGCGATGCAACCTCAGCTCAAGAGACGCAACATTGTGTTCAATTCCAAAGGCGATGTAACGGTCAAGGATGACCCCAAGGTGAGGCCATCGCTATATCGCGCCCAGCAGATTTATTTGGAGCGTTATCCTGAGATGAACAAGGAAACGCTCAGGACGATTTGCCGCCGTATGGGCCTGTCAGGTAAAATTTGGGGTGTGTAAATTCAAACAATCGAAACCTCATAATTGAGGTGAAACGCATCAAAACTGTCCGGCAAGCAGCGTGACGACCCGTCCCTGCTTCGCAAAGGATGGAATAATGACTTTTGACAAGGTTCTCCGCCGCAAAGAAGTGGAAGCTCTTTGCGGTATTAAATGCTCGACACTCTATGATTGGATGAAGTTGGGCCATTTTCCGCGTCCGGTAGCGCTCGGGCCGAAGGCTGTCGGCTGGCGTGAGAGCGATGTGGCTGCATGGCTTGAGAGCCGCGCCCAGAAAGCCGCGTAAATTCTAAAAAAACAAAAGCCCCGACACGCAAAAAGCGGTCGGGGTCAGTTAAGGTATGTTATAAATGTATGTACGCAACATGAAGGCAATCCGCCAATATAAAATCTCTCACACTGATGCACAGGTGTTCGATGTCACACTGAAGGGGCCCCCTTCCTGGGCGTTTGAATACCTTGTCCACGAAGAACCGGGGGGCATTGCCGCAATCGATGCCCTGGCACCGCGTTGGGCGGCATGTTTGTTTTTCCTTCGCGATCGCAGCCTCCAAATCGACACAATCACCGAGGTTCATGTTGGGGCATTTCCGGGCCATTATGTTCGGTACGTTTTTCCGTCTAATGTCACGGAGGTGGCGCGATGAACAACGCTGCTGCCCTAACCCGTCGCCTTGGCGGGCGATGGACTGGCACAAACGGTCTGGTCGCTTGTCCAGTTTGTCAGCCCGAACGCCGCAAAAACCAGAGAGCGCTATCGATCACGACCAACCCATATTCGGGTTTGGTGCTGCTGAACTGCCATAAATCCAACTGCGATTTTTACGATATTCTGGCTGCTGCGCATATGGATC
>JBEEOY010000074.1:0-10285 GCA_041191345.1 Pseudomonadota bacterium
GACAGCGCTGGCCGCCTCGTGCGCGAAGAGCAGGATGACGCCGGCGTTGCGGCGCTGGGCCGAAAGGGCGTGTATGATGCCGTTGCTCTGCTTCGTGCCCGCTTTCCACAGCAGTTGATTATTCTCGCTGGTATGGTTGGCTCTGCCCTAGGCTGGCGCGAAGTGCCCTATGTTGCCTGCCCTGCTGGCCTTGGAAGCCTGATTGACGGCGCCATCCGAGACGAAACTGGGCAGATCATTCTCATCCCCGGTGTCCGGTCGGCACCTGGCACGCCAGATGATGTGATGCGTGGCGAGGAAGTGCAGCTGATTGGGGCAGCAGAAGCTGGGCTTATCCCCGCAGATTGTCCTATTTGCCACCCCGGCACGCACGCCAAATGGGTTGATCTGCGAGGCTATGCCATCCAGTCTTTTCGCACTGTCATGACGGGCGAGCTTTTTGCTCTGCTGAAAGCACATTCCATATTGGCGCCTGCGCTGGCTGGTCCTGTTCAGCTGGGCACCAGCTTTCAGGCAGGGCTGGCGGCAGGCCTTTCCTCTCGCACGCTGGGGGCCGATTTGTTTTCCATCCGCGCCAAGAGCCTCTTGGGGCATTTGCCACTGGAAGACGCGGCCTCTTGGGCAAGTGGCCTTTTAATTGGCGCGGATATTAGCTTTGGACTGGCCCATATCCCATCCAAGCCCCCTGTTGCCCTGATTGGTGATCCGCAATTAACAGCCCTTTATGCCGCTGGCTTAGAGGCTGCAGGCCGAGACTGTTTTGAGCTGGATGGTGCCACCGCCTTTATTGCTGGCAGTCTTGCCTTGGCCCAGAGGCTGCCATGTCCAGCCTAAGCCGCTTTCGCGCTGAAACTGCGCGCTGCCCCATCATGGCGATTTTGCGTGGCATAACAGCGCAAGATGCCGTCAGCATTGGCGAGGCGCTGTTTGACGCCGGCATTTCCATCATGGAAGTGCCTCTCAATTCCCCTGAACCGCTGGAAAGCATTAAACGGCTTGCCCACGCCTTTGCCAACCGGGCCCTTATTGGCGCTGGAACTGTGCTTGAAGCCAAACATGTACCGCTGATTGCCAATATTGGCGGGGCGCTGATTGTGTCGCCGCATGTCGATGCGGATATCATTAGCGCAACTGTGGCGGCTGGGCTTGTTTCTCTGCCTGGCTATTTCACCCCTACCGACGCCTTTCAGGCAGCGCAGGCGGGGGCCCATGGGCTTAAGCTCTTTCCCGCAGAGGGCGCCGGGGTCGCAGTTCTCAAGGCGCACAAAGCTGTTCTCCCGCCTGATCTGCCCATCTTTGTGGTCGGGGGCATAACCCCGGACACGATCGCCCCTTGGCGCGCGGCAGGCGCGGCAGGATTTGGGATTGGCGCACAACTCTATCGCCCCGGCGATCAAGCCCAAAATGTCTATGAGCGGGCGCGCCAATTTGTTGAGGCGTGGCAGCGTGGCTAAGCACCGAATTGCCCTCATTGGCTATGGGCAAATTGCACGGACGCAACACGCACCGAACATTGCTGCTAGCCCCCATTTTGATCTTGTCGCCGCTGTGACACTGGCGCAAGACCATGGCCTGAGCATTCCTGTATTTTCCGATATTGCACAACTGCTTGCCACGCCCAGCCTTGGGTTAGATGCTGCCGCCATCTGCACCCCACCTGCCGTACGGCACAGCATTGCCCTATCTTGTCTAGAGGCTGGCCTGCACATTTTGCTCGAAAAGCCAACGGCCAGCACCTTGGGTGAAGCCACTGATATTGCTGTACGCAGCAATGCGGTTGACCGGACGGCCTTTGCCACATGGCACGCACGCGAACACATCGCTGTCGAACACGCAGTGCGCAGAGTGCAGAAAGAAGGGCTCGCCTCAATGGCCATCAACTGGCACGAAAACTGGGAAAAATGGCACCCGGGTCAAGATTGGATTTGGCAACCCGGCGGCTTTGGCGTGTTTGATCCGGGCATCAATGCCCTGTCGATTGCGTCTCACTTGGTTGGCACGCCCTTGCTTGTGCGGGGTGCCGCACTCACCATGGAGCCGCATGGCCAACAGCCAGTGGCCGCCACACTGGATTTGGAAGCGGCTGGCGTTACAGGCCCAATGGTTGCGGAATTTGATTGGCGCCCAACGACCAAAGAACGCTGGGACCTGCGCCTCATGACCCAGAGCGGCACGCAAATCTGGTTGGCCCAAGGCGGGCGCAGTCTGCGGGTGGATGGCCGCGTGCGCAAACTGGAGGACATGGGGGCCTATCCCCGGCTCTATGCCCGCTTTGCCGACCTTATCGCCACCCGGCGGAGCGATATGGATGTTGAGCCTTTACGCCTTGTTGCAGACGCATTTTTGGTCGCCTCGCGCCACTAAGATGCCGCGCACCTATTTTGGCAAAGAGAGATTGGCAACATAGCGTGCCGCACTGATCTTATCCGGGTTTAAGTCGCCCGGCCCACGCGCTGCCAGAAGGGAAGGTAGATCAGATAGATTGGCAGGAACGTCCCGGAACTTTTTCTTTCCAAAGCGTTTTTTAATCAACGCCCAATGTTCCCCCTCATCAATTGCCTCTGTGCGCGCGAGCGGCTGGCCAGCGCGGCTGACAAGCAAAAACAAATCCCGCGCATCTCCACCTTCGGGTTGAACAACGGCCCAGTCTAAATCCTTCAACGTAAAGCGCAGCGCCGTCCATGTTTCGCCGCCGCCCACATCTTGCGTGGTCAGGCGAAAGCGCGTGTTGGGGCTGACCACATCCACATCTGGCACGGCATTTGGCTTGCCAAAACGAACTGCCAGCTTTTTCGCACCCGCCAGCCGGTCAACGCAGAGCGACAAAATCTTGTCGCCTTTCAGCTTTTTGCGAGTGCGCATATCATTCCAAGTCGACATGCCCATGCGGCTGTTGAACAGCGCGACTTCTGTTGGAGCGCATAAATGCGTGGGCGTGCTCGGTTGCTGCGCGTCGGCGCGGACCGCAACTGCAATCGCCAAAACACTGAAAACCAGTCCGAAACGCATAGATCCCCCCAGCTGTTCGCCGCGCTCCATAGCGCAGAGCCTCGGCTGCGTCAGGAGGCAATCATATCTTTTAGGGGAATGGTTACATCCGCTAGTGTTTCCGGCGCAATCTTTGCGCGCTGCTCAACCAATTTGCGGCCTTGCGCATAATCCTTCACGGCGTTGACGCAATCAATCGCAATGACCGCGCCATCCTTAAGATAAAGGACAGAAAAGCTGCGATCAGCAGGATTGCCGCGCGTCACACTGGCATCATGGCCTGTTGAAAGCCCAACAGTTTGCAGCTTCAGATCATATTGGTTCGACCAGAACCAGGGCGTCGCGCCATAAGGCTGCGGTGTCCCAAGAATGGCTTGGGCCGCCACCTTGGCTTGATCATTGGCGTTCTGCACCGATTCCAGACGGATCACCGCGCCATCGGCAAAGCCATTGCTGTGCGCCGCACAATCGCCAATGGCATAAATATGCGGCAGGCTGGTCTGGCACTGGGCATTAACGGCCACCCCATTGCCGCCCTCGGCCCCGGCCGCAATCAGCGGCGCGACAGCGGGAATAATGCCAATGCCAACAATTACCATTTGCGCGGGCAGCACTTGGCCATCGGCCAACTTAACGCCTGTGACTTTATTGCCAGCCCCCACGAGCTCTGCAACTTGCACCTGCGTGCGCAAATCAACACCATGGGCGCGATGTTCCGCCTCGTAAAAGGCTGACAAATCCGGCCCAGCAACACGCGCCAACACCCGGTCCAGTGCCTCAAGCAACGTAACGTTTTTGCCAAATTTGGTGAGGACCGCGGCCGCCTCAAGCCCAATATAGCCGCCGCCAATAACCACCACATCCGTGACATCAGGCAGTTCTGACATAATGGCATCGGCATCTGCCCGTGTCCGCACGCCATGGACGCCATCGAAATCAGCGCCCGGGCAAGACAGTTGGCGCGGATCACCGCCCGTTGCCCAAATAAGATCGCCATAGCCAATATGGTGGCCATCGCTCAGCGTGATAGATTTGGCGGCCGGATCGACTGCCACCACTTCGCGGTTCAGCAGCAAATCGACTGATTTATCGACCCAGAATTGCGCTGGACGAATGTAAAGCCGCTCAAATTCCTTATCGCGCGCCAGATATTCTTTGCTCAACGGGGGGCGTTCATAGGGCATTTCCGGCTCCCGCCCGATCATCAGGATCGAGCCTTCAAAGCCCAATTGCCGAAGCGAGACTGCCGCTTGTGCGCCGCCATGCCCGGCCCCCACGATGATGATGTCTGCGCGATCCATATTGCCTCTTAAGCCTCTCAAATTCATTCTATCCGTGCGCGGCGCGCCCAGATGCGTCAAGCCATGACTTACAGAACGGGCGTAGGGTGCAAAGCGCGAAAGGCGCCCTGGCAGTAAAGAAGCTCGTCCAACCCGTCGCGGTTATGAACATCCATCACTTCGCCCATGAATATTCGGTGGGTGCCAAAATCCTTGACATCGGCCACCCGACACGCAAGGCTAGACAGGCTGGTCCGCAGCGCGGGCATAGCGTGCAGATCATACCAATCGCCGGCGCCAAAGCGTTCGGCCCGGCCTGCAGGGCTGCCAAAGGCTTGCGCAATGCCAGCATCCTCACGGCTCAGCACATTCAAAACAAACTGCCCAGTCTCTTCCAATATCTGGAAGAAAGAAGCTGAACGATTGACGCACACCAAAACGGACAGCGGATCAAAGCTAAGCGAGCACGCCGCCGTTGCCGTCATCCCGGCATCGCCCTCTGCACCACGCGCAGTGACCAGATATACCGCAGACGCAATATTGCGCATGGCAGTGCGAAAGTCCGCGCCCAAGGCCGCTTGCGGATCTGTAGACGTCAATCTTTTTTCCTCTTCAATTGCTGTTTGCTGCGGAAACGTGGTTCGTGCGCAAATGTCGGCTCAAATCCCCGGGCAGCTTCAGATGGGAATAATCTCGAAAGGTGAAGTGCCAGCCCTCGGCATCGCGCGCAAACCGATCTGTATAATGGCCCGCTGCAATCATCTGCAGAGGAACCTCTTCGGTTTGCTGCAGCACCATGTAGCGCGACTGGCAGGTGGCCGTTTTGCCATCGGCATCAACTGTTACAATGGGGTTGGTGACCATATGCTGGGTCCGCGGCGTACCACAGGGGTAAAGGATGATCATGCTGCGCCAAATGTCGAGCATGGCGCTGCCGGGCATGTCCTGCATCGCGGGCAAGCGCACCTGCGCCTTTTCAAAAAGCTGGCAGGCCCCTTCAAAATCTGCTGCATCCATACAGGCCCCGTAGCGGTATAATAGGGCCGTAATCTCTTCAAAGGCGCTCATTTTGGGTGGCTCCGCACACATTCAGTCGTCAAGAAATGGTGAAGCTGCATGGCCATTGCTTCAATGCCCGCGGCTTCATCAGCCTGCCAGCCGCGCACGGCAAGATAATAGCAGGCTTGATCCACCTGCAACAGCGCCAGGCCCGCCCGCAAGCGGGCAGCCGGGTCATCCCGCAAATGCACCAGCGCCGGATTATGCACCGCAAAAGCAGACGTCACAGCCTCACGATGCCCGGTGAGCCTCCAATAAAGATCCCGCTCAATGGCTGAGGCTTGGGTCAGGATAATGCAGACATCCTGATGCGCGCGATACAGAGCTACGCTGCGCCGACACCAATCTTCCAACTCTTCTAGGCTGGGGGAGGTCATGCGCACCAGTTCAGCATAAAGCGGCCGCCACAATGGCGCCAAGCGATCGGCAATCGCTGTTACCAAGGCGGGCTTGCCCGAAAAATGGGAGTAAAAGGACGCCCGGCTCACACCTGCTTCTATCAGCACATCTTCTACCGATGCCTGCGCATAGCCTTGCTGCGCAAAAACACGGATGGCGCCTTCAATCAGGCGCTCATGCGTCTCGGCCCGCTGCGCCTTTTGGCGCGGATTGGCGCGATTTGGCCGGGCAGCTGCCGTCAGTGGAAGACTGGGATTCGCGATTGACATACAACTTGTATAGTCACTACGTTCACTCAGGCGCAAGAGGAAGAGACTCAGCAGGCCTCACGCATCGCAGACGCATTATTTGGAAAAATTACTCTCATGATTTCAAATTCTTACCCACATCTTCTCTCACCTGGTCGCATCAATAAGATGGAGGTGAAGAACCGTATCATGGTGACGGCGATGGGCGTCAGCCTGTCGGAAGAAAATGGCCATGTGGGCGAGCGTTTGATTGCCTATCATGAGGAACAGGCAAAAGGCGGGGCGGGCCTGATTATCTCGGGCGTGGCGGGCGTTGCTTGGCCTGTGGGCGCCGTTGCTTGGCAGCAAACCGCTATTTCCGATGATAAGTTTTTGCCGGGCCTTACAGAATTATGCGCGCGCGTGCACCAGCATGGTGCGAAAATTGCGGTCCAGTTGCACCATGGCGGGCTTGTCGCAGGCTATTCAGCGCGAGATGGCCATCCGCTTTGGGCCCCTGCCATCCCCCCTGCCCCTAATGGTAATTTCTTTGAATATTTTCTGCCCGAAGAAATGGCAGGCTTTTCCGGCATGACCATGCCCAGCATCAAGGTGCTGGAAAAAGAGGACATCGCAACTGTTGTCCGTCAATTTGCCGATGGCGCGGCGCGTGCCAAAAAGGCGGGCTTTGATGCCATCGAAATCCATGGCGGCCATGGCTATCTGCTCTCTTCCTTCATTTCCCCCAAAACCAATAGCCGCACGGATGAGTATGGCGGGCCAATTGAAAACCGCCTGCGCTTGTTGCGCGAAGTGATTGCAGCTGTGCGTGCCGCAGTTGGACCAGACTTTCCGGTTTGGGTGAAGCTCGATAGCGCGGAAATCGGAAAGAAAGGCGGCATTACGCTGGACGATGCCCGCACGGCTGCGAAGATGGTCGAGGCTGAGGGCGTCGATGCGATTACCGTCTCGGCCTATCACGAGACGGGCCAAGGCAAGCTGCATTCGGAATCAAATATTCCGCATATTGAAAATGCGCATTTGCCTGCAGCCGCCAAAATCCGGTCTGAAGTCAACATCCCGGTCATCGCGCTTGGACGCGTCGAAGCCGAAACGGCCGACCGTGTAATTGGCAAGGGTGAGGCCGATTTTATTGCAATGGGCCGCAAGCTGCTGGCGGACCCACATCTGCCCAACAAACTGCTGCGTGGCGCGGAAGATGAGGTGCGGCCCTGTATTTATTGCTACACCTGCGTCAGCGCAATTTATGGCGGCACGCACACGCGTTGCGCCGTCAATGCCGACCTGTCATTCGAATATCAGCGTCCTGTCGCGAAAGCGGCACCCAAGCGCGTCTTGGTAATTGGCGGCGGCCCCGGCGGCATGGAATCCGCACGGCGTTTGGCCGATTTGGGCCATCATGTGACTTTGTTGGAAAAAAGCGATCGTCTGGGCGGCACGCTGCGCTTTGCGGCCTTGGCCTATGAACCCAATGAGCGCCTGCTCAACTGGCTGAAGCGTGGCATTGAGGAAAGCAGCGTTGATGTACGCCTGAATACTGAGGCAACGCCGGCGCTGGTCGCCGAGCTGAAGCCCGATGACATCATTGTGGCGACTGGTGCAGTGCGCGGCATGCCTGATCTGCCGGGCAGTGATTTACCGCACGTCTACTCCGGCGATGATATGCGCAAGCTGATGCTGGGCGAAAGCTCTGACGATCTGCGTCGCAAAACAGGGCTAATGACGCGCCTTGCGACCAAAGTCGGCGCGATGACAGGGGCAACTGCCAATCTTGATCTTGTGCGCAAGGCAACCCACGCCTGGATGCCGCTGGGCAAAAATATCGTGATTATTGGTGGCGAGCTGGTGGGTATTGAGCTGGCCGAATTCCTCCATGAACGTGGCCGCCATGTGACCATTGTTGATGAGGCTCCCCGCTTTGGCAAAGGCCTCACGCTGGTGCGCCGGATGCGCATTTTGGCTGAACTGCAAGAACATGGCGTGGCCATGCAGATGGGCGCCAGCGACATTGCCGTGACGGCAGACGCCGTGACCTTCACAGATGCGCAAGGAAATGCGCACCAAGTCGCGGCAGACCATGTAATTGTCGCCAAGGGTGCAGAAGGTGATATGCGGCTGGGCGAAGCGCTAAAGGCTGCGGGGCACAAGGTGCAGATCATTGGTGATGCAACGGGCATTGGCTATATTGAAGGGGCCATGCGGGGCGCCTTTGACGCCTGCGCCGCCATTACGGCATGACGCTGGATCTGGCGACGTTGCTGGATGAGCGGGAGATTGGTCGCGCCCTCACCTGCTTTGCCCGTGCGATGGATGATCGGGATTGGGAGACTGCACGCACGATCCTTGCCGATGATGCCACGGGCGAGTTGGGCACCGGGCCACTTGCAGGACCAGAGGCGGTCATCGCGTTGCTCCGCCAGTATCTTGATGGCTGCGGGCCGACCCAGCATTTGCTGGGCAATGTGCTGATTGAGGTGACGGGCGACACGGCTGAAAGCCGCGCTTATGTAAGCGATATGCATCTGGGCGCGGGCGACCGGCGAGATCTGAGCTTTGTCACATTGGGCGATTATCATGATCGCTGGCGGCGCGTGGACGGACAGTGGCGGCTCGCACATCGCACAAAATTGAACCATGGGCATAAGGGCGACTTTGCCGTCTTTGGACTGGATTTGGGCTAAGGCAATTGGTCCAGATACCTGCACCAGATGATATCTCGCACCTGCTAGCCGCGCTCTATGCAGGCTTGTTGGAAGATCAGCCTTGGGACGGGTTTTTAAATGCGCTGTCAGGCTATTTGGGGGCCAGCTATGCCACGCTAATCCTCACTGCACCCGGACAATCAGCACCTGATATGATGCGCACGCCCGGCGCAGACCCCAAGGCCAATGAAGATTATCTGGCAGAATTTTTCGCAACGGACCCGTTTCAGGGGCTGCCCGAGGGGGAAGTTGTTTCCTTCCGAGAATTTATGGAAGGCAGCAAAGATCCTGCGCTGGCGGCCTATCGCGGATTTTTGGCCAATATTGGGGGCGACCAAGTCTTAGGCGTGGATTTGCGCTTCCCCTCTGGTTTTGAGGCCCGCTGCCGGGTGACGCGCGATCAATCTCTCGTAGATTTTAGCCCGGCCGAACGCGCCCGCTTTCAAGCCATTGTTCCCCATTTGCGCACGGCAGGCGCGTTGTTTGAACGGCTCCATTTGGCGGGGGCAGAACACGGTGTCTATCGCAGTGCTGTTGAACAATTGGGCGTGGGCACGATCATTTTGGATGGCCGCGGCCAGATTGTCCGGGCCAATGCTGTGGCAGAACGCTTAATCGCCGCTAAGGATGGCGTCTCGCAAAGTGAGGGGCGGCTCGTGCTGCCTGCGGGCACGCCAGCTGACACAATTGCGGCGTTGCTTGCCAAGGCGGGCGGGACTGGCCGGTTCAAAATCACGCGCGCCAGTGGCGGGGATTTAGCGGTCGTCGCCCGGCCCATCACCCTGCCCGCCATGATGCGCGGCGGCGCGGCCCTCGCGCTCTTCCTCAGCCTGCCTGGCGCGGACGCCCAGCTAGACCCAGATGCCATCCGCGATTTGTTTCAGCTGACCCGCATGGAAGCCAATCTTGCCGTGGCGCTTGCGAGTGGCGGCTCTTTGGTGGAAGCCGCAGACCGGCTGGGCATCGCCCACAATACAGCGCGTGCGCATTTACGCGCCATTTTCGCCAAGACGGGCGTGCGCCGCCAATCACAGCTGGTGCACCTGTTGCGCAGCGGGCTGGCCTAAGCCAACCCGCCACAGCGCTTAGGCGGCGAAGCGATAATCCTCAAAATTGGGCTTCGCCATAGAGTCCACGAAATTCTGGTAACTCCATGGCCAGCTGGCGGGCACGCCTGTGTCATCGAGATACCAGCTGGTGCAGCCACTGCCGAAAATGGTCTTTTTGGCGGCCGCAATGCGCCGCTCTTCATAATCGGCCATGGCATCGGTGGTTGGCTCTACCGCGCGGGCATTGCCTTCCTTCAACCGATCAATCAGTTGCGTGATGTATCCCCATTGCGCTTCTGCAATATCAATCAGCGAGAAATTGCCAACGGGACCCGTTGGGCCATTGAGCAAGAAGAAATTGGGGAATTCCGGCAGCGCCATGGCGTAATAGGCCGTTGGCCGCACGGCCCAGGCCTCATCCAATGTCTTGCCGCCGCGACCAATGACAGAGGCTGGACGAATGAAGCGATCAGCATGAAAGCCTGTGGCCAGCACCAGCACATCCAGCGGATGGAAAGTGCCATCTTTCATCCGCACGCCGTCTGGCTCAACCCGATCAA
>JBEEOY010000075.1:0-11870 GCA_041191345.1 Pseudomonadota bacterium
CAAAAGATTTTGAAACACCAAGTTTCTCGGCGGCGGCGGTGAAACTACCCGATGACGTAACGGCCAGAAATTCGTCTATTCCGCGCCAAGCGAACAAGTTTTTACCCTCTCTTTATGTCGACCTTCGCCACGAAATATCGTGAACTTGGGCCTTGAATAGTCATCGCACCAATCAACGGAAATGCAAGGCTGATTAACATCTTCAGCATCATTATCATTTTGCATGAATTCTTTTGGATATGCTCAATTGATTTTGAGCATTAGCTTTCCATTATGGCTGCCATCGAAGAGGCGCATAAAGGTTGTATACGCATTTTCGAGCCCGTCTTCGATATGCTCATCAATCTTGAGCTGGCCGGCAATCAGCCAGCGTTCCAACTGCGCCCGAGCGGCTGGAAAATCATCAAGAAACTCTGTGGCAAGGACGCCGCGGATCGACGCGTGAGCTGGGATAAGCGACCAGAGATTGCGCGCGCCGATTCGCTCTGCCGAATTATACTCACTAATGAGGCCACACAGGGCGATCCGCGCGCCTTTTTTGAGGTTCAAAAGGGCAGCATCCAGGGCCATGCCGCCGACATTTTCAAACACAATATCCAGACCATCCGGCGCGATTGCGCGAATGGCAGCAGCAAGATCAGTTACATCTTTACCCTTATAATCAATGGCTTCGGAAAAGCCGTAGCGGCTGAGGATGCGGTCACATTTTTCAGGACCTCCGGCAATACCAATAGTCCGGCATCCCGCCAGAGTGGCCATCTGCCCAACCAGCGACCCCACAGCGCCGGCTGCCCCGCTAATCAAAATGGTATCGCCCGCCTTGGGCCGACATTCCTCGAAAAAGCCAAAATAGGCCGTGAGGCCAACTCCGCCCAGAATTGTAAGATAATTGGTAATCGGCACACCGGGGGCAGGCTCTATCCGGCGCGTTGTCCCGCCGGCCATGCCCACGGAATAATCCTCCAGCGCGTGCAAACCAGCCACCCATTGACCGACAGGGTAATCGGCGGTTTTACTGTCCACCACCACTCCCAAAGTCGCGGCCCGAACGGCATCTCCTAACGCAATGGGCGGCATATAGCTTGGCAGATCATCCATCCATCCGCGCATCGCCGGGTCAAGCGCGGCATAATGGTTGCGGATGATGAATTGCCCCTCAGCCGCAACTGGAAAAGCGTGCCGCTCAAACGCGAAATCCGACTTTTTGGGCACACCCTCTGGGCGTGCGACAAGCAGGAAACGCCTATTTTCTCTAGGCATGGCTTTTTCAGACACGCGCGTGTGAGTGATTATTCTGCCGCCTGTTTGATAAACACCTCTTTGCGTGGCCCGATCCGCCCGGCAATGTCCCACAGGGCATTCGCGTCCAAATCATAAGCCCCCAGCGCATTGGTGCCGAGCATCTTTTGAATATCGTCTTGCGGCAGCCCCCCAAGGCTCAACACCATCTTTTCCAACGTGTTGGGCCATGTGCCTTCAGGATGCGGATAATCGGTGCCCCACAAGATCCGATCAATGCCGATTTTGTAATAGGCATCCGTCGTGTCTTCATCTGGCAAGGCGGAGCAGCCGACAAAGATGTTCTTCTTGAAATACTCGCTCGGCTTCATCGACATATTGGCGTTGTAATCGCCCAATTTGCCAGAGGTGTGCTTGGCAGAGGCGCGAATATCCATCAGTTCGATCATCCAGGGGAACCAGAATTCCCCACCCGCCTCAACAAACATAACTTTCAGTTCGGGATATTCCTCAAACACACCGCCAAACATCATCGACCACATGGGCCGCGTCATGTAAAAAGCGAATTCACACAAATAAGTGCCAATCCAGCCCGGCTGCGTCATATCATAATCAGGCGATCCGCCGCTGTGGAAGTGAAGCGGCATTTTATAGTCCTGCAGCAACTCCCACACCGGATAATATTTCGTGTGGTTGTACATATCGAACCCGTCGGTAATCGCCGGGAAGAACACGCCTTTCATGTTGTTCCTTTTCGCCCAGTGAATTTCCTTGATCGTCTCTTCAACGGAATAGAGCGCCGGGATGACGGCAAGACCGAGCCGGCGATGCGGATCTTCCGCGCAGAAATCCGCAAGCCAGCGGTTGTGTGCGCGCGCGCCGGCCCATTGCAATTCCGCTTGGCCCGCCCGCGGCTTTAGGCCGACATCGGCCCCAAAGGGCGGCGCGTTGCGCTCTGTAATGCCGTCTGGAAAAAGGATTTCCGCTGTAACGCCGTCGCGGTCCAACTCGCGATTGCGGATTTTGCTATCCCAAGCGCCCTCAAGCCCATCGCCCACTTTGGCGCGCCACTTGGTGTTGAAGTCATTTATGAGGAACAGCTTCTCCCGCTCTTCGCGCGCCTTGATCTCTTTTGCGATTGCCACATCAAATTCGGCATGGAATTTCTGCTCCAGATA
Organism: Pseudomonadota bacterium; assembly: GCA_041191345.1. Taxonomy (GTDB): domain Bacteria; phylum Pseudomonadota; class Alphaproteobacteria; order Sphingomonadales; family Sphingomonadaceae; genus Aquisediminimonas. Next base: position 2,418 of record JBEEOY010000075.1, read on the forward strand.
ATCACGGTATTTTTCTGGGGGCAGACCAACATGGCCGTCGGATGAGATAACGAGATATCGATCCATTTTGAGATCTCCTGCGAATTTGATGGCGCAACTTGGGCGTCGTTTTCTGATCTAAATTCGCATTTGGCGGGCCAGGTAACAAGCAGGCGTTCGTAAACGATCAATCGCCCTGCAGAAACATTCGGCCCGGCGTAACCGCCCGAACGGCCACCCATGCAGCACCTGCTGCTGCAATCAGAAATGGGCCGGCAGGCGCATATTGATAGATAATAGAGGCAATAACGGGCGGCAACGCGATCGACGCTCCAGCAATTGCCGATACGGCACCAGCAACAGACCCTTGCAGCTCTGGCCCGACTTCAGAGGAGGCAGCGGCCGCCATACCCGGCCGCGCCAGACCATAACCAAATGAGGCAATAACAAAGCCTGCTGCCAGCGCATAAGGGCCGGCAAGGGCGACGATGACCAGATTGCCGAGCACCGCAATAAGCGATCCCCATTTGAGCATGGAATGCGGCGCTGGATTCAGCAGCGGCACAACAAAAAATTGACCAATCAAGCTGCTAAGCGCCCCGGCGGACATAGTGAAGCCAATCCACACAGTGACATTGCCATGAATAGACGCAATGGCGTCAATCAAAGCAAATCCGAGAATATAGAGATTAATTGCTTGAGCTGATGCGATAATCAGCCCGTGAACCAGGATCGGTCGCACTTTGGGGTGCCGCCAAATCGAGTCAGGTTTGTGTTGCCCTGATTGAGATACAATTGGCAAATCACCCGGCAGCAAGAAAGCAACCATCAAAATGAGCGCAAGGCCGGCCAAGGCGAAAACCAATGGCGGGCCGGCCAAGTCAAAGGGCTGGAAGATCAGAAATGGCGCGACAGCCGGCCCCAAAATAGTCCCAAGGCTCAAAGCCCCTCCTATGTACGACAAGGCTTTAACGCGCTCCGCCCCAGATAAGCTATCTGCGATCAACGCTTGAGCGGCTGTCGGCGCTGCCGAGCCAAGCAGGCCATAGGTCGACCGGACAATGATGAAGGCAGCAAATATGGCGAGCGGGGCAAGCGCGAGTGCCGCACTGGCATGGACCACAAGGGCGCATCCGCCCATGGAGATGCTAAAGCCAAGCAGGCCCAGCAACAAAATGGGCTTTCGGCCCAAATTGTCCGCTTTCCTGGCCCAGAATTGCGATGTCAGAGCCCATGCCAGAGCCGAGAGAGAAAAGGTGCTGGCAATGAGTGCGTCAGGGATAGCAAGCCCCCGGCCAATGGCTGGCATCACTGATACCAGACCTAAATTGCCCATTGCGGTCAATAAAGTGACCAGAAACAGGAGCGCAAAGGTGACGCGTGACTGGCGGGGAGATGTCATAAATTTTGCCAGTCACGCGTCTTGGTGTCAGAAGCGAATGCGCGCTTCGGCCCCAACGCTGCGCGGATCAGCCCATTGCCGCACGGCAAGCACGCCCAGATCGATGCCGCTGTTCCAATAGGATGTGTCTGTGAGGTTGCGGCCCCACAAGGCGACGTCGAGTGTTACGCCCTGCGTCAACCGAATATCCGCCAGCCCGACACGAGCTTCCAGCGTGCCATAGGCCTTGCGCATGGCAAGCGTATTGGGCGCAATTGTTGCCCATTGCATAGACCGCCAAGACCAATTGGTGCTGGCCTCAAAGGTCATACCTGCCATTGGGGTTTTATAGGCTGCCCCGACAAGGTAGTTCCATTTCGGCGCCAGCGGGATCTTGTAGCTGCTGGTGACGTCTTGTCCTGAGGGCAGCACAAAATCAGTGTAGCGCGCATCCAAATAGCCGCCGCCGAAATTGAGGGAGAGGCCGGGGGCTGGCCGCAGGCTTCCCTCAAGCTCAATCCCTGTAAACTTGGCCTTACCCGCATTGATGATGTTGGTGGTCACCAATTCTGGCACGAACACGCCGGCCTGAAAATCCTTGTAGATTGAATGATAGAGCGAGACACCAAGGCTCACTCGGCGATCTGGGCTGACATATTTGGTGCCGCCTTCAAAAGAGAGAAGATTTTCAGGATTATAGGGCGTATTGAAAGCCGCGTTGGTGGAGGCCGTGTCATTAATCCCCCCTGACTTAAAGCCTGTCGCGACACGGCCATAAATCGTCCAATCGGGTTGCAAACGATAGACAAAGTTGAACTCTGGGTTGAACTTGGACCAGCTGTCACTGCGCTGAAGCGGGATCAGATCATAAGGCCCTGCGCCGCCTGCTCCCGGCCGCGCACCTGCCGCGGGTTGCCCGCTGCGTGTCACTGGCGTGCCATTGGCCAACCGTTCAAACACGCCAGCTCCAACTGCCGCTGGGTTAGCCGCATAGGCCGAGTTGGAGAGGAACAATTCACGCGCGTTTTTCTTATCATTGGTATACCGCACGCCGACTGACAGATCCAAAGCACGCTCCGCAAATTCCGGCGTCCACGTGAATTGGCCATAGCCAGCCAGCGATTTGCTCCCGCCGCCACGATCGCTGAGATCATAACGCGCATCACCCCCAAATTGGAAATTCCAACGCGGATTGAAGCTGGCGTAGTTATCATCCAAATAGAAACCACCAATGGTGTATTTCACATTGTCGCCGCTGCCGATCAGCTGAATTTCTTGGCTGAATGCTTCGTAATCATTATTCAGTGTAAAGCGGATCAAATCTGTTGGCGTCCCATCAAAATCTGAACGGCTGCGCGATTTCATCGTCCGGCGCGCGGTGATCGACTTCAACTCTGCATCACCCAAAGCGCCAGACCCCAAGTCGAGTGCCAATGTCAACGAATGGCCAGTCGTCTTGAAATCTGACTGCAGGGCACTTTGCGCAGACACGCCATCTCGGCCTGGCCGCGCTGCATTCACACGGCTATCCACAAAAGACCGCAATGAGGCCGGAAAGGTAGCGCCAACAGCGCTAATTGCCAGCAAGGTCGGCGTCCCCTTGGCATTACTGATGTCATACACATAGCGCGCCGAGAAAGAGTCTGAGGGTTCCCAAAGCACGTCAGCCCGACCGGCGTTCAGCTCTTGTTCGCCAAAATAGCGATTGGTGGCAGCATTGCGCCAATACCCATCTTGGCTGTTGCCGGAATAGCCCAGCTTCACCTTAAAATTGGCCACTTCAGGAAGATCAACTGACACCCGCCGCTGGATCCGGTTCCATGAGCCATAGCTTACCCAAGCCTGCCCGCCGAACTCGCCCGTTGGCTTACGCGTGATCATATTCACAGCGCCGCCAATTGTGTTCTTGCCATAGAGCGTGCCTTGGGGCCCGCGCAGCACCTCAACACGTTCTAGGTCGACTGTGTCAAAAGCCGCCCCCGTTGATTTGGCAACGGGAACACCGTCGAGATATAGGCCAACCGGTTGGTCGCGTGCGAGGCTGGTATCTGCCGAGGGCGCAATACCGCGCAACGAGATCAGCGGGCTAAAGCTATTGCCTGGGGTTTGGTTGACCTGGAAATTTGGAATGAGCGATTGAACATTGTTGATATTCTGTACACCAGATCGCTCCAGCGCGGCTGCAGACACAGCCGAAACAGCAATGGGAACATCCACCAACCGCTCTTCACGACGTTGAGCAGTAACGATGATTTCTCCGTCCTCGCCTGAGGCGCTCTGCGCTTCGGCTGCGCTTTGATCTTCAGCCAAACTTGCCAGAGATGACGCATTGGCCGCGCTAGCAATGGCTGTCGACGACATCCACAAAGCTAAAATCCACTTGGTGTTTCGCATGGCTCTCTCCTCCCCGGTTTTGGTCCGGATCCCTAATATTGTAAGGAAGGTGCAAAGCGCGCCTTTGCGCGGATCGCCCTCCCCCCCGTCTTTGTCGGCAAATCAGATATGTAGCCTCTGACTGCCGCATTTGGGGATAAGGCCAGTTATTCGATTTTTTGAGAATAGCGCTTTGGTGAAAAGATTGTTTCTGGAAACGTCCTAGAGCCATTGCCGCTGTCACATGATCCGCGCGGTCGGGTGCTTTATGTGGGTGGAAACCAGAAGTTCTAAAAATCTCTGTCACAAATTGGCGCGCCATGCGGAATGAAGAGGCGAAGATTTATCAGCTTATTTTGCTTTTGAGGTAACGCCCAAGGGGGCCACCAAGTGTGACTCAAAATCAAGGGGTGGCAAAGGCGCAATCGCCAAGGTCGCAGCTCTGCCAGCTGGCACGCCTAAGGCTAACAAAGCATGCCGCGTGGCCTCACTTGGGCTACTTCCAACCAACGACCCAGAGGCGACGCCAATGACGCCGGCCAAAAATACGCCGCCAGCCACAGCGACAGCAGCGCCTAAATCGTTGAAGTCAAATAGCCCCTCTTCTCGTCCGCGCAGAATATCCGCCGCAATGCGCCGCCCAAAGCCTTGCGAGAGAGGATCTGATGATTGGGTAACTGCGGCCACGAATTTGCCCCAAAGGGGATTTTCGATGGCCAGCATCAAGCTATACCGCAGGCCCGTTGTTAGGGCGACATCAGCCGGTTGTGTCTTGCCATAAGCATCGAGCGCTCGACCCACTGGCTCCAGTGCCTGATTGATCAAGTCTGCAACAAAAGCCTCGCGGCTTTCAAAATGCAGGTAAAAGGCACCCTTAGCGCAATCTGCAGCTTCTGTCAGATCAGAAATGACGATGCCGTCCAACCCTTTTTGGCCTGCCTGCGCAAACCCAGCCGCCAAGAGCCGCGCCCGGATGGCTTGGCGCTTGCGGGCCACGCGCCCGGGCTGCGGTGCGAGAGGCGGCTCAATCATTTGGGTAACAACCATCTTGATTGTCTAGCCGCCCTTCGCTAATCAATCAATATTGACCAGACAGTCATTTTTGATTTTTTGGTCATGGGAGGGATATGCATGAGCCTCAAAGCCAACAAAATGGCTATGTCTCGCCGACGGTTTGACGCTGATGTTGCGATTATCGGCGCGGGCCCTGTGGGCTTGATGCTCGGCGCGCTTCTGGCCCAGCACAACATCCGCACGATTATTTATGAAAAGCGGCTCGCGCCTTATTCTGCGCCGCGGGCCATTGCTTTTGATCCAGAAACATTGCGAACGTTTCAGGCTATTGGTCGCTATGAGGCGCTTGAGCCCAGCTTGCTGCGGGATGTGGCCGTTGCCTATTTCTCAGGCAAAGGCGATTTGCTGGCCCGCATCACCAATACGGACGAGCGGCTAGGCTTTTCGCCGCGCGGCACATTTTACCAACCTGAGTTGGAAGCAGCGATCCTAGATGGCCTTGCCAGTTGGCCAAGCCTCTCGCTCCAACGCGGTGTTGAAGTGAGCGATGTGTGCGATCTGGGCAACCGCGTTGACCTTAATCTGCGTCATGGCGATGGCCGGCAAGAGCAGGTGGCCGTGCGCTATGTTGTGGCGTGCGATGGCGGGGCCAGCCGCACCCGCGAGCGGCTAGGCATTCGCTTTGGCGGATCGACCTTTGCAGAAAAATGGCTGGTCGTTGACGTGGAAGACGATGATTATCCGCATCGCGACATTCGCTTCTTCTGCAACCCGCGCCGCCCAGCTGTAACATTGCCAGTCAGTAAAGGCCGGCGCCGCTGGGAATTTCTCTTAATGCCGGGCGATGATGAGGCGCGCTTTGCTGATGTTGAAAATGCGCGGGCGCTCATGGAGTCATTTGGAGGATCGCGGCCCGGCAAGATTGAACGCAGTCTCATCTACACCTTCCATGCGCGCATGGCAGAGCGGTTCCGTGCGGGACGCATTTTGCTGGCAGGAGATGCTGCGCATGTGATGCCGCCCTTTGCCGGACAGGGGCTGAACAGCGGTATTCGCGATGCAGCCAATCTTGCATGGAAGCTGGCCGCCATTTGTTCAGGCCAAGCCGACGAGGCCTTGCTTGACAGTTATGAAACCGAGCGCCGTGACCATACCGCCGCCATAACTAGGCTGGCCAATCAATTGGGTGCCGCCATTATGCCAACGCACCCAGCCCGCGCATTTTTGCGCGATGTTATCATGAAGACGCTGTGGCAGATCCCGCCCTATCGGAACCGATTTGAAGGGGGAGATATAGGGCCTATCCCGACAGTTAAGGGCTCCAGTCTTGTCAATGCAAAAGCCGGCAGAAAAATAGGCGATATGATCCCGCAACCTTGGCTGGACCATGAGGGTCGCAAATGCCGCTTGGACGATCTGCTCGGGCCCGGCTTTTCCGCGATTGGACTGAGCTGTGATCCGCACAGCGTTTTTGATGGCGAGGGGCTTGCCCTGCTTAAGCGGCTGAAAACTCGTTTTGTAACATTGACGTCTCACACAGATGAGTTGGCCAGCTGGGCCGGCATTTCGGCAGGCGTCTTGCTAGTTCGGCCCGACCGTTTTCTCATAGATCAAATCCCCGCCACACAGCCCCGCACCAACCTTGCATGGATGCAGCGCGCTTATGCCATTCGGCCAGAAGAAAGCGTCCTGACACACGAAAGGATCGCTGCATGAGCGACTATTTTGGGCAATCCGCACCCATCGATCCGCGGTTGCAACGTACCCTGAAACCGCTGGTCAAAGCCTATGATATTGCCAGCGTCAGCTTTGAGCGGCCTGACCTTGACAAGGCCGTTGCTTTCTTAAGCGACTTTGGATTGTCCCGGCCCATTTACGAGGGCGATACTGTCAGGCTGCATGCAGAGGCAGGCTATGGCCCGTGCTGCATCATTCGCGAAGGGCCCAAGCCACGCTTTCTTGGCCTTGGCCTATATGTGGCAGCACGTGCCGATTTGGAGCTTCTGGCCAAAGAGCCGGGCGCTTCTGCCATTGAGCCAGCCGAAGGCTGGCCAGGGGCTGAGCAAGTGCGCTTGACCGACCCAGCCGGGTTTGAGGTGCGGGTGGTCCATGGACCCAAGCCCGATCACCCCGCCGTGCGTGTGCGGCTGGTGCAGAATGCGCGCACTGAAACATTGCGGTTGAACGAAGGCCAAAGGCCGCCCTTGCGCCCATCCACAGTGCTGAAACTGGGCCATGCTGTCATGGGGGTGGTCGATTTTTTCCGCACAGCGCGCTGGTATATGGATATGTTTGGCCTCATCCCCTCCGATATCCAAACCGTTGGCGATGGGGAGCCCGTACTGGCCTTTATGCGCTGCGATCGGGGGGCGGAACCTGCCGATCATCACAGCGTGGTCATCGCCCAAAATGCCGATAATCTCTACAGCCATGCCGCCTATGAAGTGATTGATCTAGATGATGTCGCCATGGGGCAGGAATATCTGCTGTCGCGTCGGCATCGCCATGCCTGGGGCGTGGGCCGCCACTTATTGGGCAGCCAAATCTTTGATTATTGGCGCGACCCCTGGGGCGATAAGTTTGAGCATTTCTGTGATTCAGATCGCTTCACAGCAGATTGCCCAACGGGCGTGAGCCCTTTGACGAGCGGCGGCCTCTATCAATGGGGTCCGCAACCCCCAGCCGATTTTGAAAGCCCCAAAATCACTCCAGGCTTCGTTTGGCGCACGATAAAAAATGTCCGCGCAAGCCGCGAACTCACATTTGGGCGCCTCGCCAAGCTCATAAAAGCAATTGATGCGCCCGCGCGCAGCTGGACACAAAAGGACTAAGCCATGGCATTACAAATTGTACGGTTTCAAAAAGGCAAAGGCGCGCCGCAATGGGGCGTGCACCAGGCAGGCAGTATCCTGCCCTTAAAAGGCAAATGGGCAACCACCCGTGCTTTTTTTGAAGAGGGTGGGCGGGACGCGGCCCGCGCCGCCAGTGGCAAACCCATTCCGCTCGACAGTGTGGCGTTGTTGTCGCCCGTCACCTCGGATGGCGATTATGTCTGCCAGGCCACAAACTATGCAGGCCATTTGATTGAAGTTGGGCGTGACCCAGCAAGCCAAGTGAATAACGTCATTTTCCACAAAGCCTCCTCGTGCATCTCAGGGCCCAATGATGACATTGTGAAGCCAGCCCATGTCCAGTTGCTGGATTATGAGGTCGAGCTGGGTCTTGTGATTGGCGCACCCATCACTGGCCCAATAGATCCCTCGCCGCAGACGCTGCATAAATGGATTTGGGGCCTTGTAGTCACTAATGATGTGTCGGCGCGCGATGTGCAGATTAGCCATGAGCAATTCTGCAAGGCCAAATCCTATCGCAGCTTTGGCCCAACCGGGCCCTTTCTCCTGCTGCCCGAGCCTGAGGAAATGGCGCGTTATGGAGATCTGATCCTGACGCTGAGCGTGAATGGTGAAGAGCGTCAACGCGGCCCGGCCTCTGATATGATTTTTGGCCCTGTGGCCACGCTGACGGAATTGTCGCGGGTACGTGATTTCAAGCCCGGTGATATGATTGCCACTGGCACGCCGGCCGGCGTCGCCCTGAAAGTGCCGGGCAAGGCCAAGATGTTCATCAGCAAATTCTTGTCGCCCAAGAAAAGGTTCATGATGTTCCTCAAAGGCCAGCTGAAAAACCCCCGTTATCTAAAGCCTGGCGATGTCGTGGAATGCGGTATTGCGACTACTGATGGGCAGATGGATCTGGGCCGCCAACGCACGGTCGTCCGCGCAGCTTAAGGCGCGCGAGCTCAAGGAGATTTTATGGCACGCAAATCTATTTGGGCCGCTGCCCTTATTCTCGGCCTTGGCGGCGCTGGCTGGGCCTCGCTCTCACTTGCGCCGGTGCAGGATTGGTTGGTGGCTAAAGGCGTGGACCAAATGGCCTCGCAAAAGGCCTTTGCTGATCAGCAAGCCACGGGTTTGCAAGTATTGATTTGTGGCACATCCCCGCCACCGCCCAGCAAGACGCGGGCAAAATCATGCACGCTTATTATCGCAGGGGACCGTGCCTTTGTGGTCGATACAGGCCCCGGCTCTGCCAATAATCTTAGCCGTTGGCGCTTCCCCATGAGGCGGCTGGCAGGCGTGCTGTTTACCCATTTCCATTCCGACCATATTGGCGATTTGGGGGAGTTTCGCATCCAAAGCTGGGTAGCTGGCCGCACAGCCCCATTGCCTGTTTATGGGCCAGACGGGGTGGAGCAGGTCGTATCGGGCTTCAACGCGGCTTATGCGCAAGATGCCAGCTATCGTGCACCAGAACATAGCCTCTCCGCAGCGGCCGCGGCGCTTGACGCCAAGCCCTTTGGACTGGCTGGGGCAGATGAGCGTGGCGAACATATGGCCAGCAAAATCATTCTTGAGGATAAGGGGCTACGCATCACCGCGTTTCAAGTGGAGCATGAGCCCGTTTATCCAGCCGTTGGATATCGCTTTGACTATCAAGGCCGGTCAGTCCTGATCTCAGGAGATACCATCTACAGCCGCAATTTGCTGCGCCACGCCAAGGGCGTTGATGTTCTCATCCATGAAGGGCAGAGCGAAGAGGCGCGCGCCCTGATGGTCGCTGCGCTGCAACGTGCAGGTGATGCGAAGCTGGCGAAGGTGATTAGCGAAGTTGGCAATTATCACGCAACGCCCGTTGATGCCGCACGG
>JBEEOY010000076.1:0-3555 GCA_041191345.1 Pseudomonadota bacterium
GACTCAATGGGTTGCATCCGGCGGCGGTGAAAGCCTGCAATTTTGGCCTTGCCCAAATCTGTCTCAAAAAAGTCTCCGGCAATTTCAGTCTGAATATAGCCGGGCTGAATCGTGTTCACATTAATGCCTTGGCGCACCCATTCGCGGGCCAAATTGCGGCCCAAATGGGCAATGGCGGCTTTGGTGGCGGCATAAGCGCTATCGCCCTCGCCCGTGAGCAGCGCCGTGATGGAGCCAATGAGGATGATGCGCCCTTGGCCTGTGTCTTTGACGCCTGCAGCCATCATCCGCCGTGCGCCTTCGCGCGCCGTGAGATAGGCTCCTGTGAAATTGGTGTCCGTCACCATGCGCAAGCCGGCCTCGCTGACATGCGTTGCCCGACCTGGGGCAGAGGTGCCCGCATTGGCCACAACAATATTAATTGGGCCTAAGGCCGCCTCACCCGCCGCAAAGGCAGAGGTGATGGAGTCTTCTGATGTCACGTCCATCGCAACGGCATGGGCAGCTGGGCCAATATCTTGCGCCAGAGCTGCAATCCGGTCTGTCCGGCGCGCGGCCAGCACCACCTTGGCCCCAGCCTGCGCATAGAGCCGGGCAAAATGCGCGCCAAGGCCAGATGACGCCCCCGTGATAAGGGCAGTGCGGCCAGCAAGCGAAAAGGGCAGGGGCAGGGTCATGGCGTGGCTCTCCATTTCTTGTCGGTGGACCAGCTATCTGCCGGTTACTCGGAAAAAAGAAAAGGCCCGGCAGATTGGATCTACCGGGCCCGTTTCTTGGGTATTTAGTGTCCCAAAGCGGGTTTAGGCCTGCGCCTTCTTGTCCGCCCAGATGTTCTTATAGGCACCAATGCACAGGCCGAGGAACACCAGCAGGAAGATCACCGCGGCTGTGCCAGCGCGCTTGCGCTGTTCCAGCTTGGGTTCAGCCGTCCAGGTAAGGAACGCCGAGACGTCCTTTGCCATCTGGTCGACAGTCGGCTTGGGCGCACCTTCGCCATAGGTCACCTGACCATCCGTGTGCAGCGGAGCTGCCATCGCAAGGTTCAGGTTGGCGAAATAGGGGTTATAGTGCGTCGTCTTACCCGGCATGGCTTCGGGGAATTTCTTCGCCAGTTCAGCCGGCGGGTTCTGATAGCCCGTCAGCAGCGAATAGACATAGGCCGAGCCATCATGACGGGCCTTGGTCATCAGCGAGAGATCTGGCGGAATGGCATTATTATTGGCAGCGCGTGCAGCCACATCATTTGCGTAGGGCGCCGGAATCTTATCCGTAGGAATGGGCTTGCGCGTTGTCGCTTCGCCCGTATCCGGGTTGATCGACGGGGTTTCAGCAGGCCATTCCTGCGCGATCGTTTTCACTTGGCCTTCGCTATAGCCAAGCTGCGCGAAATCGCGGAACGAGACATAGTGAAGGCTGTGGCATGCTGCGCAAACTTCGCGAAACACTTGCAGGCCACGCTGCAACTGAGCGCGATCATATTTGCCCAGCGGACCATTGAACGAGAAGTCAACATCCTTGGGATATTTGTGGAACACCTTTTCGGCGGTTTTCGCCGGGGGTTCCGAAACGAAGGCAAATGCTCCCATCACGGCCGAGACAACAAGCCAGCCAGCAAAAAAGAGCCCAACAAGAAATGCACCAATGCGGATCATGTCGAAAGGTCCTTATTCAGCAGGCTGAAGCTTGGCGCCGGCATGGTTAGCCAGGACAGCTTCGGTAATGGAGTTGGGAAGCGGCTTCGGCGTTTCGACGCGCGCGATGATCGGCAGAATGATCAAGAAGTGCGCGAAGTAATAAGCCGATGCGATTTGCGAAATAATTACATAGGGCTCTTCAGCCGGGGCACCGCCGCACCATGCGAGAATGATCACGCAGGGCACCAGGCCAAACCAGAAGAACTTGCGGAACAGCGGGCGATAATGGCCCGACCGCACTGCCGACGTATCCAGCCAAGGCAGGAAGAACAGCAAGAGGATCGAGGCAAACATCGCCAACACGCCCAGAAGCTTTGCCGGGATGAAGAAGAAGTCGACGGTGAAGGCACGCAAAATGGCGTAGAACGGCCAGAAATACCATTCAGGCACAATGTGCGCCGGCGTCGACATCGGGTTGGCCGGAATATAGTTATCCGGGTGGCCCAGCATGTTCGGGGCAAAGAACACCAAGCTTGCAAACAGCAGGAAGAAGGCAGCCACCCCAACGCCATCCTTGGCCGTGTAATAGGGGTGGAACGGCACTGTATCCTGCTCAGACTTCACTTCCACGCCTGTCGGGTTGGAAGAGCCCGGAATGTGGAGCGCCCAAATATGCAGGATGATGACACCCAAGATCACAAAGGGCAGCAAATAGTGAAGCGAGAAGAAGCGGTTGAGCGCAGCATTATCTGGCGCAAAGCCACCCAGCAGCCAGGTCTGGATCGGCTCACCCACCAAAGGAATAGCGCCGAACAGGCCCGTGATCACCTTGGCACCCCAGAAGCTCATCTGGCCCCAAGGCAGCACATAGCCCATGAACGCAGTCGCCATCATCAGCAAGAAGATAACCAGGCCCAGATGCCACACCATTTCGCGCGGCGGCTTATATGATCCGTAGAACAGGCCACGGAAAATATGGGTGTACACAACGATGAAGAACATCGAGGCGCCATTGGCGTGCGCGTAGCGGATGAACCAGCCAGCGTTCACATCACGCATGATGTGTTCCACCGAGGCAAAAGCAATTGTGCCTTCCGCCGCATAATGCATGGCGAGCACAATGCCAGTCACAATCTGCACCATCAAAGCAACGCCAGCGAGAACGCCGAAATTCCAGAAATAGTTCAGGTTGCGCGGGACGGGATAGCCAGCCCCAACAGCGTTGTACACGAAGCGCGGCAAAGGCAGCCGCTCGTCCAAATAGCGTGTAAATGCGTTGGACGGCTTATATTCGTTAGCCCAAGGAAAACTCATAGCTCTGATCCTCAGCCGACTTTGATGACAGTGGGAGACGTAAAGGCATATTCCGGAACCATCAGGTTCGTCGGGGCCGGGCCTTTGCGGATGCGGCCTGCCGTATCATAGTGCGAGCCATGGCACGGGCAGAAATAGCCGCCAAATTCACCCTTGATTTCGCCCGAAGCCGCGCCCAGCGGCACGCAGCCCAAATGGGTGCAGACGCCCATGGTCACGAGCCACTGCTTGTGGCCGGCCTTGGTGCGGTCTTCCAGCGATTGCGGATCGCGCAGTTCCGATGTCGGGACTTTTTCAGCAGCAGCAATTTCTGCCGGCGTCAGATGACGCACAAACAGCGGCTGTTTGCGGAAAATGGTTTTGATCGCCTGGCCGGGTGCAATCGCAGAAACATCAACTTCAGTTGATGCTTCGGCCAGCACGTCTGCCGAAGGGTTCATCTGATTGATAAGGGGGAGGGCCACCGATACGGCGCCCACGCCTGCGAAACTTGCCGCTGCGACGTTGATAAAGTCACGACGACGAACGCCGCCCTGATCACCGCCAGCGGTTGCGCTGTCTTCCGTCAAACTTGCCATGCTTTCCATTATCCCTGATTCGACCTTTG
>JBEEOY010000077.1:0-19459 GCA_041191345.1 Pseudomonadota bacterium
CCCCAAAAGGGGTTTTGAATGCAGCGGATATTGCCGCTGTTGAAGATGTGGCTGGCCTCTTAGTTGGCGCGAATGACCTTGCTCATGCACTGCGCCTTCCACCCAAAGCGGGCCGTGCGTCACTGACAATGGCCCTCCAATCCATCTTACTGGCTGCGCGCGCGGGGGATGTTTGGGCGCTAGATTCCGTCTTTAACGATTTGAACGCGCCGGACGCACTGGCGGCGGAGTGTGCCGAGGGACGATTGCTCGGTTTTGATGGCAAGACGCTGATCCACCCCAATCAGATTGAGGCTGCCAATCAAGCCTTCTGCCCGAGTGCGGAGGAAATAGAAGAGGCGCGCGCCTTAGTGGCCGCGGCATCAGGCGGTGCAGAGCGATTTCGTGATCGCATGGTAGAGGCCATGCATGTAGATATGGCCCGCCAGCTTTTGGCACGGGCGGGCCAAGCCTAAAATTCTACAGGCTCATTTTTGAGCCATTAGCCACGTTACAAGCTCTTTACGCGCGGCAGCATCAGACATGCCGCCATAAGACATTTTGGTGCCGGGGACTAAGGCGCGCGGGTTTTCGAGCCATTTATCGAGTGTGGCTTCATCCCACACAAGGCCAGAGGCCTTCAACGCGGGCGAGAATTGGTAGCCAGCCAGTTCTCCGGCCTTGGTGCCTGCAACGCCCCAAAGATTTGGCCCCAATCCGTGCGGCGCGCCTTTTGCAACAGCATGGCAGGCGGCGCACTGGGCAAAGCCATCAGGCCGAACGCCAGTTGAGGCTGTTTGTTGGGCCTGAGGAGAGGCGGATGCATCGCTTTCGCTGCTCTGGGTCGAAGAGTTCGAGCCACAGCCGGCAAGCAGTGCAACACCAGCCAGAAGGACATAGGGTTTCATGCGTCAATCACCTCTTCATCAATGCGCGCGGCATTTTCTTGAATGAACCGGAAGCGATGCTCCGGGTTTTTCCCCATCAACCGATCGACCAGATCACGCACGCCTGCGCGTTCTTCATATTCCTGAGGCAACGTCACGCGGATCAAAGATCGCGTGGCCGGGTCCATGGTCGTTTCCTTCAATTGGCCGGGGTTCATTTCACCCAAGCCTTTGAAACGAGCAACATCTACCTTCTTGCCTTTAAACTCAGTCGCTTCGATTTCGGCACGATGCGCATCATCTTTGGCGTAAAGCGATTTTGCCCCAACTGTCAGGCGATAGAGCGGGGGTTGCGCGATGAACAAATGGCCGCGCCGCACAACTTCTGGCATTTCTTGGAAGAAGAACGTCATCAGCAGCGTGGCAATATGAGCGCCATCGACATCAGCGTCCGTCATGATGATAATGCGTTCATAGCGCAGCAAATCTGGGTTGCAGTCTTTGCGCATCCCGCAGCCCATTGCTTGGGCCAGATCAGCAATTTCACTGTTGGCGCGTATCTTATCTGACGTGGCCGAGGCCACATTCAAAATCTTACCGCGAATAGGCAAAATAGCTTGTGTTTTGCGGTTGCGCGCCTGCTTGGCAGAACCGCCTGCGCTATCGCCTTCAACAATGAATAACTCCGTATTCTCTGGCCCGTCTTCAGAACAATCTGTCAATTTGCCGGGCAGACGCAATTTACGGGCTGATGTAGCCGTCTTGCGCTTAATTTCCTTTTCGGCCTTGCGCCGGAGCCGATCGTCCATGCGATCGAGCATAAAGCCCAGCAAGGCTTTGCCGCGATCCATGTTATCGGCCAAGAAATGGTCAAAATGGTCGCGCACCGCATTTTCGACCAGCTTTGCTGCTTCGGGTGAGGTTAGCCGGTCTTTGGTTTGGCTTTGGAATTGCGGGTCGCGGATGAAGACGGAGAGCATAATCTCTGCACCCGTCACGACATCTTCTGCTTGCAGGCCTTCCGCCTTTTTCAAGCCAACCAGCGCGCCAAAGCTGCGAATGCCTTTAACAATGGCCGCACGCAGACCAGCTTCATGCGTCCCGCCATCCGGGGTGGGGATGGTGTTGCAATAATAGCTATAGCTGCCTTCGGACCAGAGCGGCCAAGCAACTGCCCATTCAACCCGGCCCTGTTCGTCGGGGAATTCCTGATTGCCGCTGAAAAAATCAGCCGTCACACATTCCCGATCACCAATTTGCTCACGCAAATGGTCAGCAAGGCCACCGGGGAATTGGAAAACCGCTTCTGCCGGCGTGTCATCCGTGATGAGGGATGGTGTGCATTTCCAGCGAATTTCAACGCCTGCAAAGAGATAGGCTTTAGAGCGGGCCAGCTTGAACAAACGGCTCGGCTTAAAGCTCATCTCGCCAAAAATCTCAGTGTCTGGGGTGAAGCTGACACTCGTGCCGCGGCGATTATTGACAGGCCCCAGCTTTTCCAACGGACCAAGCGTCTGCCCGCGCGAAAAGCGTTGGCGGAACAATTCTTTGTTCCGAGCGACTTCAACGACAGTGTCTGTCGACAATGCATTGACGACGGAAACGCCAACGCCGTGCAGGCCGCCTGAGGTGGCATAAGCCTTGCCATTGAACTTGCCGCCCGAATGGAGCGTCGAAAGAATGACTTCTAGTGCCGATTTGTCGGGATATTTGGGATGCGGATCGACCGGGATGCCGCGGCCATTATCCGTGATGGTCAGGCGATTGCCCGGTTCAAGGCTGATTTCGATCCGCGTTGCATGGCCCGCAACGGCTTCGTCCATTGCATTGTCGAGAACTTCGGCCGCGAGATGGTGATAGGCGCGTTCGTCCGTGCCGCCAATATACATGCCGGGGCGCCGACGAACAGGCTCAAGACCCTCCAACACCTCAATAGATGAGGCATCATAGCCGCCAGAGCTTGTAGAAGCGGACGCGAACAGATCGTCAGACATGCTCCAGCTATAGGCGGACGCGAGTCAGCCGTGCAAGCTGGACTTTTGACTTATCCCCCGCTGGGTTTTGCACCCGGCACTGCAAAAGGCAGTGGCTTGCGGTCACGCCGTGGCATTTGCGCCTGATAGGCCAAGCCACAATGCTCCACGCAATAGGGGAAGCCGGGATTTACCTTTTCCCCACAAAAGTGGAAATCAGGCTCACCGGGGTGGCCCAAAGGCCATTTGCAAATGCGATCATTCAAATCGAGCAGCGATGTCTTGTCTGCGATTTCTGGGCTGGGGCGTGCAGGCACCAAGCGGCGCGGCGGCGCGGGCGGCGGCGGCGCAGACTGTTCACCCGGATTTTGGCGGACAAAGCCACCCGGGCCAATCGACCGGATGGTGGGTGGCATTTGATCAGGGTTGGTGGACCGTGGTGTCGTTTGCACGGGCGGCGGGGCTACGCGCGGCGCTGGCGCCGGCTTGGGCGCGGCGGGCGTTGCGGCAGCTGCTGCAGGCTTTGGCTTGGGCGTTGCAGCCTTACGCGTTGAGCCGCCTTCGCCATCCGAAGATTTTACAGGCGAGGGGCGAGATTGCAGGCCAAGACGATGCGCTTTGCCGATAACGGCATTGCGGCTGACGCCACCAAGCTCTTCAGCGATTTGGGACGCGGTCATCCCCTTGCTCCACATCGCCCTTAGCTGTTCGATCCGCTCATCGGTCCAAGACATGCTTTCACCACTTCAATAGCTTGTATCTGCCGCAGCCCTTGCGACAACCGGCGCTAGCCGATAGGCGATTAGGCTATGAACAGCGAGTCAGAAATTGCAATACACAGCCAGCCCGGCGTCCCGGCCATTCGTTCGGTCAACTGGGGAGGTCTGCAAGCCCTTTATTTGAAGGAAGTTCGTCGCTTTTTCAAGGTGCAACTCCAGACTATCTGGGCACCCGCGCTGACGACCCTCTTATATCTGGTGATTTTCACGGTTGCCTTGGGGGGCGTGAAGCCATCTGTGCTGGGTGTTCCCTTTGCTGATTTTATCGCGCCGGGCCTCATCATCATGGGCATGATGCAGAATTCTTTTGCGAATTCGAGCTTCTCTTTGCTGGTGGGTAAGATTCAAGGCACAATTGTAGATTATTTGATGCCGCCTTTGTCCACGGGGGAAGTGCTGTTTGGTTTGGCGGGCGCCGCTATCACCCGGGCGATATTGGTTGGGTTCACCATCTGGGGGGCAATGCTGCTGTGGCCGGGCGTGCATGTGATGCCGCAGCATATTTGGGCAATCGTGCTTTTCGGTCTTCTTGGATCAGCTATGCTCGCGTTCATGGGGGTTTTAACGTCCATTTGGGCTGAAAAATTTGATCATGCCGCCGCCGTTACCAATTTTGTTGTGGCGCCACTCGCCTTGCTATCTGGCACCTTCTATTCAGTGGATAAGCTTGCACCGACTTTCGCCGCGATTAGCCACGCCAACCCCTTTCATTATGCGATTGCTGGCTTCCGTTACGGCTTTATTGGGCAGGCAGACATCCCGTTGGGCTTTGGTCTCGGGTTGTTGGCCGTGATTAATCTTGGCTTGGCAGCTTTGTGCTACGCCCTGCTGAAAAGCGGGTGGAAGATTAAGAACTAGGCTGGTCCTTCAGCGGGGGTTGTCCCCGCTTTTGCGCATCTCTATAAGTCTGGCTCGCTTCAAGGCGGCCCGCTTGGCCGCCTTTTTACATTGCGGTTGAACAGGAGGCCAAAAGCCATGACGATCACGCCCTTGATGCCTGTCTATCCCCGGTGTGGTTTCCGCCCGGTGAAAGGGGAGGGGTGCTACCTCATTAGCGAGGATGGTCGCCGTGCTTTGGACTTTGCCAGCGGCATTGCCGTGAACTTGCTTGGCCATGGACATCCGCATCTCAGCAAGGCCATTGCCGATCAGGCGGCGACGTTGATGCACGTCTCCAACCTTTATGGCAGCCCGCAGGGCGAGGCCTTTGCCCAGCGTCTGGTGGATAACTGCTTTGCAGATACAGTTTTCTTCACCAATTCGGGTGCTGAAGCTGTGGAGTGCGCGATTAAGACTGCCCGGCGCTATCATGACGCCAAGGGCAATCCGCACAAGAATGTGCTGATTACGTTCAAGAACGCCTTTCATGGTCGGACGATGGCGACAATTTCGGCCACGGATCAGGAAAAGCTGCGCGATGGATTTGCGCCGTTGCTCGAAGGCTTTGTTGTTGTGCCTTTTGATGATCTAGAGGCAGCACGCGCCGCTGTGAACGAACATACTGCAGGCTTCCTCGTCGAACCCATTCAAGGGGAGGGCGGCATCCGCCCGGCCAGCCAAGAGTTTCTGCAGGGCCTGCGTGACATTTGTGACGAGCAAGACCTGATTTTGGTTTTTGATGAAGTTCAGTGCGGTGTTGCGCGTACCGGCTATCTCTATGCCTATGAGCATTTTGGGGTCATCCCTGATGTGGTTGCCTCGGCCAAGGGCATTGGCGGTGGCTTCCCCGTTGGGGCGTGTCTGGCAACGGAAAAGGCAGCCGCTGGCATGGTCGCCGGGACGCATGGCAGCACCTATGGCGGCAATCCGCTGGCCTGTGCTGCGGGCATGGCTGTTCTCGATGTCATTCTGGAACCCGACTTCATGGACAATGTGAAGGCCAAGGGTGAGCGCCTGCGCGCGAGCCTTGAGCAGATGATCCCCAATCACGATATGTTATTTGATAGCGTACGTGGCGTAGGTCTGATGCTGGGGCTGAAGTTGAAGGTCGATAGCCGCGCTTTTGTCGCGCATTTGCGTGATAATCACGGGCTGTTGACCGTGGCTGCAGGCGACAATGTGGTTCGCATTTTGCCGCCGCTGATCATTGACGATAGCCATATTGCGGAATGTGTTGAAAAGCTCTCTGCGGGGGCGGCCAGCTTTACGCTGCCGGATGCCGCGTGACCCGGCATTTTCTTAATCTTGCAGACGCCGGGGCAGATGCGCTGGCGGCGATTTTGAATGATGCCTTGGCGCGTAAGTCAGCACGCCAAGGCTGGCCCAAAGGCCGCGCAGACGCCGATGCGCCGTTGAAAGATCATACTTTGGGTATGATTTTTGAGAAAAACTCCACCCGCACGCGCGTCAGCTTTGAAATGGCGATGCGGCAATTGGGTGGCGACGCGATGTTCATGGCGGCAGGCCAGATGCAATTGGGTCGGGGCGAAACGGTGGCCGATACGGCGCGTGTTCTCTCGCGCATGGTGGACGCCATAGTGATCCGCACTGATGATCATGCCAAGGTTGAGGAACTGGCGGCCTATTCCTCGGTTCCGGTGATTAATGGCCTGACCGACCTTTCCCACCCCTGTCAGATTGTCGCAGATTTGCTGACGATCCTTGAGCAGGGCAAGGCGCTGCCGGGGCTGGAAGTTGCCTGGTTGGGGGATGGCAATAATGTGCTCGCCTCGATCATCGAGGCTGCTGGATTGATGAAATTCAATGTTCGGGCTGGGTGTCCGCAAGGCTATGAGCCGGACGCGAATTTTGTGGCACAGGCCCGTGCCCAAGGCGCACGTATTGATATCATTGCGGACGCCGCCGCTGCAGTGGATGGCGCGGATATTGTGGTGACCGACACTTGGGTCTCCATGGGGCAGGATCATGCGCACAACAAGATTGCGGCCATGTTCCCCTTTCAAGTGAATGAGGCCCTGATGGCCAAAGCAAAGCCTGATGCGCGTTTCCTTCACTGTCTGCCCGCGCATCGCGGCGAAGAGGCAACGGACGCGGTTCTGGATGGGCCGCAATCCTTGATTTGGGATGAGGCGGAAAACCGGATCCATGCGCAGAAGTCTATTCTTCTCTGGGCGCTGGGGCTGCTTTAATGGCTGATATGGACTGCGTTCTTGGCTTTACGATTGCCAGCCGCCATGCACGCGGCCGTGTGGTGCGCCTCGGCCCCGTGCTGGAACAGGTGCTGCAAGCCCATGGCTATCCCCCTGCCGTTGAAAAGCTGTTAGCCGAAGCATTGGTGATTGCTGCACTTTTGGGCACGACACTCAAGTCCGATGATGGTCAGATGACCATGCAGGCGCAAACCGAAGACGGCGCGATTGAGCTGTTGGTTTGCGATTATCATGCGGGTGAAGTCCGCGGCTATGTAAAGCATGATCCCGAGAAAATTGCGGCTCTCCCACATGATCCGGATCTTCAGACTCTGTTTGGGAAAGGCTATCTGGCGATTACCTTCGACCAGGCATTAACCAAAGAGCGGTATCAGGGCATTGTGCCGCTAGAGGGGGCGCATTTGGGCGAAGCAATTGAGCATTATTTTGCTCAATCAGAGCAGATCCCCAGCCTTGTTCGTACGGCTATGTCAGGCGATATCGCTGGCGGAATTCTTGTTCAGCATTTGCCCGAGGGCGAAGTTGGTCGAGAACGCCTGCATGTGCGCCATGACCACCCGGAATGGGAACATGTGTCCATCCTTGCACACACAATTTCGACGGAAGAACTGACTGACCCGGCGCTGCCGCTTGATGACATCATCTGGCGGCTATTCCACGAGGAAGACCAAGTTAGGATTCTGGACGGTCAGGCGCTGCGTAAGGGCTGTCGATGTGATGCGGACTATGTTCGGTCCGTCATTTTGCGGTTTTCTGAGGAAGAACAGCGCGACATGGCGGATGACAAAGGCGTTATCTCCATTGATTGCGCGTTTTGCTCAAAGATTTTTCCAGTGCAGATTTCGTGAGTGGCGTGGAGCCGTTCGCATTTGAATATCTGGCCGGTTGACATTATTTCTGCATTTTAGAGGCGTAGTGCTCCTACCTTGGCGCTTGGTCAGGAGAATTATGGTGTGGACTGATAGATTTCGACGGGTGGTGCTGGGCGGTGGTGCGTTCGCCATGCTAGTCGGCACGGCTGCGCTTCATGCGGCGGATTTGTCCGTTCTCCGCAAGATTGAGCCGGGCCTATGGGATATTCAGTCCAAGGACGTGCGCGATGGCGGGCGGACGATGTGCGTCGCAGACCCCCTTGTTTTAACTCAGTTGGCGCATCCCGGACTTACCTGTTCACGCTTTGTAATTTCCAGCACCGAGAACAGCGTGGCGGTTCATTATAGCTGCGCCGGCACAGGCAGTGGTCAAACAGATATTCGAGTGGAAACACCGCGGCTACTGCAGATTGAGACCCAAGGCATGGTTCGGCAGACGCCGTTTCAATGGCGTTATCAAGCGCGGCGTATTGGCGAGTGCAGTAGTATGAAGAAATAATCGTTCTTTGTTAGTCTATTGTTAATGTTTCCTGGAGTATTGCAGGATTGAAGTCTTCTTCATGGTGGCTTCAGATCCCTTATGAAATGATCCCTGCGGGCTGCTCTTTTGGGGTGGCCCGCTTCTTTTGCGCGACCTTTGCTTGAAACGCGGCGCATCTCGCTTTAGCTGGCGGCATGACTTTCCCTAAAGCACCAGAAGGCGGCGCAGTCGTTGCGCTTATATCGGGCGGGCTGGATTCGCTGGTTGTCGCAGCCATGGCGCGCGCGGCAGGATGGCGCCTTTTTGCGCTGACCATTGATTACAACCAACGCCATAGAATTGAGCTCGAAGCAGCAGCACGCGTTGCGCAGGCCATGGCGGCGGAGCGGCATGTTGTCTTGCCGCTTGATCTGTCCCGGTTTGGCGGCTCAGCGCTGACTGACGCTGATATTGCTGTTCCCAAATCTGGTGTGGGGGAGGGGATCCCCATTACCTATGTGCCTGCACGCAACACCATTTTCTTGTCGCTCTGCTTGGGCTGGGCAGAAGCAGTTGGCGCGCGCGATATTGGCATTGGTGTGAATGCGTTGGATTATTCTGGCTACCCAGATTGCCGCGCTGATTTCATTCAGGCGTTTGAAGTCATGGCCAATTTGGCGACTAAGGCTGGGGTTGAGGGTAATCCTTTTCAAATCCACACCCCCTTGGTCAAAATGACGAAGGCAGACATTATTCGCACGGGCACAGCCTTGGGTGTCGATTTTGGTATCAGCTGGTCGTGTTATGACCCAACTCCTGACGGCAAGCATTGCGGCGAATGTGATAGTTGCCGCCTGCGGCATAAGGGCTTTGAAGAGGCCGGTATTTCCGATCCTACACACTATGCAGTGCAGCCATGAGCTACGCAGTTAAGGAGATGTTCCTGACATTGCAGGGGGAAGGCGCGCAAGCGGGTCGGCGTGCTGTGTTTTTGCGCTTTTCTGGCTGCAATCTCTGGTCCGGACGCGAAGCGGACAGGGCTGACGCGATTTGCCAATTTTGTGATACCGATTTTGTTGGCACCAATGGTGAGAATGGCGGTAAATATGCTGATGCGTCAGCATTGGCTGGTAAGGTCGCTGATCTTTGGGGCACTATTTCACCCGGTGCACGCCCCTATGTCGTCATCACCGGCGGTGAACCGATGTTACAGCTCGACACGCGCTTGATTGAGGCACTCCATGCGCATGGCTTTGAAATTGGCGTTGAGAGTAATGGGACAATTCCGGCGGTCGCGGGCATTGATTGGCTGTGCATTAGCCCCAAAGCGGGCAGTGAAGTGGTTCAAACCAGCGGCAATGAATTAAAGCTCGTATGGCCGCAGGCCGGAAGCGATTGGCAAGCGATGGAGGCATGGCATTTTGACCATTTTCTTATCCAGCCAATGGACAGCATTGCGCGCGCTGAGAATGTGAAGGCGGCAATCCAATTTGTGATGGAGCATCCCAAATGGCGATTATCGCTCCAAAACCATAAGGCGCTGGGGTTGCCCTGATCGCCTTTTTTCCGCGGCAAAGGCTTGCCAAGCCGATGCAGCCGAGCTAAGGGGCGCGCCTCAATCCCGCATGGGCGGCACATATCCCGGTGCGAAGCGTTTGCTTCGTTCTCGCTGCCCAGTGGACCAACCGGAAGGAGACTATCCCATGGCAGCACCGACTGTCACGATGCACCAGCTGTTGGAAGCTGGCGCGCATTTTGGCCACCAGACGCACCGCTGGAACCCGAAGATGAAACCTTACATCTTTGGTGATCGCAATGGCGTGCATATTCTAGATTTGTCGCAATCTGTTCCGTTGTTTGCTCGCGCGCTCGACTTTGTGTCGCAGACGGCGGCACGCGGCGGTAAGGTTCTGTTCGTTGGCACCAAGCGCCAGGCGCAAGGGCCGATTGCAGATGCAGCCCGCGCTTCGGGTCAGCATTTCGTAAACCACCGTTGGCTGGGCGGTATGCTCACCAACTGGAAGACCATCTCGGGCTCGATCAAGCGCCTGAAGTCGATGGAAGAAACGCTGAATGGCGACACCTCGGGCTTCACCAAGAAGGAAGTTCTTCAGATGACGCGTGAACGCGACAAGCTGGAACTGTCGCTTGGTGGTATCCGCGATATGGGCGGCATTCCCGACGTGATGTTCGTGATTGACGCGAACAAGGAAGAACTCGCGATTAAGGAAGCCAATGTCCTTGGTATTCCAGTCGTTGCGATTCTTGACTCAAACGTCTCGCCGGATGGCATTTCATTCCCGGTTCCGGGCAATGACGATGCAAGCCGCGCGATCCGTCTCTACTGCGAAGCTGTGGCGACTGCTGCAACGCGCGGTGGTCAGCAGGGCGCAGCAGCCCGTGGTGCCGATCTGGGCGCTATGGACGAGCCGCCGGCTGAAGCTGTTCTCGCCGACGCCTAAACCCATTTTCCGTCATTCCCGCATCGTCGGGACGTCATAACGCGCCTTGGCGCGGCCCATGATCCCCCGCTTCGGCGGGGGTGACGGCATTTAGAACCGAAAGGACAAGAACATGGCAGAAATTACTGCGGCAATGGTCAAGGATCTGCGCGAAAAATCTGGCGCGGGCATGATGGATTGCAAAAAGGCGCTTGCCGAAGCCAATGGTGATATGGAAGCCGCCGTTGATTGGCTGCGCGCCAAGGGCTTGGCAACAGCGTCGAAGAAGTCGAGCCGTACAGCTGCTGAAGGCCTGGTTGGCGTTGCTGTTAATGGCACGTCGGGTGCCGCTGTTGAAGTGAACTCGGAAACTGACTTCGTGGCGAAGAACGACCAGTTCCAAGACTTTGTTCGCAACGTGACGCAAATTGCGCTCGCCAAGGGCGATGATGTCGAGGCGCTCGCGAACGAAGCCTATCCGACGGGCGGAACCGTTGCTGAAGTGCTGACCAACAACATTGCAACCATTGGTGAAAACCAAACGCTGCGTCGTGCGCGTCGTCTCTCGGTCGATAAGGGTGCCGTTGTGGCCTATGTCCACAACCAGGTTGTTCCCGGCATGGGCAAGATTGGCGTGCTTGTCGCGCTGGAATCGGACGCTCCGGTTGCAACGCTTGACGCTTTGGGTCGCCAATTGGCCATGCACGTGGCCGCGGCTTTCCCGCTAGCGCTCGACGAAAGCGGCATTCCGGCTGACATGATTGAGCGTGAGCGCAAGATTGCATCGGAAAAGGCTGCCGAAAGCGGCAAGCCGGCTGATGTGATTGCCAAGATGGTCGATGGCGCAGTCGCCAAGTTCGTCAAGGAAAACGCTTTGCTCAACCAGCTGTTCGTGATGGATGGCAAAACCAAAATCTCTGACGTTGTCGCGGCAGCTGGCAAAGAAGCTGGCACCTCGATTGTCTTGAAGGACTATGTCCGCTTCCAGCTCGGTGAAGGCATCGAAAAGGAAGAAAGCGATTTCGCTGCAGAAGTCGCTGCAGCAGCAGGCCTCTAAGTCTGACGCTTGGCAAGGGCGCGCACCCGCATTAGGGTGCGCGCCTTGCTGTTTTTCAGTGCCTTGTTGAGAGAGACCACGGATCATGTCGCGCCCTAGCTTCAAACGCATTCTTCTGAAGCTGTCTGGCGAAGTCCTCATGGGCGATCAGCCCTTTGGCATTAACCCCGAAACTGTCGCGCGCATGGCGCAAGAAGTGAAAGCCGCAAAAGATGCTGGCTTTGAGCTGTGCCTCGTTATTGGCGGCGGAAATATCTTCCGCGGCATGGCAGGGGCCGCCAAAGGAATGGATCGGGCGCAAGCCGATTATATGGGCATGTTGGCAACTGTCATGAATGCGCTCGCGATGCAAAATGCGCTGGAGCAGCTGGGCGTTGATACCCGCGTGCAATCTGCCATTCAGATGGATCAAGTGTGTGAGCCCGTCATTCGTCGCCGGGCAGAGCGCCATATTCAAAAAGGTCGCGTCGTTATTTTTGCAGCTGGCGTCGGTAGCCCCTATTTCACGACAGATAGTGGTGCGGCTTTGCGGGCGGCCGAAATGAAGTGCGATGCCCTGTTCAAAGGCACAAGTGTGGATGGCGTCTATGATGCTGATCCCAAGCTTGTGCCTGATGCCAAGCGCTATGACAGCGTGGGCTTTGACACTGTTTTGTCTGATAATTTGAAAGTCATGGATGCAAGTGCTGTCGCCTTGTGCCGTGATAATAATATTCCGATCGTTGTCTTTTCGATCCGTGAGGAGGGCAATCTTGCCCGGGTCCTGGCGGGTGAGGGAACGGCGACGATCGTCACCAACCAAGCTTAAGGGAGCAGGATCATGCCAGCCTATGATAAGGCCGATATCGAACGCCGGATGAATGGCGCTGTGGAGTCGCTGAAAAGCGATCTTGCAGGTTTGCGGACTGGCCGCGCCAATACGTCGCTGCTCGACCCCATTCAGGTGGAAGTTTATGGCGCGAATATGCCGCTCAATCAGGTGGCCACCGTCTCGGCGCCTGAACCGCGCTTGCTGTCGGTACAAGTTTGGGACAAGTCGAACGTAACGCCAGTGGAAAAGGCAATTCGCTCGGCTGGCTTGGGGATCAACCCGATTGTGGACGGCCAGAACATCCGTCTGCCCATTCCTGATATGACCGAGGAACGTCGTAAGGAATTGGTAAAGCTTGCCCATCAATATGCTGAAAAAGCGAAGATTGCCGCGCGCAATGTACGCCGTGACGGCAATGATGCGCTGAAGACTGATGAAAAGAAGAAAGATATTAGCGAGGATGATCGCAAGCGTCTGGAAGCTGAAGTGCAAAAGATGACGGATGCAACCATTGCCGAGATTGATTCCGCCCTTGCTGCTAAGGAAAAGGAAATTCTCGGCAAGTGACACTGGCGGCCGCCCCCAACATTGCGTCGGGGCAGGGGGCAAAGCCGCCTCGCCATGTCGCGATCATTATGGACGGCAATGGACGCTGGGCCAAACGCCGGCTTTTGCCGCGTATTGCTGGGCATAAAAAAGGCGTGGAAGCGGCGAAGGTTGTCGCCCGCGCTGCCGGGGATTTGGGGGTTGAGGTTTTGACCCTCTATGCCTTTTCCACCGAGAATTGGCGGCGTCCTGCGGATGAGGTCAGCGATTTGATGGCCCTTTTGCGTCATTTTATTGAGCATGATGTAAAAGAGCTGCAGCAAAATGGCGTGCGGCTGAAGGTGATTGGCGAGTATCAGACATTGCAGCCTGATCTGGTCGATCTGATCGACAGGGCTGTTCAAGACACGGCAGGCAATACGCGGACAACGCTCGTCATCGCCCTGAATTATGGGTCACAGGCAGAAATTGCGCGTGCCGCGCAGTCCTTGGCAGCAGATGTGCGTCAGGGCGTTTTGGATGTGAACGCTATTGATGCAGCAGCGCTGGAAGCCCGGCTCTATACCGCTGATATTCCGCCACCGGATTTGATTATTCGGACATCGGGAGAGCAGCGCCTCTCTAATTTCTTGATGTGGCAAGCAGCTTATGCCGAGCTTATGTTTGTCGACACGCTCTGGCCTGATTTCGGCAAGAGCCATTTGGCAGATGCCTTAAATGTTTATGCTGCACGCGAGCGGCGCTTTGGTGGCCTGTGACTCCTGAACTCGTTCAACGCTCAATCACTGGGATTTTCCTCATCGTCATAGCCGCCTTAGAGCTATGGTTGGGGGGGAATGCGCTTTGGGTCTTGGCCACGATTGTTGGCTTGTTGATGATGGGCGAATGGGCGGGCCTGACACAGGGGCAAGAGCATCGTCGCTTTGCGCAATATGCTATGTGCGTGCCCTTGGCTTTGCTATCTCCTATTGCGGCAGGCCCCAGCGTCCTCGTCGCAATTGCATTTCTTGGCGTTTTTCTGGTTCTGCGTCTGGGTACGCGTAACCTGTGGCTGGCCAGCGGGGCCATTTATGTTGGCCTGCCAATCACCGCATTGTTATGGCTTCGGATGCAAGAGGATGGCTTATTGCTCGCCTTTTGGGCCCTCTCTTTGGTCTGGGCGACAGATATTGGGGCCTATTTTGCGGGACGCAGCTTTGGCGGTCCCAAAGTCGCCCCGAAAATTAGCCCAAATAAAACTTGGTCCGGCTTGCTCGGCGGCATGGCGGGGGCATTTTTGCTTGGCTGGATGCTTGCCAGCTATACGACATTACCCACGCATCTGGCGCTTGCCAGCCCAGCTTTGGCGCTGATTGCCCAAGCGGGAGACTTTTTTGAAAGCTGGATGAAGCGCCGCGCCGGAGTGAAAGATAGCGGGGCGCTTATTCCCGGCCATGGCGGCGTTTTGGATCGTCTGGATGGGGTTGTCACAGCTTTGCCAGTGGCTGCGCTTTTGATTTGGTTCTGGGCCTAGGCGCTGGGGATGAAATCACTTTCCATTCTTGGGGCAACGGGCTCCATAGGCCAATCCACCTTGGATCTGGTCCGCCGGCAGCCTGATGCGTTTTCGGTTGAGGTGTTGACAGCCCAAGCCAATGTCGACGGGTTGGCCCAAGCGGCAAAGGACGTAAAGGCGAAGCGCGCCGTGATTGGCGATGAAAGCCATTATGCCGCGCTGAAAGCCGCTTTGGCGGGGACGGGGATTGAGGTTTCTGCCGGGCGTGCAGCCGTAATTGATGCGGCAGCCTGTGGTGCGGATTGGACCATGGCTTCGATTGTGGGCTGTGCGGGTCTAGAGCCTGTTATGGCTGCCATCCGGCGCGGCGGGACGATTGCCTTAGCGAATAAGGAATCGCTGGTTTCGGCAGGCGATGTTCTGATGGCTGCTGTGCGGGACCATGGGGCGACGTTATTGCCCGTGGATTCTGAGCATAATGCTATTTTTCAGTGCTTTGAGCGCGAGAATGCAGCTCAAGTCCGTCGTGTCATTTTGACGGCAAGTGGGGGACCATTTCGTCAATTGGACGCAGACATGCTGTGTAAGGTAACTCCCGAACAGGCCGTCAAACATCCCAATTGGTCAATGGGCGCCAAAATCTCGGTCGATTCCGCCAGCTTGATGAACAAGGGGCTAGAACTTATCGAAGCCTATCATCTTTTCCCCGTTGCTGTGGATCAGTTGGACGTGATTGTGCACCCGCAATCCGTGATCCACAGCATGGTGGAATATCAGGATGGTTCGGTTCTCGCACAATTGGGCTCGCCTGATATGCGCACGCCAATTTCTTATTGTCTCGCCTGGCCAGACCGAATGCCCGCGCCAGTAGAGCGGTTGGATTTGGCAAAAATTGCCCAGCTGAGCTTTGAAGAGCCAGATTTGGTGCGCTTTCCCTGTTTGCAGTTGGCGAAAGATGCACTGGCCCAAGGTCGCGGCGCGCCTGCCATTCTTAACGCTGCAAATGAAATTGCAGTCGCTGCATTTTTGGACAAGCGCATTGGGTTTATGGACATCCCCAGCGTTGTGGAATCTGTATTGGCCGGGTATGACGCTCCCGTGCCAGCCACTATTGCTGACATATTGGCGCTGGACAGTGAGGCACGACGTCGTGCCGCGCAGCAGGTGGAGGCGGTAGCCGCATGATGAGTTCGCCCGGCTTTTTCTGGACGATCCTGAGCTTTATCCTGATTATTGGTCCGCTCGTCTTTGTGCACGAGATGGGCCATTTTCTCGTCGCGCGCTGGTTTGGCGTGAAGGTTGAGGCTTTCTCAATTGGCTTTGGCCGCGAAGTTTTTGGGTGGACTGACCGGCTCGGCACGCGGTGGAAAATTGGCTGGCTACCCTTGGGTGGCTATGTCCGGTTTGTTGGCGATATGAACGGCGCCAGCATGGAAGACGCGCAATGGCGCAGTTTGCCAGCGGAAGACCGGGCAGGTGTGTTTCATGCGAAACCCCTAGGGCAAAGGGCGCTGATTGTTCTGGCTGGCCCTGTGGCAAATCTTATTACGGCTGTCCTTATTCTGGCTGGCTTTGCTTATGCTTATGGTGAGCCGCATCGCCCACCCGTCATTGCTTCTGTCGCGCCTGACAGCCCTGCGGCGCGCGCGGGTCTGGCCTCTGGTGATCGGATCACGGAAGTGAATGGCCGCACCATTGAGAATTTTCAGGATATCTACCCATTGGTGCAAGATCGCCCCGGGATGACGTTGACAGTCACCTATATGCGGTCTGGCCAGGAGCTGACGGCACAGATGACGCCAAGCGTTGTTGTGTCCAAAGATCGCTTTGGGAATGAGTATCGCATTGGTCGAATCGGCATCATGCCAGCAGCCGAGGAAATGATCCGCGATTTATCGCTTGGTCAAAGCCTGGTGAGTGGGGTTGAGCGGACAGGTGCGATTATCGACCGCATGGCAACTGGCATTTGGCAGGTGATAACGGGCCGTCGCTCAGTGGCGGAGCTTGGTGGGCCGATTAAAATTGCCAAGGTTTCTGGGGAAGCAGCAGAATTGGGGTGGCAGCCTTTCCTCTATCTGGCGGCCCTCATTTCAATTAACCTCGGGTTCATTAACCTGTTGCCAGTTCCTATGCTTGATGGCGGTCATCTCAGCTTCTATGCGGTTGAGGCTATCCAGCGGCGTCCGGTAAGTCCAAGAACAATGGAAATTGCCTTCCGCTCCGGTATGTATGCCTTATTGGCATTGATGCTGTTCGTTACGTTCAATGACCTTGGTTCGCTGGGTCTGTGGCAAGTGACGGGGCTGGGCGGATAATGAAACAGGGCGGTAAACGTCCTTTATTGGTGAATGAGAGAGCGTGTGGGTAAAATCGAAACTGTCCGTTTCCGCAATCGGTGTCTGACTGCGCTGCTGCTTGGCACAGCGTTGCCGGCGCTCATCTCGCCGGCGGAAGCACAGCAACGCACGCGCCGCGCCGCGGCACAGCCCATCCCGGCGCAAGCGGAACCGGCACCGCCCGTCACCAGCCTCGCCCCGCAGACTGTTGGCAGCATTAAATCGATTAACGTCACCGGGTCACAGCGGATTGAGCCAGATACTGTGCGGTCCTACATCACGCTACGCCCAGGCCAGCTTTACACGGTGGAAGCCCTTGACGATGCCTTGCGCCAGTTGCTCGACACCGAGCTGTTTGCCGATGTGCAAATCCGCGACAATGCAGGCGATTTGACGATTGAGGTTCAGGAAAACCCAGTCATCAACCGCATCGTTCTTGAAGGCAATAAGCGCCTGAAGGACGAGAAAATCCGCCCTGAGATTAAGATTGCGCCGCGCCAAATCTTCACCCGGTCTAAGGTTCGTGCCGATGTCGCCCGGATCATTGAGCTTTATCAACGCCAAGGCCGCTATGCGGCCATTGTTGAGCCCAAGATGGTCAAGCTCGACCAGAACCGCGTCGATATCATCTTTGAGATTAGCGAAGGCCCAAAATCTAAGGTTCGCCAGATCAATATTCTCGGCAACGAGAAATTCTCTGACAAGAAAATCATTAGCGAAATGGCCACCCGGCCATCGAGCTTTTTCGGCTTCTTCTCGTCAAAGGACAGCTACGACCCTGATAAGCTGGCCTATGACCAGTCCAAGATGCGGCAATTCTATTTGATGCAGGGCTATGCGGATTTCCGTGTTGTCTCTGCCACGGCAGAGCTGACACCGGACAAACGTGATTTCATTGTGACCTATCTGGTGGAAGAGGGGGATCGCTATAAGTTTGGCGATGTGACCATCGACAGCGAATTGCGTGATTATAAGCCTCGGGCTGATACGCTCGCGACGCGCAAGGGCAATTGGTATGATGCCAAGCTGGTGGAAGACACTGTTGAAAGCCTGACGCAAGCCGCTGGCCTATTTGGTTATGCCTTTGCCGAAGTGAACCCAGATTTTGTGCGCGATAAAGACGCGCGCACCATGTCGATCGCCTATAAGATTAGCGATGCGCCGCGCGTTTATGTTGAGCGGGTGGACATTAACGGAAATACGACAACACTGGATAAGGTTATTCGGCGTGAATTCCGCTTGGCCGAAGGCGATCCGTTTAACAGCTTCCAAGTGAAGCGGTCTTCGGATCGTATTCAGAGCCTCGGCTATTTTCAGGAAAAGCTGCAAATTGAACAAAAGCCCGGCTCAACGCCGGACCGTATTGTTCTGCAAGCGAATGTTGAAGAAAAGGCGACGGGCGAATTGCAATTGTCTGCCGGCTTCTCGTCGCTGGAACGCTTCATCATCAACTTCTCAATCCGCCAGCGTAATTTCCGCGGCAAGGGCCAGGAATTGCGCGCGGGTGTAAACTATTCGCAATATTCCAAATCCGTCGAACTCGGCTTTACTGAGCCTTATTTCATGGACCGGAACATCGCACTGGGTGCGGACGTGTTCCGTCGGGATTTGAATTCCTTCAACTTCATCAACCAGTCGCGCCAGACCACCTATCAGCAGATCACAACGGGTATGCAGGTGCGTATGGGGGCGCCGATTACCGAATATTGGTCCTTTGCTGTGCGTTATGGCCTCAGCTTTGATGATGTGTCGCTGAATGAGCTGACCTATTATTATAATGGCCAGTGCGATCCCTTCTTGGCGGGCCGTTATTTGTGCGATGCAATTGGTAAGCGCACAACGTCCTCCGTTGGCTACAGCCTTGTGTTTGACGATCTGGACAATCGCTTGCGGCCAACGCGAGGCCGCCGCTTTGTCTTTAGTCAGGATTTCGCCGGGCTTGGCGGCAGCGTCAATTATATCCGGTCAAATGTTGATGCGCGCCAATATTGGAAGCCCTTTGGCAATTATGTCTTCTCGCTGTCGGCCGAGGGCGGCTTTATTCACAGCTTTGAAAATCCCAAAACACCGGGCAGTGACCCTGTTCGCCTGACTGACCGGTATTTCTTGGGTGAGCCGCAATTCCCGGGCTTTGATATTCGTGGCTTAGGGCCCCGGGTGCAGCGCCAATTCTATGACAGCAATGGCAATCCT
Organism: Pseudomonadota bacterium; assembly: GCA_041191345.1. Classification (GTDB taxonomy): domain Bacteria; phylum Pseudomonadota; class Alphaproteobacteria; order Sphingomonadales; family Sphingomonadaceae; genus Aquisediminimonas. Next base: position 18,940 of record JBEEOY010000077.1, read on the forward strand.
ATTACGGCGCGTAATCAGGTCGTGGACGATTCCTTGGGTGGTCGGGCCTATTATCTGGGTCGTATGGAGCTGGAATTGCCCTTGGGGTCTGGCGCGCGGGAAATGGGCCTACGCCCCTCCATCTTTGCCGTTATGGGCTCTGTCTTTGGTGTGAAGCGGCCACAAACCAATGATCTGCCCAATGGTCTGCGGCGCTGCCGCAACAATACGACGGGCGTTGTGACTGAGCAAAGCTATGGCTCGTCCTGCTCGGAATCGCAGACGCTGTTGTTTGAAGTGCCAGGCTTCCGCGAAGTCTTTTATGGCGACACATGGCAACCGCGCTTGTCCGTTGGCTTTGGCGTCAACTGGCGATCTCCCTTCGGTCCGTTCCGCATTGATCTTGCCAAGGCATTGATCAAGAAGGACGGAGACGATCCAAAACTGTTCACATTCAACGTAGGAACACAATTCTAATGAAGATGATCAACAAAATGCTTCTCGCCGCATCGGCGCTGGCTTTGGCACCTGTGGCGCCTGC
>JBEEOY010000078.1:0-5012 GCA_041191345.1 Pseudomonadota bacterium
CATTCTTGTCATGCGCAATGCCGGTGATCAGTTGGCGTTCCATTTCGTCATCTCCGATTTCATCATCCCCAACGATCAGCGTCCCGGGGATCGGGTTGTCAGTCGGCGCGTCAAAGGAAGAGAGCACCTGCACCCGGACATTTTCTTTCATGGCGAGGCCCACAGAACGAGTCTGCAGCACTTTTGCCCCAACGCTCGCCAGTTCGAGCATTTCTTCATACGTCACCTTCGCCAGCTTCCGCGCGCGGGGGACGATGCGTGGGTCAGTTGTATAGACGCCGTCAACATCGGTATAAATATCGCACCGGTCGGCCTTAACGGCGGCAGCCACAGCAACAGCCGATGTGTCAGACCCGCCACGTCCCAGTGTCGTAATGCGGTTGTCTGTGGTCATCCCCTGAAAGCCGGGGATCACGGCCACTTCGCCTGATGACATGGCGGCCATCAGCGCCGTTGTATCAATTGTCTCGATCCGAGCAGTGGCGTGCGCATCTGTTGTTTGGATTGGCAACTGCCAGCCCAGCCAGCTGCGCGCTTTCACGCCCATGGCTTGCAGCGTAATTGCCAGCAGGCCCGAGGTGACTTGCTCGCCTGCGGCGACAACCACGTCATATTCTTTGGGATCATGCAGCGGCGCTGCTTCACGACAGAAATTGACAAGCCGGTCCGTTTCGCCTGCCATGGCAGAAACAACCACGGCAACTTCGTTGCCAGCGTCAACTTCGTGCTTCACGCGGGCAGCGACATTGCGGATCCGCTCAGTCCCCGCCATGGACGTTCCGCCGAACTTCATTACGATGCGGGCCATCGATTTTCCTGTTTCGTAAACCAATTGTGGATTTGGCCGGAAGGCGCGGTCCTGTTAGGGAAGGGGCATGGCAAAGGCAAGCACCACAACGACGATCAATCCGGCAGAAGCCGCCCATTTTGGTAAGTTGGCAGCAGATTGGTGGGATCCCACTGGCTCATCGGCCATGCTGCACAAGCTGAATCCGGTGCGTTTGCGCTTCATTCGCGCGGCCATTGACGCGCATTGGCCGGGCCACAAGGGCAGTTTTCGCCCGCTTATCGGGCGCTCGGCGCTCGATGTTGGCTGCGGGGCTGGGCTGTTATGTGAGCCACTGGCACGGCTGGGCGCGGATGTGACGGGGGTGGATGCCGCGCCGGAGAATGTGGCCGCAGCCCAGCATCATGCCGAAGGAAGTGGCCTTGCCATTGCCTATCGCTGCGCTGATGTCGCGGCGATGGACGGGCAGTTTGATCTTGTGACCTCAATGGAAGTCATTGAGCATGTGACAGACTCAGCCGCCTTTATCGCCGCACTGGCGGATCGCTTAGCACCAAGTGGCCTGATGATCCTCTCTACGCCCAATCGGACAGGCAAATCAAAATTGGCGATGATTACTGTGGCCGAGGGGCTAGGCGCCATCCCCAAAGGCACGCATGATTGGGACAAGTTCTTAACGCCTGAAGAACTGACGCCGCTGCTTGAGGCCGCCGGGCTGCGCATTGGCATGGTTCGCGGCATTGCCTTTTCGCCAAGCGCGGGGCTGCATCTCTCGGACGATCTGTCCTTAAACTATATTCTCACTGCGACCCGCGCTTAGAAATCCACCTTGTCATAATGCGGCGGCGGGGGGATGACTTCCATCCGCTCGCTCAGCAATGGGCGGAAGGAGGGGCGTGATTTCAGGCCCGAATACCAGCGCCGTGTCTGTTCATGGCTGCGCCAGTCAATCCCGCCCAGATAATCAGCAACGGAGATGTGCGCCGCACCTGCCAAATCAGCAAGGCTGAGGCTGGCCCCGGCAAGCCAATTGCGGTGGTCCAGCAGCCAATCGAGATAATCGAGCAGCTGGTTGGCGTTGCGCATTGCCATGCGCAGCACGCCCGCATCGGGAGTCGTGCGGCTCACCAGCCGCTTTTCCATCCGCTCATGCAGCAGCGGGCCGACCACCTGAAAATAAAATTGCTCATCAAACCATGCGACCAACCGGCGAATTTCAGCACGATTCACGGCGGTGCCCGAGATCATGGGCGCTTGATCCACCGTTTCTTCCAGATATTCGCTAATCGCGTCGGAATGGATGAGGGTAATGCCGCTATCGGCATTGACCAGCACGGGCACTTGGCCCGCGGGGTTCAAATCCAGAAATTCGTCGCGCCGTTCCCACGGATATTCGCGGACCAGTTCATAGCCCACGCCCTTTTCGCCCATCAACAGGCGGACCTTTCGGGAAAAGGGACATAATGCAAATTGATAGAGATGCCACATGGCCAAGGATCGTTACGCGAGGGCGGCCCTCAGGGAAAGAGGCAAGCGACTGAAGCTGTGGATCAATGCGCTCAGTTGCGCAAATTTGCGCTCAAGCGCAGTGCTGATGCGCCAAAGCCTCCAGCACATCTTCCAATCGCGCAGGATCACCCAGCGCAATCACTTCGCCTGAGGAGTCAGCGTTGAGCGGGTGGCCATGCCAATCACACATATTGCCGCCAGCGCCCTCCACAATGGGCACCAGAGCGGCAAAATCATGGAGTTTCAGTCCAGCTTCCACCACCAGATCAACATGGCCGCTGGCAACGAGACCATAATTATAACAATCCCCGCCATAGATAATCCGGCGGCGTGCGACTTTACCGGCAAGGCCCAGGAAATGATCTGCCTGGTGCTCGGTAAAAAGATGCGGGCTGGTGGTCGCCAAAATCACATCGTCCAATGTGCGGCAGCGGCGCGTGGTGGCGGGGCGACCATTAAAGAGGGTCGGCTGGCCAATTGCCCCTACCCAGCGTTCGCCAGTAATGGGCTGGTCAATAATGCCCAGCACCGGCCAGCCATCTTGCAGCAGCGCAATCAGCGTGCCGAAAATCGGGCGGCCCGCGATAAAGCTGGTCGTGCCATCAATCGGGTCTAGCACCCAGACGCGGCTGGCATCGGCGCGTTCGGTGCCAAATTCTTCGCCAATTATGCCATCGCGCGGCGTCTCCCGCTTTAGGATAAGCCGCATGGCTTCTTCCGCGGCCCGGTCTGCCAGCGTAACGGGCGACGCATCGGACTTGCTCTCCAAGCCAAAGCTGCCCCGGAAATAGGGGCGAATGGCCTCGCCAGCCGCATCGGCCAAGGCTAGCGCCAGCTGAAGATCCGAATCCAAAGACATAAATTGCTCTTAGGGGGCAGGAATGGTGCTGCCAATCAGCCTAATGCTGCAGCGCCTTTACAATATCTTCCACCATCTTCTTGGCATCGGCCAGCAGCATCATGGTCTGGTCCATGTAGAAGACATCATTGTCCACCCCGGCATAGCCGACGCCGCCCATCGAGCGTTTGATGAACATAATCGTCTTTGCCTTATCCACGTCAAACACGGGCATGCCATAAATGGGCGAGGATTTATCAGTTTTGGCAGCTGGGTTCACAACGTCATTCGCGCCAATGATGAAGGCAACATCCGTCTGTGCAAATTCGCTGTTAATATCTTCCAACTCAAAGACTTCATCATAAGGCACATTCGCTTCGGCCAGCAGCACGTTCATATGCCCCGGCATCCGGCCGGCGACGGGGTGAATGGCATATTTCACGCGCACGCCCTCTTTCTTCAGCAGATCCCCCATTTCGCGCAGGATATGCTGGGCCTGCGCCACGGCCATGCCATAGCCGGGGATGATGATGACTTGTTCGGCCTCTTTCAGCAGGAAGGCGGCATCTTCGGCAGACCCGCGCTTCCACGGGCGCTGTTCCTTGGCTGGGCCATCGCTGGCAGCTGCCTCTGCGCCAAAGCCACCTGCAATCACGCTTAAAAAGCTGCGGTTCATGGCCTTGCACATAATATAGCTCAGGATGGCGCCGGATGAGCCAACCAGGGCGCCGGTAATAATCATGGCTGAATTCTGGAGAGTAAAGCCCATGGCTGCGGCGGCCCAGCCCGAATAGCTGTTCAGCATCGACACCACGACAGGCATATCCGCCCCGCCAATGGGGATGATGAGCAAAAAGCCAATCAGGAACGACAACGCCGTAATCGTCCAGAATATCCAAGGCGATTGATCGGTCAGGAAATAGGCAATCAGCCCCAAGATCGCGGCCAAGGTGCCCAAATTAATCACATGGCGCGCGGGCAGCAAAATCGGGCTGCCTGACATATTGCCGTTTAACTTGAGGAAGGCGATGATTGAGCCCGAAAAGGTAATGGCGCCAATGGCAATGCCCAAGCCCATTTCAATCCGGCTAACCGTGTTGATCAACCCATCAGGCCCGGCAATCCCAAAATTTTCCGGCTCAAGAAAGGCCGCCGCAGCCACCAGCACAGCGGCCATGCCAACCAGGGAGTGAAAGGCAGCTACCAATTGCGGCATATCTGTCATGGCAATGCGCCGGGCGGTAATCCAGCCAATGCCACCGCCAATTGCTATGGCGCCCAAAATCTCGGGCAGGCTCGCAATTTCGTGCGTTGCCAGCGTTGTCCCAACGGCAATGGCCATGCCGGCCATGCCAAAGCGATTGCCCCGCCGCGAGGTGGCCGGAGATGACAATCCGCGCAGCGCGAGAATGAAGAAAATACCGGCCAGCAAATAGGCCAGCATCACCCATGAGGGTTGCGCCAAAGCTGCGTGCATCTTTCCTCCCGCATCGTCCGGACAAAATCTAGTGTCACAGATGACGGCGCAGACAGAAAAATGCCACCAGTTTTTGCGCAGGCCCTAAATTTGAAGAGGGGAAAGTGCCGGAAGGGGAGGAGAGAGAGGGGGGGAGTCCCGATCCGGCAGTGGCGCTCTAGGCCGCAGCTTAGGACGGGTCGATATGCCCGAAAGATTGTGACCTAAAGGTCAGGATAATCCAGCGGTTATTAGGCTTGGGCTGGGGTTGAAATATTGGCTTCTACAGCAATGCGGATGGCGTCCGCCGTGGTGGCAGCGCCCAGCCGGTCCAACAGGGCTGCCCGGTGCATCTTCACCGTTTGCTCGCTCAGGCCCAGATCATAGGCAATTTGCTTGTTCAGCTTGCCCATCGCCATATG
>JBEEOY010000079.1:0-5540 GCA_041191345.1 Pseudomonadota bacterium
CAATTGGCGGGTTCACCGCCATTCGCTTGCGCGGCGCGGAAGGTGAACAGACCTTGGCACTTATCGACGACGTGAAAGTGAATGATCCCTCTGCCCCCGGCGGCGGTTTTGACTTTGGCACACTGCTCGCGACCAATATCAACCGGATTGAAGTCTTGCGCGGGCCAAACAGCGTGCCTTGGGGCAGCGAAGCCATTGGCGGTGTAGTCAATATTCAAACAGCGCGACCCAGCACGGGCCTAGCAGGCAGTGGCCGGGCCGAATATGGCGCGGCTGATCAGGCGCATTTGGTTGGCACGCTGTCCGGAGGGACAGAGACTGTTCGGGCGCAATTGGGCGGCGGTTGGTTCACAGATCGGGGCTTATCTGCCTATCGCTACGGCACTGAGGCCGATGGGCTGCGGCAATATGCCATAAATGGTCGCGTTGAAGCCGATATAACAGCCAAGCTGAGCCTCGATCTGCGCGGCTGGTATGCGCACAGCCGCATCCTGCAAGATGGCTATGCCCCGCCAACTTATGCCTTTGGCGATACTCGGGATCTGACACTTGCCACGCAAAGCATTGGCTATGCTGGGCTCCTCCATCGCGGGGCTGCGCTGCAAAGCCGCCTCGCTGTCACCGTCTCAGACATGAACCGAGATGCCTTTGCCACTCCCGAAGACAGCGCACCGCAATATGTAAACCGCGGACGCATCAACCGTGTGGACTATAAGGGAGATTGGTCCTTAGCTCGCGGGATACGCGCCATTTTTGGTGCCGAGCATGAACAATCGCGCACACATGACGGATATTCCAGCCAGAAAACCCATGTGACAAGCAGCTATGCCCAGCTGATGGCCGATCTATCGGACCAGATCACACTGGTCGGCGGCTTGCGGCTGGATGATCACGCCAGTTTCGGCACGCATGTTACCAGCAGCGCGAGCCTAAGCTGGCGGCCGAGCACCACGACCGTTGTGCGTGCAGCTTTTGGTGAGGGGTTTAAGGCCCCAACGCTGTTCCAACTCTATAGCTATTATGGCAATGCCGCATTGCAGCCAGAAACCGCCAATAGCTATGATTTGGGCATCGAACACAGCCTGTTCAACGGGCGGCTAAAGCTCAGCGCCACCGCCTTTCTGCGCGACAGCCGCAACCAAATTATCTTCTACGCCTGCGGCTGCCACGGCAGACCTGATGGAACCTATGAAAACATTGGCAAAACCCGGGCAAAGGGCGTGGAAACGTCCGTTGACGTTCGCCCTTGGGATAATGTCAACTTGATGTTGTCCTACACGCGCCTGAGCACTGAAAATCGCGTGACGGGTGCCGCCCTACCGCGCCGTCCGAAGAACAGCCTTTATGCAGATTTAGACTGGCAAAGCCCTTGGAGTGTCCAACTCGGCGCCAATCTGCGCTGGGTGAGCAGCAGTTTGGACACAGACTTCCAAACCTATAGTCCCGTTCAATTACAGGGCTATGCGCTGATGGGCCTGCGGGCAGCATTGCCGCTGACTCAGCGGATTGAGCTATATGGACGGATCGAGAATCTGTTCGATACCCAATATGAGACTGTGAGCGGCTATGGCAGCTATGGCCGCACGGCGCATATTGGGGTGCGGGTGGGCTTTTGATGCGCCGCATATGGCCCGTGTTGATGCTTTTGTTGGCCAGTTGCGCGGCTGAGCCGCGCATTGCGCCGGGGCAGATTGTTTCCAACACCCCCTGTGTTGATGCCATATTAGCTGAAATTGCAGCGCCGGGCCAAATTGGGGCTGTGAGCATTTGGTCGCATGATCCCGCCTCTGCTTCCGCACCCTTGGCGTGGGCCCGCGCCCACCCTGCTATGGGACTAACGGCAGAGGAAGTGATCACAGCCCAGCCAAAGCTGCTGCTCACGGGCAATTTGGCAGCAGGCGGCACCAATGCCGCCTTGCGCGCAGCGGGCATCCCCATGCGGACCTATGGCGTGCCTGTGAATGTCGCAGACAGCATCAGCCAAATCCGTGACATTGCCGCCGCTATTGGGCGCCAGCCGCAAGGGGAGCAGCTGGCCAAGGCCATTGCACAGGCTGCCAAACCGCGCACGCTGCCCCGCCCAATTTCGGCAATTATCTGGCAATCAGGCGGGTTTGTGCCCGGCAAGGGAACGCTGCAGGATGACCTTTTGGCGCGCGCAGGCTATCTCAATGCGAGTGCGCTTTATGGCCTTACGCAATGGGATATATTGCCGGTGGAACATGTCCTCGCCCATCCGCCTGACCTAATTTTCATGCCCGAAAGCGCAACAGGATCAGATAATCGGGAATTGGCGTCCCGGCGTAAGCTGCTGGCTCGGCTGGGAAACCGGACGCGCATCATCGCGTTTCCGGATAAGTTGCTCTTTTGCGGTGGGCCCAGCATCATTGCGGCCATGCACCGGCTAAAGGCAGCGGCCTAATGCCTCGTCTCGCTGCCTTCTTGGGCCTTTTGCTGGCGTGCTTCATGCTGTCCTTAATGGCGGGCAAACTCTGGATTGCCCCCAGCCTGTGGTTGAGCGACAGCCCTGCGGGGTGGATTATGGCAGAGCTTCGCCTACCCAGGGCGCTATTAGGGCTGGGCGTGGGCGGGGTTCTGGGCCTGTCCGGCGCAGTCTTGCAGGGGTATTTGCGCAATCCATTGGCGGACCCCACAGTTGTTGGCGTCTCCTCAAGCGCGGCCTTAGGTGGGGTGATTGCCTTTTTGCTCGGCCTCTCAGGCCTTCCCATGTTTGGCCTCGCCATGCTGGGGGCTGGCGCGAGCGTGGGCCTATTGGTCATGCTGGCGGGGCGCGGCGGCGGGCCATTGGCCTTTATTTTGGCGGGCATGGTGCTGGCAACACTGTCTGGCGCGCTGACAGCCCTCATCATCAGTCTTGCCCCCAATCCTTTTGCGACAAGCGAGATTATCGCGTGGCTGATGGGTGCCCTGACAGACCGGACAATGGATGATTTGGCACGTGCCGCCCCCTTCATGGCAGCCGGCAGTCTGATTTTGCTGACCACGGGCCGGGCGCTCGACGCACTCACCCTGGGCGAAGATGCCGCCAAAAGCCTTGGCGTCCATCCCGGGCGGCTGCAACTTCAAGTCGCACTCGGCACGGGGCTTGCCATCGGCGCGTCTGTCGCAGTGACGGGTGTCGTTGGCTTTGTGGGCCTGATCGTCCCCCATTTTGTTCGCCTCTGGGTGGGCGAACGCCCCTCGGCCACGCTCCTCCCCTCGTTTCTTGGCGGCGCGGTGCTGACCCTCGTGGCAGATAGTGTCGTCCGCCTCACGCCCGGCCCCAGTGAAGTGCGATTGGGCATTGCCATGGCCGCCATTGGGGCGCCCTTTTTCCTGCTTCTGCTCGCGCGATTGCGCCGGGGTGTGGCATGATCTGTCTTCAGGACCTACGCGTTGATCTGGGCGGAAAAACGGTGCTGCAGCCGCTGTCACTCAACCTGCCACGCGGCCAAGTAACGGCTGTTATCGGCCCCAATGGCGCTGGCAAATCCAGCCTGATGCGCGCCATAGCCGGGCTTTTGCCAGCCACCTCAGGGACAGTGATGCTAGATGGCGTTCCCCTCCCCCAGCTGTCTTCGCGGGATCGTGCCCAGCGCATTGGCTATTTACCACAGAGTGCGGGGCCGGCTTGGGCCATCACCGTGCGCGAGATGGTGGCGCTGGGCCGCCTGCCTCACCAAAACAGCATGGCAGGCCCAAGTGCTGCAGATGTGTGCGCAATTGACCAAGCTTTGGCCGATGCCGATTTGCACGCGCTGGCGGACCGGCGCGTTGATACGCTATCAGGTGGAGAGTTGGCACGCGCCGCCTTTGCCCGCGTGTTGGCCGGGCAAAGTGACTGGATTTTGGCAGATGAACCCCTCGCCAATTTGGATCCGGCCCATCAACGCGATGTGCTGCGCCTGCTGCGGTCTGCGGCGGATATGGGCAAGGGCGTCGTCGTGGTGCTGCATGAGCTGACGGCCGCCGCCGCGCTGGCCAATGACATCCTTCTTCTAAAGCATGGCGCGCGGGTTGCAGCCGGGCCTAAAGACACTGTCCTCACGCCACCGCTGTTATCCGCTGCTTTTGATATCGCGATGGACGTTGTTCAGAGTGAAGGTCGGGTCGCGATTTTGCCGCATGATCCTGTGTAACGGGTCGCCCTCTCTTGCCCCAAAGCTGCCTGCCGCTTAGAGGCGGGCCATGACAAAGACCGCGCCTCTCAAGCTGTTCAACAGCCTGACCCGCCAGCTGGAAGAGTTTCAGCCCGTCCACCCCGGCGAGGCGCGTGTCTACACCTGTGGGCCAACAGTCTATAATTTTCAGCATATCGGCAATATGCGCGCCTATGTCTTTGCTGACACGCTGGGCCGCACGCTGAGCTTTAAGGGCTACCAACTCCGCCATGTCATTAACATCACTGATGTTGGCCATTTGACGTCAGACGCAGATGCGGGCGATGACAAGATGGAAAAGGCGGCCGCGCAGCAAGGCAAGTCAGCCTGGGACATCGCCAAATTCTACACTGATGCCTATTGGACGGATATTGACCGGCTGAACATTCGCCAGCCCTATCAATGGTCAATCGCGACCGACTACGTCCCCCGCATGATCGACTTTGCAAAATCAATTGCCGAAAAGCACTGCTATGAGCTGCCGTCCGGCCTGTATTTCGACACCTCAACAGTGGCGGATTATGGCCGCCTTGCGCGTGCGGCAACTGAAGACGGCGAAGGCCGGATTGAAAGCGTAGAAGGTAAGCGCCACCAAGCCGACTTTGCGATTTGGCGCAAAACGCCTGAGGGTGAAACGCGCCAGATGGAATGGGACAGTCCCTGGGGTCGCGGCGCGCCAGGCTGGCATCTGGAATGCTCGGTCATGTCCGAGGCGCTCTTGGGCCTGCCCTTTGATATTCATACCGGCGGCATCGACCATCGAGAAATCCATCATCCGAACGAAATTGCCCAGAACCAAGCCTTTACCAATTGCGGCAGCCTGACATGCGCTGAAAATTCCGGCGCACGCTTTTGGATGCACAATAACTTCCTGATCGATCGTGGCGGGAAGATGAGCAAATCGACGGGGGATTTTCTGCGCCTTCAGGTGCTGGTGGATCGCGGCTTCCACCCGCTCGCCTATCGCCTGCTGTGCCTGCAAGCGCATTATCGCAGCGAGTTGGAGTTTAACTTTGACAATCTGGGGGCCGCTGCCACGCGGCTCAAGCGGTTGGTGATGGCAGTCGCCCAAGTCCGCGCGCAGGCCAGCCCGGCAGAGGATGTGCAGCATCCGCGGCTGACCGAACTGCTTGAGAAATTTGACGCAGCTTTGTCGGAAGATCTGAACACCGCTGTGGGCCTCACCCTGCTGGAAGAGGCTGTCGCAATCAAGAAAATCGATGCGGCGGAAAAGCTGGCAACCATTATGCGCATGGATGCCGTGCTGGGCCTGAACCTGATGACACTGGACCGCGCCGATCTGCGTGTTCGGCCGGCCAATGCGCAGTTGACTGCCGAGGAAATTGAAGCTGAGCTCGCTAAGCGCAAAGACGCGCGCGC
>JBEEOY010000080.1:0-24610 GCA_041191345.1 Pseudomonadota bacterium
GGGCGTTGATCAGGCGTCAGCGTCATCAAAAAGGCAGGCGCCTTGGCCGTTAGCCCCAAGGTGCATCCACCAAGCGCAAAGGCTGCACTGGCAAGAAACAAAGCGCGCATTATTGGCCTGCCTTTCCGCCCTTATAATCGGGCAATTTTGGTCCGCCAATCAAGGCGCCAGCGCCTTGCTGGTCAATCTTGCTGGCGACCGAATTGAGCGATTCAGACATGGCTCGCAAATCACGCACCAGCTGGCCCATTTCCGGAAGTGTTTGGGTGGAAAATGTGTGCAGGCCCGGCTTGGCCTCTGCCAAGGCCGCATCCAAGGCAGCCATGCTCCGCTCTGCTGAATTGACCGTGCGGCGCAAGTCTTGCACCAAGGGGCGGCCATCTTCCGTCAACATCTGGTTAGTTGTGCCCGCAATTTGGGCAATTTGCTGGGCCGCGACCCCCGCTTCGCGAATGGTGATCCGCGCTTCTGAAATGCTGGCCTCTAGCTCAGGCCCGCTGCGCGCCAAATGGCCCGACACCTTGTCGACATTCTTCAGAATGTGCGTGATCGACTTTTGGTTTTCATCTGACATCAGCTCGCTCAGCCGCTCAGTCAGTGTGGACAGACGTTCAACCAATTGTGGTGCATTGTTGAGGAGCGCGCCTAGGCCTGCGGACTTGGCGGGAATGGTGGGCGCGCCTGCGGGCCCCAATTCTGCAATGGGCGGCGCGCCTTTGACTGCGCCGGTCAGTTGAATTTGCGACACACCCGTAAAGCCAACCCCCTGAATTGAGGCTGTAGTGCCAATCAGCACGGGCAGCTCTTCATCCACGGCAATGCGCACGCGGACAAATTCTGGGTTGGGCTGCCACAGCTCAATATGCCGGACTTGGCCAGAAGGCACGCCGGCAAAAGTGACGCTGGAGCCTTTGGCCAATCCCTCCACTGATTGGCGGAAGAAAATATCATATTCCTTGGTGTTGCCGCGCGACATGCCCGCAATCCAGATGGCAAAGCCAAGCAAAGCGGCCAGCAAGGCCAGCACCACACTGCCAACAAGAAGCTGATTAGACCGGGTTTCCATAACGCCTTATGCCTTCCTGACCGGCTGTGACGCAACTGCCGCCGATGCCGCCCGCCCGCGCGGACCATTAAAATAGGCCTGAATCCACGGATGGTCCGAGGCCAAAAGTTCTGGGATCGTGCCCACGGCCACGACCTTATGATCCGCCAATACGGCCACGCGATCACAGACGGCATGAAGCGTATCCAGATCATGCGTGATGAGGAATACAGTTAACCCTAAGGTACGCGAAAGATTGCGCGTCAGCGTATCAAAAGCCGCCGCGGCAATGGGGTCAAGCCCAGCCGTTGGCTCATCCAAAAACAACAGCTGCGGATCCAGCGCCAGCGCCCGCGCCAAGCCCGCCCGCTTCTTCATCCCGCCTGATAATTCAGATGGATATTTGGGGCCCGCATTGGCCGGCAGCCCAGCCATGATGACTTTATAGGCTGCAATTTCATCCAACAGCGTCTGCCCAAGCTGCGGGTAAAATTCACGTAAAGGAACTTGAATATTTTCCGCCACGGTTAGCGTCGAAAACAGCGCCCCGCCTTGAAACATAACGCCCCAGCGCCGGCGCAAATCCAATTGCTGTTCGGCATCAGCCCCAATCATCGGTTCGCCAAAAATTTCAATTTCGCCCGCACTGGGCTGCTGCAACCCAATGATGGTGCGCATCAGCACTGATTTGCCCGTGCCTGATCCGCCAACCACACCCAAAATTTCACCATTGCGCACATCCAGATCAAGCTCTTGATGCACCACTTGATCACCAAAGGCGTTGGTGATGCCGCGGATCCGAATGGCAATGGGCGTATTGAGATCCATCAGATCCACCCAATCTGCGTGAAAAACACGGCAAAAAAGGCATCGAGCACAATCACCAGGAAAATGGCCTGAACCACAGCAGCCGTTGTTTTCAGGCCCACTTCCTCTGCATTGCCCGACACTTGCATCCCCTGAAAACAGCCCGTCATCGCAATGATGGCGCCAAAGACGGGCGCCTTTAAAAGCCCAACCCACAAGTCAGTAATGGGGATCACTTCCTGCAGCCGTTGCACAAAAGTAATCGGCGGAATTTCCAAGGACACCCAGCAGAAAATGCCGCCGCCAATGATGGAAATCAGCGTTGCGTAAAACCCCAGCAGGGGCATCATGATGATGGCTGCCAGCATGCGCGGCAGCACCAAGGCCTCAATCGGCGAGACGCCAATGGTGCGCATGGCATCAATTTCTTCGGTCAGCTTCATCGTGCCAATTTGCGCCGCAAAGGCCGAGCCTGAGCGGCCTGCAACCATGATGGCGGTCATCAATACGCCCAATTCCCGCGTGGTGATCCGGCCAATGAGATTGACTGTCAGCACTTCAGCGCCAAATTGCTCCAGCTGCACGGCACCTTGTTGCGCAATGACAATGCCAATGAGAAAGCTCATCAATCCAATAATGCCAAGCGCCTTCACGCCCACCAATTCAAACCGGTGGACCACCGCATTCATCCGAATGCGGCGGGGGCTGCGGATCAGATCCCATGTGGCAATGAGCACGCTTCCAAAAAAGGCAATAAGGCCCAGCAACGTCTGCCACGCAATCAGCGTGGCCTCGCCAATTTCACTGACCACGCGGACAACCGCAGGCGCTGGCTCGGGCCGGACGCGCACATCCCGTTCGGTCGCATGGACCAAAGAGATAAGACGGACAGCATCTTCACTGGCCCCTACAATCTTGGCGCCCGTGCGCTCAACAAAGCGCTGGATGATCCACGCCCCGACCGTATCCATGCGCTCGACGCCCGACAGATTCACTTCATGGACAGGCCCATTGAGCGCGTCGAGCCGATCCGGCAGCGCCCCAAGGCTGGACAAGGTGAGCCGTCCAGTAAAGCGCAACTGCGCCTCTGGCCCGGTCTGCTCGATGATAAAGTCCGCCATATCCGTCATCTTTGGGTACAGTGCTGCATAACTGCTGGATCGGCAAGCCGGATTGGTCCAAAGGCGCGCCAATGGAGCAGCTTTCTATCTTTGATATGGATAAAACGATCACACGGGCGGCCACCTTTGGGCCGTTCTTGGCCTATGCCGTGCCGCGGCATCGGCCTTGGCGTGTTATCTTCTTGCCACTGGTTCTGATAACCAGCCTTGGTTTTGCCTTGCGATTGATCAGCCGGGGCCGGTTGAAGGAACTTAACCTCGCCCTCATGCTGGGGCGTCGCATTCCTGCTGATCAGCTGACTCGCATTGCGCGTGGCTTTGCCGGCTTCACGCTGGCGCGCAACAGCCTTGCTGAGGCCTTGGCGCGCATTGAACATGAACGGGCCCAAGGCCGCCGCGTGGTATTGGCGACCGCATCCTATGCCTTTTACGTCCGGGAAATTGCCAATTTGCTGGGCGTGAAAGACGTTATCGCCACGCAGACGACCAAGCTGGAGGACCTAGTGTCCCCACGGATTAATGGCGAGAACTGTTATGGTGCGGCCAAGTTGCGGATGGTGCAAAGCTGGATGGCACAAAAGGGGCTAGACCGCGCCCAAAGCCATATTCGCTTCTTTTCAGACCATGTGTCAGATGCGCCCTGCCTGATCTGGGCCGATGAAGGCTTTGCAACCAATGCCCATGCCCCCTTGCGGGCGCTTGCTGCAAAAAATGGCTGGACAATTCTTGACTGGGCTTAGGCCTTGGCTGGGCTTAGGCCTTGGCTGGGCTTAGGCCAGGAACGTCCCCACAAGCCATAAGACACCGACGATCAGGGGAATGCCCGCAAGATCAAGCAAGGCGCCTGCAGTCAACATACGCGGCAGGGCAATATGGTCTGTTGCCCACGCAATTGCATTTGGCCCTGTGCCAGATGGCAGCATGAACCCCCAGCTTGATGCCATGGCGGCACTGACAGCCAGCAAAGCTGGGTCCGCCCCAGTGGCGGCAATCAGCCCGCCGACAACAGGAATAATGCCCGAGGCTGTGGCAACATTGGACGCAAATTCTGTGACAATGATCACAATCGCCACCAGCACCAGCGCAATGACAATGGGGTTGACGCTGGCCAAGGGGCGCAGCGCATCCCCCAGCCACAAAGCAAGGCCCGACGCGCTAATCCCAGCGGCCAAAGCAAGCCCGCCGCCAAACATCATAATCACGCCCCAAGGCGCACGATCCGCCTCTTTCCAAACCAAAATGGGCCGGCCAGTGCCATCCGGCACAATGAACAAGAGCAACGCGATGAGAATGGCTATCGTGCCATCTTCCACCATGCCATCGGGCAGCCGCTCTGCCAGCAAGGGCAGCAACACCCACCCCAAAACCACAGCGATGATCAACGGCACCAGCCGCTTTTCGGCAGTTGTCCACGCGCCAACATCGCCAATGCTGGCATGGGTGGCCGTGGCATCAAAACTGCCTTTGGCCACATGCTGAACGCGCATCAAAATCAGCCAGCAAATCGGCAACGCCACAGCGACCAACGGCAGGCCATAGAGCGACCAAGTGACAAAGCTGATGTGAAAGCCCGTGCTTTTTTCAATCAAGCCAGCAGCAATGGCATTGGTGGGTGAGCCCACCAAAGTGCCCAACCCGCCAATGGACGCGGCAAAGGCAATGCCCATGGGCAGCGCGCCGGCCAAGCCGTTCGTCTCGCCTTCTGGCGTACGATTGGCGCGCAGCACGGCAACGGCAATGGGCATCATGATCAGCGCCGTTGCCGTATTAGACACAATCATTGAGATCATTGCTGTTGCCAGCATGAAGGCCATCAACAGGCCACCGGCGGACCGCCCACCGCGCGCCAAAATCGCCAGCGCAAACCGACGGTGCAGGCCCGTGCGCTCAATTGCCAGCGCGATAAAGGCCCCGCCCAGCACGAGGAAGAGAATGGGCGAATAATAGGCTGCCGCCACCTTGTCCGCGGGCATAACGCCCATGAAGGGCAAGGCGACAAAGGGCAAAAGCGCCGTGACAGTCAGCGGCAGAGCCTCGGTCATCCAGAGAATGGCCATCAGCACGACCAAGGCCGAGGTGCGCCACGCCAAAACTGACATGCCAGCAGGGGGCGCCAGCGCCAGCATGGCCGCAAACAGAATCAGCCCGGCAAGTAAGCCCCATTTCTGTGCGCGATCCACATCTGCCCCCTTTTATCTTTGGCAGCGGTGCTAGGCGGTCAGCCCGAAATGGGCAAGCCGATCAGCGAAATCTGGCGGCCATAGCCCGGCTCACCGCGATGGGTGGCGCGGCGAAAACTGTAAAAGCCCGCAGCATCGGCATAGGTGTCCAGCCCCAAAGCGGTCACCGTGGCAAGGCCCGCAGCGGCCAGCCGATGGGCGACATAGCCTTCCAGATCAAACTGATAATGCCCCGCCCGGCCCGGCGAAAAGAAACGCTCATTGGCCGGGTCATCCGCTTCAAAGCGCTGGGCAAAGCCTTCATCCACTTCATAAGAGGCGCGCGATATGCACGGGCCAATGGCGGCCCGAATACGGCTGCGATCTGCCCCAAGCGTGCACATGGCAGCGATCGTCCTGTCCGTCACACCGCCCAAAGCACCCTTCCAACCGGCATGAGCCGCGCCAATGACGCCTGCTTCGGCATCAGCAAAGAGAACAGGGGCGCAATCCGCAGTTAAAATGCCCAACAACACGCCAGGCGTGGTTGTGACCAAGGCATCGGCGGCGGGACGCTGGTCCAAAGGCACGGCGCAATCCACCACGACCACATCCGCGCTATGCACTTGATAAACAGTGGCGAGCGCAGCGCCCGGCAAAACGGCCTCGGCAGCACGCCGCCGGTTTTCCGTCACAGCTTCCGGATCATCTTCTGACCCAACGCCAACATTCAGGCCAGAGTGAATGCCCGTAGAAACACCCCCGCGACGCCCCAAAAAGCCATGGGGAATGCCGACTAAGCTGTTGGCCTGAAACACATCAATTTCGCTCATGCCCGTGCCTCTAGCGCATGGCTGCGGGCTGGGGCCAGCCCTGGCCAATGAGCGCCATTGCTTTGAACAGCGCCCCCATTTCAGTGGGATGAGTTAGCCGCCGATGCGCCTCGGCCAGATCTGCCCCGCGGTCGGGGTGCGCGCGGGCCAAAGCAGCAGCACGTTCGGCAATGCCCAGCAGGCCCAAAAAATCCCCCTGCGCCACGGGGCCATGGACTATCGCGCCGCTCATTTCTGCCATGCCCGCCAGCGTTGCAAAATCGACATGGGCTGTCAGATCCTGCTCGCCCGGCGCGTCAAAGGGATTGGCAAAGCCATGCGCCTTTACGGCCTGCAGCGTTTCGCCCAAGGCCGGGCCTTCATAGCCATAATCTACAATTAAGGCGGCGCCGCCTTGGGCTGCCAAACGCTTTGCCAAGGCACGGACAATGGCAACTGAGGCGGGCGAACTTTCAATGATGCTGCCCGCAGGTGCGTCGTGCAGGGCCTCAGGCACAATCTCATCAGGCACTGGCTTGCCCGCAATGGGCAGAAAAATGGTGTCCTGACAGGCCACCAATCGCTCATGCCAAGCATCCGCCCGGCGGACGAGTTGATAGACAGGAAGCGCATCAAAAAATTCATTGGCAACAATCAGCAGCGGCGCATCTTCGGGCAGCGTTGTCACATCGTCATGCCAGCGCGCCTGGGGCACCGCCTTAGCTTGGGCTTCCCGCAAGGCAGAGCTGGTTTCCACAAAATGCACCGCAGGGGTGAGCCCTGCCTTAGCCATGGCCCTGAGCGCATCCTTGGCCAGCGTGCCGCGCCCCGGGCCTAATTCGACATAATGGGCAGGGGGGCGCCCCGCTCGGTCCCACAGGTCTGCCAGCCATAGACCAATTAATTCCCCAAACATCTGGCTGATTTCAGGCGCGGTAATAAAATCGCCGGCAGCCCCCAGCGGATCCCGCGTGCCATAATAAAGGGCATTGGCTGCCGCCATAAACTGCGCAACGGGGATCGGCCCGCCCAGCGTGATGGCGCGGGCGAGCCGTTCTGGCAGCAGCGGATCAGTAGCTGTTGGCTCAGGCGCTGGGGCTGTGTCCGGCACGCGTTTCCATCCGTTGGCGGCGACCATTGGCAGAGAAGATCAAATACAGGCCCAGCAAGATCATGGGCACGCACAAGGTTTGCCCCATGGTCATCCCAAAAAGGCCATAGACCCCGATGTCAGGCTCACGCACAGTTTCAGCCACCACGCGGAAGACGCCCATCCAAAGGACGAACTGTCCGGCCAGATAGCCCGGCTTATACCGCGCATCGCTTTTCCAGAAGAGCAGCGAGAGGAGGATGCCCAGCAGCAATCCTTCTAACCCTGCTTGATATAGCTGGCTTGGATGGCGCACAATTTCACCCCCGCCCGGAAAGATCATGCCCCAAGGCACAGTCGTTTCCCGGCCCCAAAGCTCGCCATTCACAAAATTGGCAAGCCGGCCCAAAAAATGGCCAATGGGATAAACAACAACGACATAATCCATAATGCGCAGCCAATTGAGCTTTTCACGCCACGCAAACCACAAGGTACCAAGAACAACCCCAAGCACGCCGCCATGGAAAGACATGCCGCCCTCCCACAGCTTCAAGACGCTTAAGGGCTGGACCAGCATATCGGGACTGTAAAACAGCACATAGCCAAAACGGCCGCCCAAAATGATGCCCAAAGTTGCATAGAACACAAAATCATCCACATGGCGCTGCGCCATGGGAGACCCGGGCCGGGCACATAATTTCCCTAAATACCACCAGCCCAGCAAAATGCCGGTAATATAGGCAAGGCTGTACCAACGGATTTTGAAAAAGCCGAGGTCGACCGCCACAGGATCAAGACCAAGGCTTTCCCAGCGCACGGCAGACGTAACGTCAATAAGGCTTGCAAGGATCAACTCTTTTCCCCTCAAGATTTGTCCCTACATAGAGGGGGACGACAAGAAGACAAAGGGAGAGATTCGCCATGCCGTCTGAATTGGACCTGCGCATTGCAAAGGCCACCGAGATGCTTACCGCGCCCGGCGCGCCAATGGCGCTGACCAGCTTCAAGGCCTATGGCGTTGATTTGCCAATGGTTGCAGTGGCCCCGCCAGCGCTGTCGCATTATTTTGCTTATTTCTGCGCACAGCATGGTGATACCGAATTCATTGTCGATGGCGATCAACGCCTATCGTTTAAAGAAACTTATGCCGCGGCTGACCGGGTGGCGCGCGCGCTGGTGGCCCATCATGGCGTCCAAAAAGGGGATCGCGTGGGAATTGCGATGCGCAATACGCCTTCGTGGATTATCCTATACATGGGCATTCTCATGGCGGGCGGCTGTGCCACGCTGCTCAATGGCTGGTGGCAAGGCAGCGAACTGGCAGCCGGCATTGACGATGTGGGGGCAAGCCTTGTCTTTGCCGATGCCCCGCGTGCTGAGCGCCTGAAAGAAGCAGGATATGCTGGTGCGGCCAAGATTGTGACGCTGGATATCAGCGCGCCTGTCGCAACAACACTGGCCCCCGTGCTGGGCGATGCAAGTGCGCTTGATGCCGTTGCTCTGCCCGAAATTACGGGTGATGATCTGGCAACAATCCTCTTCACCTCTGGCTCAACGGGCCAGTCTAAGGGCGCATATTCCACGCATCGCGCCGTGGTGCAGGGCACGTTTAACTATATCGTCCAAGCGCTCATGATGCTGCAATTGGCAACCGAAGACGGAACAATTTCGGAAAACCGGCCGCAGCACGCAACGCTGCTCACCGTGCCGCTGTTCCACGTTACGGGTGAAGTGCCTGTCATGCTCGTCAGCTTTGCCATTGGGCGTAAGATTGTGATGATGCCCAAATGGAATGTCGTTGATGCGATGCGCCTGATTGAAAAGGAAAAGATCACCAACTTCACAGGTGTGCCGTTGATGAGCTTTGAACTGATGACGCACCCTGATCGGCACAAATATGATTTGTCGACGCTGCAGGGCTTGGCGGGCGGCGGCGCGCCGCGCCCAGTGGAGCATGTGAAGCGCATTGCCGATGAATTCCCAACTGCACCGCCTGCTCTGGGCTATGGCCTGACGGAAACCAACGGCATTGGGGCCGGCAATTTTTCAACCAACTATTTGGAAAAGCCCAACTCCACGGGCCTTCCGTCTAAGCCGTTGGTGGATATGGCTATCCTAGATGATGCGGGCAAACCCGTGCCGCAGGGCGAACGCGGGGAAGTTTCGATCCGCTCCGTCGCCTTGTTCTCAGGCTATTGGAATCGCCCAGATGCCACAGCAGAGTGCATGACATCTGACGGCTATTTCCGCACGGGGGATATTGGGTATTTTGATCCTGATGGCTATTTGTTCATTGTCGATCGCAAGAAAGACATCATCATTCGTGGCGGCGAAAATATTAGCTGTCAGGAAGTTGAAGCGGCAATTTATGAACATCCCGCCATTGCCGAAGCCTGTGTTTTTGGCCTGCCCGATGAGCGCTTTGGGGAATTGCCCGGCGCCGTTGTCTATTGCCACCCCGGCTCAAGCGTGAGTGAAGCTGAACTGGCGGATTTCTTGAAAGAACGCATTGCCGCCTTCAAAGTGCCTGCCAAGATTTGGTTTGAGGCCGATAGCCTGCCACGTCTCGGCACGGAAAAGATTGATAAGGTCAGCCTGCGGACCAAATATCGGGCACTCTGGCAGCAGGCAGCCGCGGCATGACACTTGCTGCAACGCTGCGCCTGCCCTGTGGTGCAGAGCTGAAAAACCGCTTAGCCAAAGGGGCAATGACCGAAGGGCTGGCAACACCCGATGGCGTGCCCACCGAGGCTCTGGCCCGGCTCTACCAGTGTTGGGCCGAAGGCGGGGCAGGCATGTTGCTGACGGGCAATGTCATCATTGATCGGGACCATCTGGAACGGCCCGGCAATGTGGTGATTGATAAAAAGCCCTCTGCCGAAATGATGACTGCGCTTAAGGCTTGGGCCAAAGCGGGCACAGTCAACGGCACGCATTTGTGGATGCAAATCAGCCATGGCGGGCGCCAGACACAAACACTGGTAAACCCAACACCCAAAGCCCCGTCAGCTGTAAAATTGGGCCTGCCCGGCGGGCAATTTGGCACCCCCGTGCCGCTGACTGAGGATGAAATTAAAGATCTGATCCAGCGTTTTGCAATTGCTGCAAAAGCGGCCAAGGACGCAGGCTTTACGGGCGTGCAAATTCACGCTGCCCATGGCTATTTGATTTCGCAATTCCTCAGTCCACGGAGCAACCAGCGCGAGGATGAATGGGGCGGCAGCCTTGAAAATCGCGCTCGCTTTTTGATGGAAAGCGTGCGTGCTGTGCGCAAGGCTGTCGGCAAGGCGTTTCCTGTTTCCGTCAAGCTCAACTCAGCTGATTTTCAGCGTGGCGGCTTTGCCTTTGAAGAAAGCTTGCAAGTGGCGCGCTGGCTGGAAGCCGAAGGGCTTGATCTCCTGGAAATTTCCGGCGGCAGCTATGAACAGCCGCGCATGATGGATCTGGACGGCATGGAAGAGGTGGAGGATCAGAAAGTCCCCGCGTCAACTGCTGCTCGCGAAGCCTATTTTGTCGACTTTGCCAAAGCAATGAAGGCAGAATTGAAAACGCTGCCCCTCATGGTGACAGGCGGGTTTCGCACGCGTGCCGCAATGGACCATGCTCTGGCAACAGGCGGGGCAGACCTAATTGGCCTGGGCCGTCCGCTCTGCGGTGCCCCTTATGCCTGCAATGATCTGCTCAACGGGGCGGCAGACATTCCCCGCTTTGAAAAGCAATTGCACCTGTTGCCCGGCTGGCTGCGCTGGCTGGAAGGCATCAACATGGTCCGCGCACTTGCCGGCTTTGGCGTGCAATTTTGGTATTATGCGCAAATCTATGCGCTGGGCGAAACAGGCAAGACGGACCCGAAAAAGTCGGTGTTCGCTGCTATGCGTGAGGTGGACGCCCGGAACAAAAAGATCATGGCCGCGCGCTCTTCTTAAAGAGCGGCGGTCAAAGCCCTTTGGACAGGTAGCGATGCTGGCTGATCCCGGCTAAGCGCGTGTCTATGCAGATACCCGACACGCACCCGCCCATTGCCCCACGCCGTATTGGCGTGTTGTTGATGAACCTTGGCACGCCCGACGCGCCTGAGACGGGGCCAGTGCGCCGCTATCTGAAGCAATTTCTGTCGGACCGTCGCGTGGTGGAAATCCCGCCCTTTGTCTGGCAGCCCATTTTGCGCCTCTTTGTGCTGACCACGCGTCCCTCCAAATCCGCCCATGCCTATCAGCAAATTTGGACGGATGAGGGATCGCCTTTGTCCGTCGTGACGCGCGATCAAGCCCATGCCCTACAAGCCCGCTTTGGGGATAAGGTGATGGTTGATTGGGCGATGCGCTATGGCAACCCCTCCATCGAAGATCGGCTGGCCGCGATGAAAGCCGCAGGCTGTGACCGCATTCTCATCGCCCCGCTCTACCCGCAATATAGTGGTGCGACGACGGGCACGGGCTTTGATGAAGTGGCCCGTGTGCTGGGCAAGATGCGCTGGCAACCCGCGCTGCGCACCCTGCCCGCTTATCATGATGACCCGGCTTATATCGCGGCACTCAAGACTTCGGTGGAAGAAGGGCTGAAAGCCTTACCCTTTAAGCCCGACTCGATTCTCGCCAGTTTCCATTCAATGCCCGAACGGACGCTGCATCTGGGCGACCCTTATCATTGCCATTGCCAAAAAACGGCGCGGCTGTTGTCCGAAGCTTTGGGGCGTGAGGTGCGGGTGTCCTTCCAGTCGAAGCTTGGCCGCGCAAAGTGGCTAGAGCCTGCAACAGATGCAACTTTGGCGGCGCTTCCGCAGGAGAAGATCAAGCGTATCGCTGTGATTGCACCCGGTTTTTCCGCCGACAATCTGGAGACGCTGGAAGAAGTTGCTTTGCGCGGCAAAGAGACGTTTCTGGAAGCAGGCGGCACGGACTTTGCCTATCTGCCCTGCCTCAATGCCAGCGACACTGGCATTGCCATGTTAGAGACCTTACTTTCACGTGAACTTGCAGGCTGGCTTCCGCCGCAATAGCCCTAGGTCCAGATACCTTTATAAGAGAGGGACTGGACGATGGGACGGATTGCAATCGTCACGGGCGGCACGCGCGGCATAGGCGCGGCCATTAGCCAAAAATTACAGGCCATGGGGATGACTGTGGTCGCCAATTATGCGGGCAATGCTGAAAAAGCGAAGGCCTTTGAAGCCGCAACAGGCATCCGCACCTATCAATGGGATGTGGGCGATCATGCCGCCTGCCTTGCAGGCTGCGCGCAAGTCGAGGCCGAAATTGGGCCGATTGACGTTCTCGTCAACAATGCGGGCATCACTCGCGACGCGACTCTCCTGAAGATGACGTATGAGATGTGGGATGAGGTGATGCGCATCAATTTGGGCGGCTGCTTCAATATGGCCAAAGCGGTCTTCCCCGGTATGCGCGAACGTGGCTGGGGCCGGATTGTGAATATTGGCTCAATTAATGGGCAAGGCGGCCAATATGGGCAGGTGAATTATGCGGCCGCAAAATCGGGCATTCATGGGTTTACCAAGGCTTTGGCGCAGGAAGGCGCGAAATTTGGCATCACAGTCAACGCGCTTGCCCCGGGCTATATTGATACCGATATGGTTGCCGCCGTGCCCGAAGATGTCCTCGCCAAAATTGTTGCCAAAGTGCCCGTGGGCAGATTGGGCCAAGCCGATGAAATTGCGCGCGGTGTTGCCTTTTTATGTGGGGAAGATGCGGGCTTTGTGACGGGTTCGACATTGTCGATCAATGGCGGGCAGCATATGTACTAGGCGATGCAAGGGCCACTCAAACGATCCGTCACCATTGCGGGCCATGAAACCTCAATCAGCCTTGAGCCGATTTTTTGGGAAGGTCTGCGTGCGGCTGCCGACGAGGAGGGGCTGCCCATTAACGCCCTTATCGCCCAAATTGATGCCGCGCGGATCGCCACTGACGATCCGCCCAACTTGGCCAGCGCACTCCGCGTTTGGCTTTATGCGCGGTTAAGCAACACCCGCGCCTGACCCGCAATTTGCGCGAGCATTGCAGTCGATGGCGCCGTTGTTAGACGAGCCCGGTCAATCATCTTTCGGAAGGCTGCAATCCGCGCCGCACCGCTTTCCTGCCATTTGGCCACAGCGTCTACAGGGGATGTGCCACCATGGCGGGCGAGGAAATCAAGCCGCATCGCTTGGAAATCGCGCGCCAGCCCGGCTGCCAGCAACCGCTCCCACGGATCACGCGGGTCAAGCTGCATTGCTGTGCCTTGTGCCCAATCTAACCCCAGCGCCTCGCCCACAGCCGTAAAGGCCTGTGCTGTCACCAGTTCATCCACGCCTGTCCGCGCACTCAGGGCGGCAATGCCAATTGCACCATCCAAAGCCGCCAGACGCACCAACGCATTGGCAATGGCAGCGGGGGCGCCAGCCGATATCAGACGATCGCCAAAAGCGCGCGTTTGACGACGGCTTTCGGCAGGCATCAACTGGTCTAAGGCCTCAGCCAGCCGCGCAATTGCTGGGCGGTAGGCGGCAATGGCACCTGCGCTGCTCCGCTCAGCCACGGCATTGCGCAAAATATCTGCCATATGGGCTCGCAGCTCAATCGCCAGCTGCTCAAACAGCAAGATACGCGTGCCTTCTGCCATTTGCGCAGTTTCAATATGCTGCCACAAAAGGGGCAAATCATAGATCTGTTCTGCAATAACAAAGGCTTCCGCGACATCCCCGAGCGTGCAGCCTTCTTCTTCCGCCAGTTCAAAGGGATGGATCAACCCCATACGGTTGACGATGCGGTTGGCCACTTTGGTCGCCACAATTTCATTGCGCAGGCGATGATGGCGGATTGCGCCGGCATGGGCAGAGCGCATTGCCAGTGGAAAGGCAGCAAAGAGATCAGCCTCTGCCGCATCATCCATACCCAGTGGCGAGTGTTCAATAGCGTCTTGCAGCGCCAGCTTGGCCGTTGCCATCACAACCGCAAGCTCAGGCCGCGTCAGCCCCTTGCCATCGGCAGCGCGGCGCAAAAGCTCTTCATTGCCCGCCAGGCCTTCCACCACGCGGTCGAGCCGGCCAGTCGCTTCAAAGCCTTCAATCAACCGGATTTGCGCCGGCAGTGCATCTGCGCCACCGCGTTCCGCAATCGAGAGCGCCAGTGTTTGCAGCCGGTTATCTTCCAAAACCAAATGCGCGACATCATCTGTCATCCGCGCGAGCAGATCATTGCGATCGGGCATCGCCAGCGCGCCATCCGCGACTTCGGCATTGAGCGCGATTTTGATGTTCACTTCATTGTCCGAGCAATCAACGCCTGCGGAATTGTCAATAAAGTCAGTGTTCACTCGCCCGCCCTTGAGCGCAAAGGCAATGCGCGCGGCCTGCGTGACGCCCAAATTCGCGCCTTCCCCAATCACCTTGGCGCGCAGATCCTCCGCATTCACGCGATGGGCATCATTGGCCCGATCTCCCACATCAGCATTGCTCTCAGCCCGCGCCTTTACATAGGTGCCAATGCCGCCAAACCAGATGAGATCACAGTCCGATTTCAGGATGGCCGACAAAAGGGCAGACGGCTCAATCTCCTCCACCTCAAGCCCAAGCATTGCTTTGATTTCAGGCGTCAGCCGGATGGTTTTTTCCTGTCGCGAAAAGACACCGCCGCCTTTGGAAATCAGTTTAGCATCATAATCCGCCCAGCTGGAGCGCGGGAGCTGGAACAGCCGGTTGCGCTCTGCCCAGCTGGTCGCAGGATCTGGATCAGGATCAAAAAAGATATGCCGATGGTCAAAGGCGGCAACAAGTTTGATTGCCTTGGACAATAACATGCCATTGCCAAACACATCGCCTGACATATCACCGCAGCCGATAACGCGAACGGGCTCTTGCTGCACATCCACACCCATTTCGGCAAAATGACGGACGACGGACACCCAGCCGCCCCGTGCGGTAATGCCCATGGCCTTATGGTCATAGCCCACGGATCCACCACTGGCGAAGGCATCACCCAGCCAGAAATTGCGCTCCAGCGCGATGGCATTGGCCACGTCTGAGAAAGTGGCCGTGCCTTTATCCGCCGCCACAACAAAATAGGGGTCCTCCCCATCACGGATGACGACATGGTCTGGATGAACAACCTTGCCCTGCACCAAATTGTCAGTGATCGACAACAAAGTGCGAATGAAAATGCGATAGCTCTCAGTCCCTTCCGCAAGCCAGGCATCGCGATTGGCAGGGTCTGGCAAGTGCTTGGGGTAAAAACCGCCCTTCGCCCCCGTTGGGACAATCACAGCATTCTTCACGCGCTGGGCCTTCATCAGGCCCAGAATTTCGGTGCGGAAATCATCGCGCCGGTCAGACCAGCGCAGCCCCCCGCGCGCGACTGGCCCCGCGCGCAAATGAATGCCTTCCACGCGCGGTGAATAAACGAAAATCTCACGCCAAGGCTTGGGATCGGGCAGGCCCGGCACCTGTGCACTCTCCAGCTTAAACGCCAGCGCCTCAGCAGCGGCGGGCGCAAACATATTGGTGCGCAAGGTCGCGCGAATGACCGCGCGATACAGCCGCAGGATGCGATCATCATCAATGGCCGCAACGCCGCCCAGTCCAGCCTCAATCGCTGCATTGGCAGCGTCGGCCAATGGTGCAGACTGCGCCTGGTGTGCCGGATCATGCAGCGCATCAAACAGCGCGATCAATGCTTGGGCCACGGGTGCCGCCTTGCGCAGCGCGTCTGCCACAGTTTGCAAACCATAGGCCAAGCCCGTCTGGCGCAAATAGCGGAAGAGCGCGCGTAACAGGATAACGCCGCGTTCATCCAAGCCCGCCCCAACCATGAGCTGGTTGAAACGATCATTTTCAGCCCGGCCCTCCAGAACGGCGGAAAGCGCAGGCTCTACAATCTCCGCCCGATCGAGCAACGCCGCCGCGTCCTGCCCTTCAGGCAAAGCGAGAATGAAGCGGTGGATATGGCCCAGATTGCCATGGTCGCCCAACAGTGTTGGCAATTCTTCCAGCACGCGGAAGCCAAAATTCTCCAGCGCGGGGACTGCGTCCGACAGCGCAAGTGCCGCAAGGCTATACAGCTTTAAACGCAGCAGATTGGGGGCATCCTCTGCATTGCGATACAGCCGCGCCCCGCGTGCTGTGCCACCCGTCAATTGATTAAGGCGGCAGATATCGCGCGCCGCTTCATCAGGCCCAGCCCCATCGCGATAGGCAGGCGGAAAAGCATCAGCATAACGCAATGCAAGCCGCGTTGCGCTGGCGCTATCCATTTCTGCCAGTGCTTCTTCCACTGCCGGGCGCCAGCCGCGCACCATAGATTCCAGAGCGACATTCAGCGCCGCAACATCGGGCAAATCACCGCCATCGCGAATGTCGATCGTCAACCGAATAAGAACAATGCCACTATCGTCCAAATCCATCGCCCAACTGAGCAGCGGCGCTTTCGCCGCCTTGGACACCATATCAATGATGGCCAATCGGCGTGCCGTCGACAGCTCATCACGCGGCAGCCAGACAAAGGCGTGAAGATGCCGTGCCAAGGGGCTGCGTGTGATCGCAAGGCTGGGCCGTGGTCGGTCTGCCAAGGACATCGCGGCAAGGGCCACATCTTCCAGTGCCTGATCGTCCATCGCGATCAGCAAATCGCGCTGCAGCGCCGTAACAGCGTGCGTCAGCGCCTTGCCTGCATGGCCCGCCGGGTCAAAGCCCAGCTTATCTTGCAAACGCGCCAAACGCTGGCGCAACACAGGGATATCAGATGGCCGGGCATTCATCGCTGCACTGGTCCACAAGGCAGCATGAATCGACAAGCCATCCCCCTTGGGCACCACCACAAGCTCGACCGGAACACGCCGATGGACGACTGAAATCATGTTAGATTTCAACAGCAAGGGTGCTTCTCCACCTGCCTTGAAATAGGCCAGAGCGCGTTTGCGCGCAG
The DNA here is from genome assembly GCA_041191345.1 of Pseudomonadota bacterium. Taxonomy (GTDB): domain Bacteria; phylum Pseudomonadota; class Alphaproteobacteria; order Sphingomonadales; family Sphingomonadaceae; genus Aquisediminimonas. The sequence goes on from JBEEOY010000080.1 coordinate 16,949, forward strand.
CGGGCGAAAGAAGCGCCATCCCCGCATCGCGCACAATGCCCAACGCCTCGGTCGGGCCGCCTTCTGCAGGGAAATGGCCATGGCCAAGCAAGGTCAGCTTATTGTCCGCAAACCAATGGAGCAGCGCCCCGCCTTCGCTGTCGCCAAGGGCATCGGCATCTGCCTTCAGCCGGGCGCGCACATGCGGCCAATCGTCCACTGCGCGGCGGACTTGCGCCAGCAGCGCTGCTATGCCGTCTTCCAACTTGCGGCGGACGCGAGCGTCTGCCCGCTCCACCTCCATATAAATCAGCGACTCATGGGGGCCTTGTCCGCGAGGGCCAAGTGCCGCCAGCGCCCCGCTGGCATTGCGTTGCACGCTGATAACTGGGTGCAAAACACGGTCAATTGCCAGCCCCTGCGCAGCGATTTCCGCGGCTACGGAATCGACCAGAAAGGGCATATCATCATTGGCAATGCCCAGCCGCATCCGGCGGCGCGCGCGCGCAGTGGGAATGGTTTCAATCAAAATGCTGGGCATAGCAGGCTGACGCATAGCAAGGACACGGCCCAAAAACTCAGCGGCAGCTGCGCATTCAGGCGCACCAAAACCATCTAGTTCTCCGGGCAGAGCATCCTCGATCAGCAATGAAGTCAGTTGAGTGGCAAATTCTTTCGTCAATGAGTCGGCGGTGGTCGCCATTGTATCTCTCGCATGGTCTGGGGTGCACCATCAGGTGCGTCATGCAGTGAGGATATGGCTCTCCCCTCGCTGCTTCTCAACCCCGAGAACGACGAACGACGCTAAAGCTTGATAGAACATGGCTTAGCCGCGCTTGCGTGCCTGGCTGATCCAATCTGCTGGCGGGGCATTGCGCCACAAGCACTGCTCAGGCTTTGTGCGCAGCACCCCGGCACTGCGTCCACCCGGCCGCACCTGGCGCAACGCAGGCTCTGCGCGCGTTTTCCAGCTGATGACGCCATAGGCATAATCCACCTCAATGCCATCCGATGAAAAGGGCAGCAGCAAGCCGCGATAGAGCGTCTCTTGGCCCTTGTGCGATAAAAACTCTGCCTCAAAGCCCAGTGCGCTCTGGCAGGTTACCAATTCGGCACATCGATCCGTCAGGCGCGAGATAAGCGAGCGGGGCGGCACTTGCGCCAACGAGTCGACATGCTCAGCCAAGCCGGCCTCAATGCGCAATTCTTCTCCTAAAAAACGGATCAACGGTTGCGGCCCGCGTAAATCAATAAGGATCGACGAGGGACCAAAATCTGGCAGCGCATCCAATGGCAAATCTGCCACGCGCGGAAAATTTTGACCCTGGAGAAGGCTGGACCAAAATTTATAGGCGCGCACTTGCATCCGGCGGTCATCCCCCGCCATCAACATATCAGCCATGGCTGGCTCTATCCGGTCTTGAGTCTGCCAGCTGCTGCCCTCAGCCATATGTGCCCCCAATGTCGTTCGCGCCCTTTTGCCCAAACGAAGTTACAGAGGCGTTAAGCACCAAGCCGGTTGATAATGGCCCTGCCGTAACGTCAAGCAGATGCCGCGCACGATATGGGCGAAAAGCCAATTGACAGCCGGGCATGGACGATCTTTGAGATATCCGAACAGTAGCGGAGAGATGCGGCATGAATTTCCAATTTTCAGAAGAAGCAGAAGCCCTGCGTGAACAGGCGCGGCGCTTTTTGGAAGATCGCTCGGGGCGCGAAAAAGCCCGCGCGGTGATGACGGCTGAGAGCGGCATTGACCGCGATCTTTGGGCCGAAATTGTGGCACTGGGCTGGACTGCGCTGCGCATTCCTGAAGAACATGGCGGGCTGGGCCTGTCGGTTCTGGAATTGTGCGTGCTGGCGGAAGAAGTTGGCCGTGTGGTGTCGCCCGTGCCCTTTACGTCATCGGTCCTTCTCGCAACTGAAGCGCTGATTGCCCATGGGACAGACGCGCAAAAGGCAAAATGGCTGCCCAAGCTGGCCGATGGCTCGGCGATTGGCACTGTTGCCTTGTCTGAAGGCACGGCGACCCCGGGCACACGATCCAAGATCAAAATTGCCGATGGCAAAGCAACGGGCGTGAAAGTGCCTGTGGCGGATGCCAAGGTGGCTGATTTCATTATCTTCTCTGGCCCAGATGGGCTGTATCTTGCCGAAACAGCCGCACAGGGCGTCTCCATGCATGGCGTCGAGACAATTGATCTGGTTCGCCTGTCCGCGCGTGTGACGTTGAACAACGCCGCTGTTGAACCCCTGAATGGCGGGCAAGCTGGGCTAGAGCATTTCCTCCAATCAGCAGCAGTTCTGCTCGCCTTTGAAGGGCTGGGTGGCGCAGATGCCGCCATGGAAATGGCGCTAAGCTATGCCAAGGAACGCGTGGCCTTTGGCCGCAAAATTGCTGGCTATCAGGCCGTCAAGCACCGCTTGGCTGATATGTACATTAAGAACCAATTGGCGCGCAGCCATGCTTATTATGGCGCTTGGGCGCTGCTGACGGGCGCAACCGAGCTAGTCCAAGCCTCGGCTGGCGCGCGCTTGGCGGCGATGGACGCCTATCAATTTGCAGCCGAAGAAAATGTTCAGCTGCACGGTGGCATTGGCTTTACTTGGGAAAGCGATTGCCAATTTTACTATCGCCGGGCGCGTCTGTTGACGTTGATGCTTGGTGCCAAGGCACATTGGGCCGATGTCCTCGTGCGGGCGCTGGAACAGCGCAACACGATGATGGCCGCATAAAGGAGACGGAAAATGGATTTCGAAGATACTCCAGAAGAAGCCGCCTATCGCGCCAAAGTCCGCGCGTGGATTGAAGCCAATAAAGATGCCCTGCCTGATCGTGATCATGGCAGCCGCGCCGAATCTGTGGCGGCCGCCAAAAAGTGGCAGGCCCGTAAATATGAAGCGGGTTATGTTGGCATTACGTGGCCCAAAGCCGTGGGCGGCCAAGGCGGCAGCGCCATGCAGCAGATCATCTTCAATCAAGAAGAAGCCAAATATAATGCGCCAACAGGCCTTTATGCCATTGGCCTTGGCATGTGCATCCCCACGGTGTTCAGCCATGCGCTGAGCCCCGATATTGCCCAGCGTTATGTGCCCATCGCCATGAAGGGCGAGGAAGTTTGGTGCCAGCTCTTCTCAGAACCCGCAGCAGGCTCTGACTTGGCGGGCATCCGCACCCGCGCAGAGCGCGATGGCGATGAATGGGTGATCAACGGCCAGAAGGTGTGGACCTCGGGCGCGCATCTCTCTGACTTTGGGATTGTTGTCACCCGCACAGACCCCAATGTGCCCAAGCATAAGGGCCTGACGATGTTCATCGTCGATATGAAGGCACCGGGCGTTGAAGTCCGTCCGATCAAGCAAATGTCAGGCGGCAGTGAGTTTAACGAAGTCTTCTTCACTGATGTCCGCATTAAGGACACGCACCGTCTGGGCGACGTGGGTGAAGGCTGGAAAGTCTCGCTCACCACATTGATGCACGAGCGTCTGGCCGTGGGCGGCAAGCCCGCCAGCGCGCCGGGCGTGAAGGAAATGATTGAGCTCGCAAAAGCCATCGACTTTGCCGAAGGCAGCGCGCTTGAACAAAGCCATGTGCGCCAGCAAGTCGCTGATGCCTATATTGCCGATCAAGGCATTGCCCTCACGCGGATGCGGACCATCTCGGCCTTGTCCTCCGGCCGCACGCCGGGGCCGGAATCGTCCATCTCCAAGATTGTCATTGCCAACAACATGCAGGACATGGGCGCCTTTGCATCAGACCTGTGCGAAAGCGCGGGCCTGATGATGGGCGATGATGCGCCAGACTTGCCGCATCTGACGCGCTTCCAGACCAGCTATATTGGCTCGGCCGGATTGCGCATTGCAGGCGGCACCGATGAAATCTTGCGCAACATCATTGCCGAACGTGTCCTTGGCCTGCCGGGTGAAATTCGCCCGGATAAGGATATTCCGTTCAGCGAAGCGACCAAGCTGGGCCTGTAAGGGCTGAACAGCATGATGGATTTGGCCGCCCGGATTGACGCGCTTGGCGCATCAGACCCCGGGCGGCCTTTTCTTGTCACGCAAGACGGCCGCACCGTCACTTATGGTGACCTGCTGGCCCAAAGCCGCCGCTTTGCCGCAGGCTTGAAAGCGCTGGGCGTTGCTCCGGGGGACCGGGTAACAGCGCAAATCGAAAAATCGCCGGACGCGCTCTTCCTTTATTTTGGCTGTCTGTGGCTGGGCGCCGTCTATATGCCGCTCAACACAGGCTATACGCAGGCGGAACTTGAGTATTTCGTCGGCGATGCAGAGCCTGCGCTTTACATTCACGACCCTGCAGCAACGCCGCCCAAGGGCGTGCGCACGCTGACACTGGCCGCAGACGGCAGCGGCACGCTGATAGAGGCTTTGCCCGCCGCGTCTGATCTCCCCCGCGCGGACCTGCCCGATATTGCACAAGCGGCGATGCTCTACACCTCAGGCACCACGGGCCGACCCAAGGGCGCGATGATCCCGCGCCGGGCGCTTGCTTCCAACGCGGCGACGCTTGCTAATCTATGGCGCTTTACGGCGGAAGAAGTGCTGCTCCATGCCCTGCCCGTTTTCCATGTGCATGGCCTGTTTGTGGCAACCAATACAGTTTTGGCAGCAGGCGCCTCAATGCGCTTTCACGCCAAATTTGAAGCTGCCGCCGTGCTGGCAGATATGCCGAAAGCCAGCGTGCTAATGGGGGTGCCAACTTTCTACACCCGGCTTTTGCAAGCGCCCGATGTGCTGCGCGATGCGGCACGCACGATGCGGCTCTTTGTCTCGGGCTCGGCCCCGCTTCTGCCGGAAACGCATGAGGCCTTTGCCGCCGTGACGGGCCATAGCATCTTGGAACGCTATGGGATGACGGAAACGCAAATCAACACATCACACCCCTATGATGGGCCAAGGAGCCCCGGCACAGTCGGTGTGCCCCTGCCCGGTGTGGAGGTGCGGATCACCCTGCCCGAGACGGATCAGCCCCTGCCGCAAGGCGAAACAGGGATGATTGAGGTGCGCGGGGAAAATCTGTTCACGGGCTATTGGCGCAACGCGGAAAAGACAGCCGCTGATCTGCGGGCTGATGGCTGGTTCATCACGGGGGATCTCGGCCATGTGAATGCCGAGGGCCAGCTGGTGATTGTGGGCCGCGGCAAAGACCTCATCATTTCCGGCGGGCTGAATATCTACCCCAAGGAAATTGAAAGCGAGATTAACGCACTGCCCGGCGTGACGGAGTCCGCGGTGATTGGCGTCCCGCACCCGGACTTTGGCGAAGCTGTTGTTGCCGTGGTTGTCGGCACTGGCGTAACCGAAACCGACATCACAGCCGGTCTGGCAGACCGGCTCGCGCGCTTCAAACAGCCCAAAGCCATCTTCATCGTGGACGACTTGCCACGCAATACAATGGGCAAAGTGCAAAAGGCACTGCTGCGCGATACTTACGCGCAGCTCTTTGCCTAATACCGCTTAACCCGCGAGGCTTTTTGACGCCTGTTCAAACACATCTTTGCTGAGATTGGGGGCAGCCAAAATCCGCTCTAGCTCGGCGCGCATCAACGCCTGTCGGCCTGCGTCAAAGCGCTTCCAGCGGCCCAAAGGCGGGAGCAGCTTGGCCGCCGTTTGCGGGTTAATTGGGTCTAGTGCCAACAAAATATCGGCAAGGAAGCGATAACCTGCGCCATCGGCTGCATGGAAATGCAGCTGGTTCATTGAGAAGGCCCCTGCCAGCGCCCGGACGCGGTTCGGGTTGGCCAGCGTGAAATCTACATGGTCTTGCAGCTTGCGCACTGCCGCCAGCGTGTCAGGGCGGGCAGACGTTGCCTGGGCGGCAAACCATTTATCAATCACCAGCGCATTATCTTGATAGCGCGCATAAAATGCGTCTAGCGCAGCGCGGCGCTGCGGCGCATCGCCATTGGCCAAAGTCATCATGGCGGCGAGCCGATCGGTCATATTATTGGCCGCGTCGAACTGGGCAAAGGCGAGGTCACCCGCATCATCTTCCCGCCCGGCGGCGAGATAATTGAGTGCTACATTGCGCAATCGGCGTGCGCCCTTGGCCGCGGGCGTGAGCGCAAAGCCCTCTGCCTGATGCTTGGCATAGGCTGCGTGCCATTGATCCGCGAGCTGTTGGCCCAAATCCTGCCGCAAGGCTTCCCGCGCGGCGTGGATCGCTTCTGGGTCCACAAGCGCCATCTGATCACCAATATAGGATTCAGACGGCAGCAACACGGCCTCACCCACAAAGGCCGCATCCAGCGCATTATTGGTGAGCGTCTGGCGCACCGCTTCTATCACGGGCGCATGATCGGCATGGCCCGTCTGCACAGCCTTGATCAGCGTGGCGAGCATCAGCTGTTGCATCGCTTCATATCGGCCAAATGGGTCATCATCATGCGCGGACAGGAAGGCAAGGTCGTCATGCGTTTGATCTGCCGCGACAATCACCGGAGCCGAAAAGCCACGATTGATCGAGAGGACCGGCCGACTGCCAGCACGACCCAGCGGCACGCGCATTTCAGGCTGATCGAGCAAAATTAATTGTTCCCCCTGATGCGTGCCCGTGGCGCGATCAAAGGCCGCAATCCGCAGCGGGATGACCAAAGCAGGCTTATCGCTTTGCCCCGGGGTCGCCGCCACGCTTTGTCCCAAAACAAGATCATCGCCATCGACTCGCACGGTCACGCGCGGTGTGCCGGCAGTGGAATACCAATGACGAAATTGTGCCAGATCACGCCCGCTCGCCTCTTCCAACGCGCGGACAAAATCTTCGCAGGTGGCCGCCGTGCCATCATGCCGCTCAAAATACAGATCACAGCCTTTGCGAAAATCCACTGGCCCCAAAATTGTATGGAGCATCCGGATAATTTCCGCGCCCTTATTATAGATGGTGGCAGTGTAGAAATTGGAGATTTCGATATAGCTATCGGGCCGGATCGGGTGCGCCAAAGGCCCTGCATCTTCGGGGAATTGCGCCGCGCGTAGCACACGCACATCCTCAATCCGCTTGACCGCGGCCGAGCCTTGGTCCGCCGAGAAACATTGGTCGCGAAAGACTGTGAAGCCTTCCTTCAAACTCAGCTGAAACCAATCGCGGCAGGTGACGCGATTGCCCGACCAATTGTGGAAATATTCATGCGCCACCACACCGGCAATGGCATCATAATCAGCATCGGTTGCCGTATCAGGATCAGCCAAGATGTAACGCGAGTTGAAGACATTCAGGCTCTTATTTTCCATCGCGCCAAAGTTGAAATCAGCCACCGCCACGATGTTAAACTGACCTAAATCATATTCGCGGCCATAGACTTGTTCGTCCCATGTCATGCTGGCCTTGAGTGCGTCCATTGCGTGCTGCGTCTTGGGCAAGTCCGCCTCGGCAACCCAAATGGCGAGATCAACTGTCTTACCCGTCATCGTCGTAAACTGATCGCGATTGGCGCAAAGTTGGCCCGCCACCAGCGCGAACAAATAGCTGGGCTTGGGGAAAGGGTCCGTCCATTCAGCCCAATGGCGGCCATCGGCCAAATCGCCCGAGGCGGTGCAATCGCCATTGCCAAGCAGCACGGGGAAAGCAGCCTTATTCGCCGTCATTTTAACGACATAGCGCGTGAGCACATCGGGCCGATCGGGGAAGAAAGTGATCCGGCGGAACCCTTCTGCCTCGCACTG
>JBEEOY010000081.1:0-7370 GCA_041191345.1 Pseudomonadota bacterium
TAACCGGTGTGTGGAGGCCCGAGCCGGAATCGAACCGGCGTATACGGATTTGCAGTCCGCTGCGTCACCACTCCGCCATCGGGCCTCGCGTGCGGTGCGGGGCGGTCTCTGCGTCGAAAAGGACCGTTCTGTCAACCAGTGATGAAATTAACGCTTGGTGCTTGGCGCAGCGGGCAGGCCCCGCTAAAGCGATAGGCGGACGTGGGTGTATTGCATCTATAAGACAGTTATGCCACAGGAGCGAATGTGAGCAATCTCGATTTTCAGGCCATGCGACGGGCCATGGTAGACAGCCAGCTTCGGACCAATGCCGTGAATGACCCGCGGGTAACTGCGGCAATTGAAACCGTGGCGCGGGAAGATTTTGTGCCGGCAGATCGCCGGGCCATTGCCTATATTGACCGGGCTGTACCGCTGTCTGACAAGCGCGCGATGAACCCGGCGCTCGTGACGGCGCGGTTGATTGTTGAGGCGGGACTCGAGCCTTCAGATAAGGTGCTGATTGTTGGCGCGGCCTCTGGCTATGCCGCTGCTGTGGTGGCGGGGCTCGCGCAATCTGTTGTCGCGCTCGAGTCGGATGCGGATTTGGCAGCAGAGGCCAAGCGTCATTTAAAGGGCCTTGCTAATGTTTCGGTGGTCTGTGCGGATTTGGCAAAGGGCCATGCCAAGGGTGCGCCCTATGATGTTATTTTAATTGATGGCGCTGTGGAAGATCTGCCTGACGCGCTGGTCCGCCAATTGGCGGATGGCGGCCGTTTGGCTGGCGCGCTGATCCAGGGGGGCGTATCGCGCCTGTGCATTGGGTATAAGGCAGGCGATGGCTTTGGCGTAAACCCTGTGATGGATGCCGATGCGGTGGCATTGCCTGGCTTTGCCAAGCCCAAGGGGTTTACATTCTAAGCCGGGGCCTAGACCCTGCGATACGGCATCTCGGCAAGAGCAGGGCAATAGCCCGGGAAAAAGAGGTTTGGATTATGTCCCAGCGTAGTAAATTAGGCCTGCTCCTTGCTGCATCAGCGCTGTGCCTGCCGAGCCAAATTTGGGCCGAAACACTGCGCGATGCGCTGGTGAAGGCCTATAATAGCAACCCAACGCTTCTGGCTGCCCGCGCTGGGCAGCGCGCCAATGATGAGAATGTACCCATTGCCCGCGCCAATGGCCTGCCGGGTGTGTCTGTCTCTGGGGCCTATACTGAGAATGTGCACAGCTCCACGGTGACGTTGGGCACGCCTGACCGCTTTGCCAGCGGCGTTGCGAACCTGAGTGTGCCGATTTTCCTTGGCGGGGCCGTCAGCAGTTCGGTCAATAGCGCCAAGGCGCGCGTTGAAGCAGGGCAGGCTGATTTGCGCAGCACCGAGGCGACTGTCTTCACCAATGTGGTGGCGGCATATATGGATGTGATCCGCGCCCAAGCCATTGTGGATTTGAACCGCAAGCAAGTGGGTGTGCTGACTGTCAATCTAGAAGCCACGCGCGATCGTTTTGAAGTGGGTGATCTCACGCGCACGGATGTGGCCCAGTCTGAAGCACGTCTGGCCTTTGCCAAGGCGCAGCTGCAGCAGGCAGAGGCGTTGCTCATTTCGACGCGCGAAAATTATGTGCAGTTGGTTGGCAGTGCACCCGATGCGCTGGAAAGCCCGCCAGCCTTGCCCAACCTGCCCTCTACACCTGATTCCGCGGTGGCTGTGGCGTTAAAAAACAATCCTGATTTGCTGTCCGCGTCGCGGGTGCGTGATGCCGCGCGTTATGATGTGGGGGCTGCGCGCGCGACACGTTTGCCGAAGCTCTATGCCGTTGGCAGCAGTTCTTATGTTGATTATCTCAACACCTTGCCGGGCACCCTGCCAGGGTCCAGCAAGTCAACAACGGCTGGTGCGCAGCTGACCATCCCCATTTTCCAAGGCGGCGGCCCTTCGGCCCGTATCCGCCAAGCGCAGGCGCGGCAAAGCCAAGCAATTGAGCGGGAAATTGCGGTCGAGCGCGGGGTGATTGCCTCAGCCCGGTCGGCCTTTGCGAATTGGCAAGCCTCTAACCAAGTGATCAAATCTGCGCAGATTGCGGTGGATGCCAGCACATTGGCGCTGGAAGGCGTGCGTGCAGAGAATAGTGTTGGCACACGCACCATTCTTGACGTTCTAAACGCCGAGCGCGAATTGCTGAACGCGCAAGTGGAATTGGTAACCGCGCAGCGCAACAGCTATGTTGCGGGCTTCCAATTATTGGCGGCAATGGGCCAAGCAGAAGCGCGCAATCTGGGTCTGGATGGCGGGCCGCTTTATGATCCCACCGTCAATTACCGGCGTGTGAAGAGCATTTTCTGGGATTGGGATCAGGATCCAAAGCCCGCGGCTAAAGCAACGCGTACAGTTGACTCAAAGGCTCAGACATCCGACATTTCGGCTCCGCCGGCCAAATAAGCCGGGCAGCAAGCAAGGGGAGCAAGGTCGATGGCCGACAAGGCGACTGAGCCTTCGATGGAGGAGATTCTCTCGTCCATCAAAATGATCATTGCAGAAGACAATGCAAAGGCGGCACCGGCACCGCGGCAAAGGTCGCGCGCTGAGCCTACCCCCCTTGCGCCAGCCAAAGAGAGCCCAGAGACAGTTCTGGAATTAACGGAAGATGCTGGCACCAGCACTGCCACTCCAATAATGTCGTCTGATGCGCTGGCGGCGAGCCGACAGGCGCTCTCCAATTTATCCCGGCTGATCGTCAAGCCTGAGAGTGCCGGGTCTGATACGCTGGAAGGCCTGGTCCGTGAGATGCTGAAGCCCATGCTGAAAGATTGGCTCGACGCGCATCTGCCGGCCATTGTGGAGCGCGTTGTCGCGCAAGAAGTGGCGCGCATTACGGGGCAAGACCCCGCCTAACTCGTCCCCCGGCTCACCAGTCAAAACAAGCCCGCGGGTTGCAACCCCGGCACGCGGCTGGCAAAGGCGGCGCATCATGTCAGAACTGCCGAAAACATTCGATCCGTCCGCCATTGAGGCGAAGTGGTACCGCCATTGGGAAGAAACGGGCGCATTCCGCCCGCATCGCCCGACTGCAGAGCCTTATACGATCGTCAATCCACCCCCCAATGTGACGGGCAGTCTGCACATCGGCCACGCGCTCGACAACACGCTGCAAGACATTCTCATTCGCCATGCGCGCTTGCAGGGCAAGGATGCGCTCTGGGTTGTCGGCACGGACCATGCGGGCATTGCAACGCAAATGGTGGTCGAGCGCCAACTGAATGAACGGCAGCAAAAGCGCACAGATTTCACGCGCGAAGACTTCATCGCCAAAGTCTGGGAATGGAAAGAGGAATCAGGCGGGCAGATCACCCGCCAGCTCCGCCGCCTTGGCTGTTCGATGGATTGGGCCAATGAACGCTTCACAATGGATGAAGGCTTTAGCCGCGCTGTCCTGAAGGTCTTCGTTGATCTCTATAATGAAAAGCTCATTTACCGCGACAAGCGGCTGGTGAATTGGGATCCGGGCCTGAAAACTGCGATTTCGGACCTTGAGGTCGAAACGCGCGAAGTGAATGGCAAGTTCTGGCACTTCCGCTATCCGCTTGCCGATGGCAGCGGGCATATTCTGGTTGCGACGACGCGGCCAGAAACGATGCTCGCCGATATGGCCGTTGCCGTGAATCCCGAGGATGATCGGTATAAGGCATGGGTAGGCAAAAAGGTCCGCCTGCCCATTACGGGCCGCGAGATCCCCATTGTCGCTGATGAGCATGCCGATCCTGAATTGGGCTCAGGCGCTGTGAAGATCACGCCGGGGCATGATTTCAATGACTTTGAAGTCGGCAAGCGCGCGGGCATCAAGGCGGCTGACATGCTCAATATGCTCGATGCTGAGGCGCGCGTGGTGCAGACAGCAGACGAGCTGATCCCAGCAGACTATCTGGGTCTGGATCGCTTTGAGGCGCGTAAAAAGGTGGTCGCAGCCATTGAAGCCGCAGGGCTTCTGGAAAAGATTGAAGATCGGGTGATCCAAACCCCTTATGGGGATCGCTCTGGCCAAGTGATTGAGCCATGGCTGACGGATCAATGGTATGTTGATGCCGAAACGCTCGCCAAGCCCGCAATTGAGGCCGTGAAGTCGGGCGCGATCAAAGTTGTCCCACAAACTTGGGAAAAAACCTATTTCAACTGGATGGAAAATATCCAGCCTTGGTGCGTCTCGCGCCAGCTGTGGTGGGGCCACCAAATTCCCGCTTGGTATGATGCGGATGGCAATGTGTTCGTGGCCGAAAGCGAGGAAGAGGCAAAGGCCCTTGCGGGCGGGAAAGACCTAACGCGCGATCCCGATGTGCTGGATACATGGTTCTCCTCGGCGCTGTGGCCGTTCGGCACGTTGGGCTGGCCCGATCAGACGGAGACGCTCGCCCGCCATTATCCCAATGATGTGCTGATTTCTGGCTTTGACATTCTTTTCTTCTGGGATGCGCGCATGGCGATGCAGGGCATCCAGTTTATGAAGGATGTGCCGTGGAAGACGCTGTATCTCCACGGGTTGGTGCGCGCGGCCGATGGGCAGAAAATGTCCAAGTCCAAGGGCAATGTGGTCGATCCGCTGGGGCTGATTGATCAATATGGCGCGGATGCGTTGCGCTTCTTCATGGCGGCCATGGAAAGCCAAGGCCGCGATGTGAAAATGGATGAAAAGCGCGTTGAAGGCTATCGCAACTTTGCAACCAAGCTATGGAACGCGACGCGCTTTGCGCAAGCCAATGGCATTGGTGGCAGCACCAGTCTGGAAGCGCCCGCCGCGACATCCGCCGTCAATCGCTGGATCATTGGCGAAGTGAGCGCGACGCTCGCCAAGCTCGACAAGGCGTTTGAAGAATTGCGCTTTGATGGCATGGCCGACGCGATTTACCACTTTGTGTGGGACCAATTCTGCGATTGGTATCTAGAGCTGATTAAGGGCCAGATTGATGATGAGACCAAGGCCGTTGCCGGCTGGGTGCTCGATCAGATTCTGGTCATGCTCCACCCGTTCATGCCCTTCATTACAGAAGAATTGTGGCACGCTCTGGCGGATCGACCCTATGATCTGATCCACGCGCGCTGGCCGGCGCCGGGGGCTTCGGCGGATGCAGCAGCAAGTGCCGAAATTGATTGGCTGATCCGCCTCGTCAGCGAAGTGCGCACGGCAAAGAATGAGCTGGGCCTTGCGCCGGGCGCGCGCCTCAATGCTTTTGTCCGCGATGCTGGCCCTCTCACGGTTGAGCGCTTGGCAAATCAACAGGCTGCCATTGCGCGCCTTGCAAGGTTGGATAGCGTCTCCACCGATACTGCCCCTGCTGGGGGCGCTGTGCAGCTGGTTGTCGACGAAGCGACCTTTGTGTTGCCACTGGAAGGTGTGATTGATCTGGCGGCGGAACGTGCGCGCATCACCAAGGCAATTGAGGCTGTGTCGAAAGAAGCCGCCTCGCTTGCTGGGCGGCTCAACAATCCGGCTTTTGTTGAAAAGGCAAAGCCCGAAGCTGTTGAAAAAGCGCGTGCTGACCATGCCGAAAAGGCGGCTGAAGTTGAAAAGCTGACAGCTGCTTTGGCACGTCTCGGCGCGTGAGTGATCGGGCCCGCCAGCGTGATCTGACACAGGGGCCTGTTGCCAAGACCCTGTTTCTGTTCGCGCTGCCATCTTTGGGGGTGAACATCCTCCAATCGATGAATGGCTCGGTCAACGCGGTTTTTGTCGGGCAATTTCTGGGGGAAAAGGCACTGGCGGCGACGGCCAATGCCAATATGACCTTGTTCCTCCTCTATTCGACCATGTTTGGCTTTGCGATGGCCACCACCATCCTCATCGGCCAAGCCATGGGCCGACGCGATATTGCCGATGTGCGCCGCACTTTGGGGGCCGCCATTGGCTTGTTCGGGCTGATGGGTGTGGTCTGTGCTGCCCTTGGCTGGGCCTTTGCGCCCAATATTCTCCAGTGGCTGGCCACGCCCGAAGCGGCCTTTCCTTTTGCACTGACCTATTTGCGTGTCATCTTTTTGGGGATGCCCTTTGCCTTTCTGGGCGTGCTCCTCACGTCTGCCATGCGGGGGGTGGGCGATGCCGTGACGCCTTTGTGGAACACGTTGCTCAATGTTGTGTTGGATGCCGGGTTGAACCCCGTGTTCATTCTGGGCCTTGGGCCCATCCCTGCTATGGGTATTGCAGGGTCTGCCTTTGCGTCAGTTCTGGCGACATTTTTGAGCCTGCTGGTGCTCATCTGGCAGATTTACAGGCAGGATAGTGCCATTCGCCTCAAAGGCCCAGAACTGCGCTGGCTGCGCCCAGATATAAAGCATGTTGGCCCCATTTTGGCCAAAGGCATGCCCATGGGTCTGTCGATGATTGTGATGTCGCTTTCAGCCTTGGTGATGATTGGGCTTATCAATCGTGAGGGCGTGGATATGGCGGCGGCCTATGGCGTGATGAACCAATTGTGGAGCTATGCCCAAATGCCCGCCATTGCTGTGGGCAGTGCGGTCAGCGCGATGGCGGCGCAGAATATTGGGGCTGGCAATTGGTCGCGGCTTAACCGCGTGGCATGGGCCGGCATTGGGATTAACGTCATCATGACAGTCAGCCTTTTGGGCCTCATAACACTGGCGATTTATCCGTTGGCCGGGCTGTTCCTGCCAGCTGGAAGTCCATCCATTGCGCTGGCGGCACATATCAATTTCATGATTGGGTGGACCTTTGTTCTGATTGGCATTTCCATGGTCGTGAGTTCGGTGGTCCGGGCGAATGGCGCAGTGATTGTGCCGTTCTTGATCCTTGTCCTCTCAGTCGTGGTCATGCGTTTTGGAGTTGGCTTTTGGCTGTATCCGCAATGGGGCGCAGATGCGATTTGGGCCGCTTTCGGGGTGAGCGCGCTGACATCGGCGCTGCTCTCTATCGCTTATTATCTGCACGGCGGCTGGCGCAAATCGCGCATGGTCGCGGGCTAATCATTCCTCTATAAGAGACGCATAGAAAGTTAGGTGATCCGATGACCAACGGCCTTCATCTTGCCACGCGCATGCGCCGGACGCGCGCCTCGGGCTGGAGCCGCGCGCTCCATGGGGAAACAGTCCTGACACCGGCGGACCTGATCTGGCCGCTGTTCATCACGGCGGGCGATGCGCAAGAGCCCATTGCCACGCTGCCCGGCGTGTCGCGCTGGTCGATCTCGCAAATTGTCGACCGGGCGAAGGAGGCGCGTGATTTGGGCATTCCCTGTATTGCGCTGTTCCCCAATACCCCGCGTGATCTGCGCACCGATGATGGACGTGAAGCGCTGAACCCGGACAATTTGATGTGCCGTGCAACGCGCGCCATTAAGGATGCCGTGCCTGATATTGGCGTGCTGACGGATGTCGCGCTCGACCCCTATA
>JBEEOY010000082.1:0-38961 GCA_041191345.1 Pseudomonadota bacterium
CGGGCGCGCAGATTGCTGGTCGTGCTCAAGTCCATATTGTCATCCTTCTTTGCCATCCCTTGGCGGCGGGCGCGTGGTAGGCTTGCGGTGCTGTTAATCAATATTGGTGAATACCAATGCAGGTCGATTTTGGCGCCGCGACCGGCGTTGCGGCCGAAGAGTGTGATCGCGAACGCCTTTTCCCAGTCATAATCTTGAAAGGGGTCGCGCGACTTCATGGGCAGGTATCGCGCATCTTTGCACCTTCGCCTGTCTTTGGGCAGCACGCGCAGCCGCCTTGGACAAGTGCGTTCCCCACAAAATTGTTATCTCTTATCCGAAACGTCTAGAGGGCGTTTTATCGACAGCTGCCTATTTCTTGTCCTCTTCCGCCAGCACCTCAGCGAGGACCCGGTTCACCTCATATTGGTCACCATTTCTTTCTGGTGGCGCCTGCTGCTCAAAGGCAGCTCGGATTTCTTCGTAACGATGTTGTGCGGCGCGCACGGCGTGGGTGTGCGTCATGATATAAAAATCACCCTTAAGGGCGCCGTCTATCGCTGCTTGCGCGACTTCACGCGCGGGCATACCGCGCGCTTGCACCTTCGCCTGCCTCCGGGCGGCACGGGCAGCCGCGTCTGACAACGCCGCCTCGGGAAGAGAACCAAGTGCCGTTGCTGTTAGGCCCGGGCAAAGAATGCTGATTTTGATCTCTTCAGGCATTTCAGCGCGCAACACCTCAGCAAGCCCGAGAACGGCGTGCTTGGAGGCTGTGTAGATCGCTGCCCCCGCATGTTGGAGGCCCAGGGAGTGTTCCGACCCAGTGAAACAAATATGTCCGCGTTGGCCCGCATCCATCATTTGGCGAGCAAAAATGGCAGCGGTGCTCCATGCACCGCGCACATTAACGCCCAGAATCTTGTCGACGGTTTCTGGCGAGAATTTGACGAACCGTGATGATGAGATGATCCCAGCGTTCACGAAAACCATATCGCAGCCGCCCATAAGCGTCTGAGCTTGTAGGGCTAGAGCCTCAACTGACTTGTGATCAGAGACGTTGCAAAGACATGTCTTCGCAGATGGACCCGCAGCTTTAGCTGCGCTTTCCAGCTTTAGTGCATCTATGTCCGCAAGCAGAACGCGCGCGCCCCGCCCGGCAGCAGACTCGGCAATTGCGCGACCGATGCCCGATGCAGCTCCGGTGACAACAATGCGTTTCCCTTTCAGATCTTTGGGCAAGCCCCTCTCCCGAAGCAAAAAATGCTAGCGTGGAGATTATCAGGACAAACCACAGAGTCTACAGCAGGGGTGGAGACGTGCAGCGCCCGAGACCCAAAACCTAAATACCAAAAAACCCGCCGAAAACCGGGCCTTTCAGCCCTGCTTCCAGCGGGTTTTTTTGCGTCTGGGAGAGGACCCCGGACTAAATGGTGCGGTCGAGAAGACTCGAACTTCCACGGGCTTTCGCCCACAACGACCTCAACGTTGCGCGTCTACCAGTTCCGCCACGACCGCACATTTTTCTGCCAATTTGCCGTGACAGAAACCTGTACCGGGCAAACAACAGGGCGCGCCTCTAGCAGAGGCTTAGGCTGGGGGCAATGGCTTTCGCCGATCTCAACAGGACGCAGCTTTTTTAAGGTTTAGAAGCTCAGATTCAGCTCTTTTGCCCCGCGCGGCACATTCACCTCAGCCGAATTAAACTCCATCACGCTTTTGGCTTCAATGCTGCGCCGAGGCGGCGTGATCGTCCAGCCATAGACGACCTTGCCTTGGGCATCGCGCAATTCGGCTCGAATATCGGGAACAGATTGGTCATCGCTGGTCGGGTTTACGATCCGGCCCGAAACAGCAAATAGCTCATTGCCGCTTTCTAAGATGCGGCGTTCAGGCCGCCGCTGGACTTCGAGCAACAAGGGAACGGAGGCGCGGCCATTTTTTGCCTGCAAAAACGCCAATTGCTGGGGCAGACCGAAATAATATAAGGCCCCAATGCCGCCAATGAGCAGCAAAGCTAAGACAACAGCGGCGCTTGTCAGGCGCGCGGTTGGGTTGCGCCATAAGCGGCGGAGGTGGCCTTCGCGCGCGTGAGGCGCAGTGTCGGGCGCTGCGACCCGCGCGTCCGAACTGGCAAAGTCTGCCTCTAAGGCGCTGTCCATCCGCGTTTTGCCAAGCGCGGGCATGGGCGGGAGAGGCGCGGCGATTGGGCCGGGTGGCGGCAGGGGCAGCTCTGCTGCGGGCGCCGGCGGCGCTTCGGGCCCCGGTTGGAACCAGCTATGCCGGCATGAGGCGCAGCGAACCTGGCGGCCGGCGCCTGAGATCGCGGTATCTGGAACAAGATAACGCGTATGGCAGGCAGGACAAGACAGGATCATTGTGGAATTCAGCCCCTCAAACTGGCGTGTCGCTCGTCTCTAAGCACTGAATGGCCCTATGTGGCAAGAGGCGCTGCGTGCAATCAAGGCTGGATCACGGCCAGCGCCTGTTCTACAAATACGCATATTCTTCAGCTCGCAAGGTGTCGCTGGACGCATGACGCACATCATCCAGTTTGAAAATGTGGGCCTAAGATACGGGAATGCCTCGGAAACACTTTCCGACCTTAGTTTCTCGCTCGATCGCGGCGGGTTTTATTTTCTCACGGGGCCGTCTGGCGCTGGTAAGACATCGCTTTTAAAACTTCTCTATTTGGCCCAGCGCCCCAGCCGCGGCGTCGTGCGCCTCTTTGGGGATGATATGGTCACGATGGCGCGTGATAAGCTGCCAGCCTATCGCCAGCGCATTGGCGTTGTGTTTCAAGATTTTCGGCTGATCCCGCATCTGTCGATTTTTGAGAATGTCGCCCTGCCGTTGCGCGTGGCGGGCCAAGATGAAGCTGCCATTGGCCAGCCGGTTACGGAAATTCTCACCTGGGTTGGGCTGGGCGCCCGGACGGATGCTTTGCCGCAAACACTTTCGGGGGGAGAACAGCAACGCGTTGCCATTGCCCGGGCCGTCATCACCCGGCCAGATGTGCTGATTGCGGATGAGCCAACGGGCAATGTCGATCCAGATATGGCGCTGCGCTTGTTACGCTTGTTTGAGGCGCTGAACCAATTGGGCACAACTGTTATTGTCGCGACACATGATGTGCAGTTGCTAACTGCGCTTGACCATGGCCAGATGCTGCGTCTCGATCAGGGGCGGTTGGTTGATCCTGTGGGTGTGCGCTGATGCGGTTCTCGCTGCCAGATTTGCCGCCTGCCGAAGCGCAGCTCTTTCCCGAAGGGCGGATGGCGGGCCCCATGCCCTGGGTGATTGCAGTCATGATTTTTCTGACTGTGCTGGCCGCTGCCATGGGGATTGCGCTGTCGCGTGGGGCTGCGGGGTTGGATGCGGATTTAGCGGGGCGGGTGACGCTGCAGCTGGTGGAGGCTAACCCCATCCGCCGGGCCAAACAAGCCGATGCGCTGGAGCGCTATTTGGCGGGCCAAGACGGTGTCCGCTCGTTCCAGCGTGTCAGCACAGCAGAGGTAACGGCCCTGTTAGAGCCATGGTTTGGCAAGGCGGGGCTCGATGCTGATTTGCCCGTGCCCATGATGATTGATGTGGTGCTGGATCCCACTAAGCCCCAAACCCTGCCGCGTTTGAGGCAGGCCGTGGCAGATTTGGCTCCTTCTGCTCGGTTAGAGCCGCATGGCCAATGGCTTGGCCCGCTGGTGGGGGTGATGGGCAGCTTGGTGTGGCTAGCGGGCCTTTTGGTGCTGCTTATGGCGGCTGCTTGTTGTGCCATCATTGTGCTGGCCGCGCGCAGTGCGCTCAACACCCATCGCGCCACAATTGAGGTGATGCACTTGTTGGGCGCCAGTGATCCGCAAATTGCCCGGTTGTTTCAACGTCGCTTGGGTTTAGACGCGCTTTTTGGCGCCAGCCTTGGCCTTTTTGCGGGCTCTTTGGCAATTTTGCTTTTGGGCTATAGATTTACGGCCATGGGATCAGAATTGCTGGGATCATTGGGCTTGGGCGCTATCGGCTGGCTGGCATTGCTGGCCCTGCCCTTGGCAACGGCGCTGATGGCGATGCTTGCGGCTCGCCTCACCGTGCTGGCGGCGCTAAGGCATATGCTATGATCCGTCGGCTCATCGCTTTGTCTTTCTTGCTCTGGTTTCTGGGGCTTATTGGGTTTGCCGTGTTTCTGCCGCGGCCAGCCTCGGCAGATATACGCACCGATGCCGTGGTGGCGCTGACGGGCGCGCCCGGGCGGTTTCAACGCGGGCTCGATATTTTGGAAAAAGGCGCTGCCAAGCGGCTGCTGGTGTCTGGCGTTGATGCCAGTGTGCGCCGCCGCGAACTCGAAGTCGCGATGAATGTGCCCCGCCATTTATCGCGCTGCTGTATTGATCTCGACAAGGCGTCAATTGATACAATTTCCAATGCGCGCGAAACGGCCCGCTGGATTAAGGCGCATCAGTTTCGGTCCGTCCGGTTGGTCACCAGTGATTGGCATTTGCGCCGCGCCCAGCTGGAACTGGCGCACAGCGTGGGCGACGATGTCGAGATTGTGGGTGATGCGGTGGCAGGGGATTTCAGCCTGCTCCAATTGTTCAAAGAATATAACAAGCTGCTGGCGCGGGCCGTGGCACTTGAGTTAGGGCACGCAGCATGATTGCCCTTGTCCGCTCGCTTTTGTTCACGCTGATTTTTTATTTGGGCAGCGTGCCCGTGGTTGGGCTTGCTTGGGCGCTTGTGCCCTTTGGCGAGCGCGCGACTATTTTTGGCGCCCGCCGCTGGGCTTTGTGGCATCGCTTTTGTGCGCGCTTCATTTTGGGCATTCGCACCCAGGTGATTGGCACGCTGGATGATCGGCAGGCGCTTTATGTTTTCAAACATGAATCCATGTATGAAACCGTTGAGACATTGGCGCTGTTCCGACGCCCTGTTGTCGTGATGAAGCAGGAATTGCTGGATATTTTTGGCTGGGGCCATGCGGCGCGGGCGCATGGATCCATTGGCGTGGATCGGGATGCCGGGGCTGCTGCCATGCGCCGGATGATTGCCGAAGCCAAACGTGCCAAAGCCTCAGGCCGACCGATTATTCTTTTTCCAGAAGGCACGCGTGTGCCCCATGGCGAACAGCCAGAGCTGCGCGCGGGCCTTGCTGGCTTGTATAAGATTTTGGGCTTGCCCGTCATTCCCGTTGCCTTGGATAGCGGCAAATTATGGCCACGCGGCTTTGTGAAACGGCCCGGCATTGTGACGTTGAGCGTGGGGGCAGAAATTCCCCCCGGTCTCCCGCGCGAAGACATTGAGGCGCGTGTCCATAAGGCAATTAACGCACTCAACAGCTAAGCCGAAAGACGCAGAATTTTAGCTGCCTGACCGTCCAAAATCGGGCCGAGCATCATCTTGGCCTTCTTCAATAATGCTGCGACGAATGGCGCGCGTGCGGCTGAACAAATCAAACAGCGCATCGCCATCGCCCCAGCGGATCGCGCGTTGCAGTGCCGTCAAATCTTCTGAAAAACGCTGCAGCATTTCCAGAACAGCATCCTTGTTGGACAGGAAAACATCCCGCCACATCGTCGGGTCAGACGCGGCAATGCGCGTAAAATCCCGAAAGCCGCCTGCCGAATATTTAATGACTTCGCTGCGCGTCACAGATTCCAGATCAGAGGCCGTGCCGACAATGGTATAGGCAATCAGGTGCGGCAAATGGCTGGTCACCGCCAGTACCAAATCATGATGCTGTGGATCCATGATCTCAACATTGGCCCCCAGCGCTTGCCAGAAGCGTGTCAGCTGATCGACATGGTCTGGCGCGGCCGTTTCGGGCGGGGTCAGGATGCACCAGCGATTTTGGAACAAGCTTGCAAAGCCGGCATCAGGCCCACTGCGTTCCGTGCCCGCCACGGGGTGGGCAGGCAGAATGGCATGGTCAGGCAGGGCGGCTTGCAACTCTGCCAGCACATTGGCTTTGGATGAGCCGACATCGCTGATGAGCGCGCTGGGTTTTAGGCCATGGCGCAACTCGGCTGCCGCTGGGCCCATTGCGCCCACTGGCACGCAGAAAATAACCAGATCCGCGTTGGTGACGGCCTCTGCCCCACTTTCAGCAATGCGATCGGCCAGCCCCAGCGTGCGGGCTGTGGCTCGGCTTTCGGCATTGGCATCAAAGCCAGACAGCTCCACCTCGGGCATGGCGGCGCGCACCGCGCGGGCAATGGAAGAGCCAATCAGCCCCAGCCCGATAATCGCGACATGCGCAAAAGGCGGTGTCTCAGCCATTAGGCGCCTGCCCCTGTTATCTCGCGCAAGGCTGCAATCACGCCGCGGGTTTCGGCCTCAGTCCCAATGGTAATCCGCAAGCCCTGGCCCAGCCCTTGGCCGGGCAGCCAACGGACAATATAGCCGCGGTCCATCAGGCCATGATAGGCTGTCTCGGCGCTGACCGCGCCTTCAAAAATCACCAGTTGGAAATTCGCCTTGCTGGGAATGGCGCGCAGCCCAGCATTGCCAAGCTTGGCAATTTCATTGGCAAACCACGCCCGCCACTGGGCATTATGCGCCCGGCTTTGGGCAACAAAATCCGTGTCCGCAACAGCGGCAATGGCCGCGGCATGGGCAGCAATGGAAAAGCTAAAGGGCGCACGAATGCGGTGCATGGCATCAATAATGGCTGGGCTGGCATAGCCCCAGCCCACACGTTCAGACGCCAGCCCATAAATTTTAGAAAAGGTCCGCGTGACAAGAACATTGGCCGCTGTTTTGGCCAGCTCTAGCCCGCCATCATCTTCGTCAGGCGTCAGATATTCCGCATAGGCATGGTCCAGCACCAACAGCACATGGCTGGGCAGTGCGGCATGGAGCCGGGCAATTTCTGCCCGCGGGCAATAGGTGCCCGTTGGGTTATTGGGGTTGGCAATGAAGATGATCCGCGTCTTATCCGTGACATGCGCCAAGATGGCGTCCACATCGGTCGCATAATCGGCATCAGGTACGATAATGGGGGTGGCCCCGACGCGGCGGGTCGCAATTTCATAAACGGCAAAGCCGTATTTCATGAAAATAATTTCATCGCCCGGCCCGGCAAAAGCGCCAGCAGCCAAATGCAGCACTTCATCAGACCCCGTGCCATAGATAATCCGGTCTGGGTCAAGGCCATGCGCGGATGCCAATGCCGCGCGCAGCGCGGTTGCACCCGCATCAGGATAGCGTTCTAAATCGCCAGCATGGCTCAAAAAGGCGGCCCGCGCCTGTTCACTTGTGCCCAATGGGTTTTCGTTTGACGACAGCTTGGCAACAACGCGGCCGTCATCTGTTTTGGATTTGCCCGGAACATAAGGGGCAATATCCATGATCCAGGGCTTTGGTGTGGGTCCAGTCATGTCCTGCGCCTTAGACGGGCAGGGAATGTCGGTCAAACCACGCTCACGCATGGGATTGGTTGACAATGCCCGCCTGCCGCCCCTAGCCCCACGCCATGGCAGACACGCGTTTTGGCCTTGATCGTAAATTAACGCTTGCCGAGCCGCTGGCGCTCGATGGCGGCGGCGTGCTTGCGCCTGTTGATATTGCCTATGAAACCTATGGCACGCTGAATGCAGATGCCAGCAATGTGATTCTGCTGTGTCACGCCCTGACAGGGGATCAGCACGTTGCCTCAACGCACCCGATTACGGGCAAGCCCGGCTGGTGGACGCGCATGGTTGGCCCCGGCAAGCCCATTGATACCAATCGCTTCTGTGTCATCTGCCCCAATGTGATTGGCAGCTGCATGGGCTCGTCCGGGCCAGAATCGCTTGGGCCGGATGGCCAGCCTTATGCCATGCGCTTTCCCGTCATCACCATTCGCGACATGGTGCGGGCGCAAGCCATGTTGCTCGACCATTTGGGCATTGATGCGCTTTACGCCGTGGTCGGCGGCTCAATGGGCGGCATGCAGGCGCTGACTTGGGCTGCAACTTACCCCAGGCGAGTGCGGGCCGCCTTGGTTATTGCCTCCACTGCCCGTCATTCTGCCCAGAATATTGCGTTTCATGAGGTTGGCCGCCAAGCCATTATGGCGGACCCCAATTGGCGCGGCGGCGATTATTATCATGATGGCAAAGCGCCCGATGCTGGCCTGGCAGTGGCGCGTATGGCCGCGCACATCACCTATTTGTCTGAGCTTGGATTGACTGAAAAATTCGGCCGCCGTCTGCAAGATCGGTCAAGCAAGACCTTTGGCTTTGATGCGGATTTCCAAGTGGAAAGCTATTTGCGCTATCAGGGCCTCAGCTTCACGGGCCGCTTTGATGCCAATTCTTATCTCTATATCACGCGCGCCATGGATTATTTTGATCTGGCTGAAGACCATGGCGGGCATTTGGCCAATGCCTTTCGCGGGTCTGCCACGCGCTTTTGCGTGGTGAGCTTTGATACCGATTGGCTCTACCCAACGTCGGAATCGCGCAACATTGTCCACGCCTTGAATGCAGGCGGCGCGCCAGTCAGCTTTATGGAGCTTTCTGCCCCCTTCGGGCATGATAGCTTCCTCCTCGATGTGCCAGAGCTGGACCGTGTAGTGGATGGCTTTTTGTCAGCTGGGGGTCTGTAATGGTGTTGCGGCCTGACCTTGCGATTATCGCGCGGGAAATTGCGCCTGCCAGCCGCGTGCTCGATATTGGCTGTGGCGACGGCGCTTTGATGGCAGCCCTGCGCGATCAAAAACAAGCTGATGCCCGCGGTATGGAGCTCGACCGCGATAATGTGACCGCCTGTGTGGCGCGTGGCTTGTCGGTCATTCAGGGCAATGCAGATACAGATTTGGCGGATTATCCAGATGCCGCTTTTGATTACGCCATTCTCTCGCAAACGCTGCAAACCACCATGCGGCCTGATTTGGTGATGGATCAATTGCTGCGCATTGGGCGCATGGCCTTTGTCTCTTTCCCCAATTTTGCCCAATGGCGCATCCGCATGGCCCTGATGTTTGGTGGCACCATGCCCGTGACCAAGCAATTGCCTGCCCGTTGGTATGACACGCCCAATATTCACCATGTCACCATTGATGATTTCCGCAGTTACATTGCGGAACGCGGCATTCGCATTGAAGGCCAATGGTTTTTGCGCGGGGAAAAGCTGATCAGCGCGGGCGCGGCAAATTTGCGTGCGGAACACGCAGTGTTTTTGCTCACGCGCTAGACGCGCTTATTTTCCCTGGAGCTTGTCCTTCAGCGCGGCCAGCGCGCCAAAAGGGCCTGCCTCTTCTTCTGATTTTACGCCCGCCTCGCGCAGCCGTGCTTCCGCATTGGCACTGCGGGGATAAGGGTCCAGCGCTAGCCCCAAGCTTTGGGCTACGGCCTCGCCCAAATCGATCTGCTGGCCGTCATGCTCCATAATGTCACAGTCCTCGGCGCTGAGTTCAATTTCATCGGCGTCTGGCGTGGTTTCGGGCACGAAGCGCACCGTAAATTCTTGGTCAATGCGCGCGGGGACAGGATCTCCTGTCACGACACAGGCTTGCACAGCGTCAGCCCGTAAATGCCCGGCCACTTCAATCCCTTGTGCGCTTGTGCTCAGCGTGGCGCGCGCCTCAAGCCGGTCAAGCGCTTGCAGCGCAAATCGGTCGGCCAGCGCCGTGCGCTCTGCCGCCTCTGCGCTGATGTTAACAGTGCGCGGCTGGCCAAGCGTGTCGAGCTTATAGGGGCGGGAAAATTCCGGGGTCATTTTTTGGGGTCCGTTATTGTGCCAGCCAAAAGGGCATCAAGCGGCGTTGCACAAAGCCGCGCCCACAGATCACGCAGCCGTGCCGCTGTAAAGGCGAGTGGCTTTTTCCCCGGATCTTCGGTGCGATAGAGATTGCGGATCAAGGCGGCCTCAAGATCCCCACAGTCAAGGCCGGCGCGATAGGCGTCCATCCGCCCGCCCAGCGATGCCATCATCTTGCCAATATGCTTGCCAACCACAATGTCGCCAATGCCTTCTTGGCGCAGCTGGCCATCCATATCGTCAACAAAAATTTCGGTTAGCATCACCGCAGGCACACGGCCCGGCTCACCTTCTGCGTCGAGCCGCAAGAGGGTGAGCGCCGTAACTGCGGCGACCATTTCAAAGCGGCCATCCATTGTATCGGCCACATTGCCTTTTTGATACCAATCGGGCGTGCGCGCTTCAGCAATGACGGCGCGATAGAGCGGGGACAGCGCATCGCGCCCTTCATCCCGGGCAAAAAGTCGTTTTAAAAATCCAAAGGCCATCCATTTGTCCCAACTGGCTTGTTGTTCATCGGCTCCCGGCATATTGGGGGTTGCGGCCTGTTCAGCAAGAGGCAAGGTCGCATTATGGAAAGGTCGTCGTGCATGAACCGCAAATTCGCAACTGCTTTGGTCTTGGTGGCCATTGGGCTGTCGTCCACGGCCTGCACGCGGCTGGCCGGCCATCAGGGCTTTATTGCTGATATGACGCTGGTTGATGCCATTCAGCCCGGCGTTGATAATCGCGATTCGGTTGAAAAAACTTTGGGCCGCCCCACTTGGGTGAGCCAATTTGGCGCGAAAGATTATTATTATTTCGCCCGCAACACGCGCCAATATGCGTTTAATACGCCCAAAGCGAGCGACCAGATGGTGTTGCGCGTCAGCTTTGATGAGGCGGGCAATGTCGCAACAGTGGACCGCCGCGGCATGGAAGACATTGCCAAAATCTCTCCTTCGTCCAAGAAAACCAAGACTTTGGGCCGCGACCGCAGCTTCTTTGAAGAGCTGTTTGGCAATATTGGCCAAGTCGGCGCGCTGGGTGAGTCCCCCGGCACGACGGACAATCCCAACTAAGCTTTTTCAGCGCCTCGGCGCATAAGCCCAGTCGCGCCGTGCAGCTGGGCTACATGCCGAGGGATTAGCGAGCGATGCCGCTTGCGGCGAGAACCGCCAGCGTCACCAATTCTGAGGCTGTCGACACCATGGGGGCCACCTGCACCGGCTTTTCCATGCCCACCAAGAACGGCCCAATCACTGAGTCGCCGCCCAGTTCACGCAGCAACTTTGCCGAGATATTGGCCGCTTGCAGGCCTGGCATGATAAGCACATTGGCCGGCCCTGAGAGGCGGCTAAACGGATAGGCTGCAGCCAGGCGGGGGTTCAACGCCACATCCGGGGCCATTTCGCCCTCATATTCAAAGCTGACACCGCGTTGATCGAGGATGCTGACAGCGTCACGCAGCGGATCAAGCCATGTCCCGCGCGGATTGCCAAAGGTGGAATATGAGAGAAAGGCCACGCGCGGCTCATGCCCCATGCGCCGCGCAACAGCGGCACTGGCTTCGGCAATATCGGCCAATTCCTCGGCTGAGGGCCGTTCATTGACTGTGGTATCGGCCATGAACACCGTGTGGTGCTGGCCCACCAAAATGTGCATCCCAAAAGGCGTCATGCCTTGGGCAGGATCAATCACGCGGCGCACTTCACGCAGCGTCTGGCCAAAGCCGCGCGTGACGCCCGTAATGACAGCATCAGCTTCGCCCATTTTCAGGAGAAGCGATGAAAAGACGTTGCGATCCTGATTGACGAGCCGTTCACAATCGCGGCGCAAATAGCCGCGGCGCTGCAGCCGTTCATACAAAATATCGACCATCTTGGGCACCAGCGGCGAGTTGCGGCTATTGTGCAATTCAAAGCTGTCCGGATTTTCAACGCCAAGCGCCGCCAGCTTATCGCGCACATTGTCGCGCCCCACCAGCACAGGCGTGCCGCAGCCGCCATCGCGAAAGGCAATGGCTGCGCGCAGCACAACTTCTTCCTCAGCCTCGGCAAACACCACGCGCTTGGGATGTGCGCGGGCATTTTCATAGGCCATCGTCAGAACCGAGGTCGTTGGGTTCATCCGCGCACGCAGCGAGTTGCGATATTCGGCCATGTCGAGAATGGGGCGTGTGGCAACGCCTGTGTCCATTGCCGCTTGGGCGACGGCTGCGGGCACAATTTCCATCAAACGCGGGTCAAAAGGTGCTGGGATAATATAGTCAGGGCCAAAGCTGGGCGTGGTGCCGCCATAGGCTGCGGCCACTTCTTCAGGCACTTGCTGGCGCGCCAATTCGGCAAGGGCGCGGGCGGCCGCAATTTTCATCGCATCGTTAATTGCCGTTGCGCGCACATCCAGCGCGCCGCGGAAGATGAAGGGAAAGCCCAGCACATTATTGACTTGGTTGGGGTAATCCGACCGGCCTGTGGCAACAATGGCATCCGGGCGAACGGCCTTGGCGGCCGGCGGTGTAATTTCGGGATCAGGATTGGCCATCGCAAAAATAATTGGATGGGCCCCCATAGACCGGACCATATCGGGCGTGACCGCATCTTTGACGGACAGGCCAAGGAATATGTCGGCGCCCTCCATGGCCTCCGTCAGCGTCCGCCGATCCGTGATCACGGCATGCGCAGATTTCCACTGGTTCATGCCTTCAGTTCGGCCCTGATAAATCACACCTTTGGAATCGCACATGATGACATTGTCATGCGGCACGCCAACGGCCTTGATCAGTTCTGTACACGCAATGGCAGAGGCGCCTGCGCCATTCACCACCACGCGGACCTGCTTAATGTCTTTGCCCGTCAGGTGCAGCGCATTGATAAGGCCAGCTGCCGCGATGATTGCCGTGCCATGCTGGTCATCATGCATGACCGGAATCTTCATCCGCTCTTTCAGGGCTTGCTCAATGATGAAGCATTCTGGGGCGGCAATATCTTCCAGATTAATGCCGCCAAAGCTCGGCTCCATCAGCGCGACGGCGTTGATAAAGGCTTCGGGGTCTTCGGTGTTCAATTCAATGTCGATCGAATCAACATCGGCAAAGCGTTTGAAGAGAACTGCCTTGCCTTCCATCACCGGCTTCGAGGCGAGCGCACCCAAATTGCCCATGCCCAAAATGGCAGTCCCGTTTGAGATCACCGCGACCAAATTGCCCTTGGCGGTATAATCATAGGCTGTTGCGGGATCATCCGCGATGGCTTGGACGGGAACTGCAACACCGGGGGAATAGGCCAGGCTCAAATCGCGCTGAGTTGCCATGGGCTTTGAGGCAACAATTTCGATTTTTCCGGGCCGACCGGTGGCATGATAATGAAGCGCTTCACGGTCAGAAAATTGTACCTTGGAGTCGCTCATCAGTCTGGGTTCCCTTTTTAATCACGTCTTGCTGCGCGCTTAGGCGCTTCTTGCCGTTACGGGTAGCGGGGATTGCACCAATTGGCAAAACCGCTATCGCACTTCGCTATGGCACAGACCGGCGCGACGGGCGCCACACCCATGATGGCGCAATATCTGGCGCTCAAAGAGGAGGCGGGAGACTGCCTGCTCTTTTACCGCATGGGTGACTTTTTTGAGCTGTTTTTTGACGATGCCAAAGCAGCCGCCCAAGCGCTGGACATTGCGCTGACGGCGCGCGGGGAACATCAGGGCCAGCCCGTGCCCATGTGCGGCGTGCCCGTCCATGCGGCCGAAGGCTATTTGGCGCGGCTCATCAAAGCGGGCTTCCGCGTGGCGATTGCCGAACAGATTGAAACGCCCGCCGAAGCCAAGGCCCGTGGATCCAAATCTTTGGTCGCACGCGGCATTGTCCGCGTGGTGACGGCGGGCACGCTGACCGAAGAAGCGTTGCTGGAGGCGCGCAGTGCCAATTGGTTGGTGGCGCTTGCCCCGCAAGGGGACGATGTTGGTTTTGCCGCCGCTGATATTTCAACGGGCCGTTTTGAGACAGGGGCTGTCCCGCTGCCCAGCATAGCAGCAGAAATTGCCCGGCTTGGCCCGTCCGAAATTGTTGTGCCCGAAGGGGCCGCGCTTGAGGCCCTGGGGGCTGGTGTGACAGAGCGGGGGCGCAGCAGCTTTTTACCCGCAGAAGGCGAAGCGCGGCTGAAATCGCTTTTTGGCGTGGCCACGCTGGATGGCTTTGGTGCATTTTCCAAGGCAGAGCTTGCAGCGTGTGCGGGTTTGCTTGGCTATTTGGACCATGTTGGCAAAGGGGCGCTGCCGTTTCTGGCCCCGCCCGTGCAGCGGCTGCCGAATGACCATATGCTTATTGATGCCGCCACGCGCGACAGTTTGGAACTGGTTCGCGCCCAAGGGGGCACGCGCGCGGGGAGCTTGCTGGATAGCGTTGATCGCACAGTAACAGGGGCGGGGGCACGGCTTTTGGCGGCTGATATTTCCGCGCCGTTAATGGATGCCCGTGCGATTGAAGATCGGCTTGATCTGGTCAATTGGTTTGCCGATCACGGCAGTCTGCGTGATCATGTTCGCACCAGCTTGCGCGCCCTTCCTGATATTGGCCGGGCGCTTGGGCGCTTAGCCGCTGGCCGTGGCGGACCGCGCGATTTGGGCATGTTGCGTGATGGCTTGGGCGAAGCGCGGCTGCTGCGCGAGCGGCTGGCCCGTGCCACGCCGCTTCCCCCTCTTTTGGCAGGCTTGCTCCCGGCGCTGGATGGCCATGGCGCGCTGGTGGAAAAATTGAGCCGTGCTCTTGTGCCCAATCCCCCGCTCGATGCAGCACAAGGCGGTTATATTGCAGAAGGCTATGATCCCGCACTGGATGAATTGCGCAGCATGTCGGGCGATGGCCGCCGGGCCATGGCGATGCTGGAGACGCGCTATCGCGACCAGACCGGCATTGCCGGCCTAAAGATCAAGCATAATAATGTTCTGGGCTATCATATCGAAGTGTCTGCCAAAAATGCAGATCCCTTGATGGCCGCAGACTCGGGCTTCACGCACCGCCAGACGCTGGCCGGCGTTGTGCGCTTTAACGCGCCCGAATTGCACGAGCTGGCCCTGAAAGTGAATGAAGCTGGGGCGCATAGCTTGGCGGCAGAAGCGGCGCACCTGGCCGAGTTGGTGGCGCTGGCGCTGGCCAGTGCGCGGCCCATTTCAGACAGTGCCGAAGCGTTGGCCCGGCTGGATGTTGCCTCCGCCTTGGCAGAACGCGCCATTGAAGGCGGCTGGTGTCGCCCCAGTTTTGCGCCCGATGCGCGCTTTGAGGTGGTGGGCGGGCGGCACCCTGTGGTGGAAGCCGCCGTTGCCAAGGATGGCACCCGCTTTGTCGCCAATGATCTGGCTTTGGCCCCAGAGTCACGGCTTTGGCTCGTCACAGGCCCCAATATGGGCGGTAAATCTACCTTTTTGCGGCAAAATGCGCTGATTGCCGTGTTGGCGCAGGCGGGCAGTTTTGTGCCGGCCTCTGCTGCGACTTTGGGGTTGGTCGATCGGCTGTTCAGCCGGGTTGGTGCGGCTGACAATTTGGCGCGGGGCCGCTCAACCTTCATGGTAGAGATGGTGGAAACAGCTGCCATTCTTGCGCAGGCCACGGACCGCAGCTTCATCATTTTGGATGAGGTTGGGCGCGGCACTTCGACTTATGATGGCTTGGCAATTGCTTGGGCTGTGGTGGAAGCGGTGCATGAAGTGAACCGTTGCCGCTGCCTCTTTGCCACCCATTATCATGAGCTAACACGCCTTGCCGAAACACTGCCCGCACTTTCACTGCACCATGTGCGGGCGCGCGAATATCGTGGGGATCTGGTCTTGCTGCATGAGCTGGGCGAGGGCCCAGCAGACCGCAGCTATGGCATTGCTGTCGCGCGATTGGCGGGTCTGCCGCCCATGGTTTTGGCGCGCGCCAAAGCCGTGCTGGATAAGCTTGAGGCAGGCCGCGATGCGACCGGTGGCCTCGCAGCGGGCTTGGATGATCTGCCCCTATTTGCTGCCACCAAGGTAGAAGAGGTGCGGGATCCCTTGCGTGATGCGCTGGCAACCTTGGATGTTGATGGCCTTACCCCGCGCGATGCGTTGGACCAGCTTTATGCGCTTAAGCGGCTGATGATGGATAAAGGCTAACGGCCTCAAACAGCGTTTTCAGCATGGCGCGTTCAGTGGCTTCTAGCTCGGGCCGCCACACTTCAAACAGCAAAATGACGCGCAGCGCATCGCTGTCATTCCACGCCTCATGTTCAATGCTGTCGTCAAAGAGCAGGACCTTGCCTGCTTCAACTGTTCGGTCATGATTGCCGACGCGCAGTCGACATTTTTCGGGCACAATCAAAGGCAAATGGCAGATGAGCCGCGTATTGAGCATCCCCCAATGCGGCGGAATATGGGTTTTGGGCTGAAGGATGGAAAACAACGCCATCGGGGACCGGCCTGCAATATGCGGCATTGGCATGGTGTTGAGCAGGGCCATGGTCTTGGGGCAGCGCGCGGCATTTTCTGCAATTGGCACGCCATTTTGAAAGAAATGAAAGGCGCTCCAGCGCGCATCGTTCAACAAAGCATGGCCGCGATTGGGCCGGCTGGGGTCTGCCTGCACATAAGGCGCAATGCCTTGGTCATCCGCCAGCACAGCCTCAAGTTCGGCGCGCACATCGTCATAAGCGTCTTCCAGCCGCTTCGCCCAGTCAAAACGTGCCGGATCGTAAAAGGCAATTTGCGGAAGGCCCGGATAGTAAAAGCTCGTGGGCTGCTGCAACTGCACGGGCTGGCGCCCCGTTAAAATGGCCAAGGATTCGGCAAAGCGAGGGGGGACTGGGCTGTCATTGGCGGCATCTGCCACTTGTGCGTGCAGATGCGCTTCAAATCGGCTGGCGGCTGCATTGGCCGCTGCTTGGGCTGTCTCGACACGGCGGGCCAAGGCGGGGTCCATTTGGTTCATCTGCGCTGCGCGCGACAGGGCGTGTTGATACCAGCCTACAGCCGCCCGATCATCTCCGGCCCGCGCATGCGCATCGCCTTTGCGGATGAGCGCCAGAATATCGCCGGGGTTCTCCGCCAGCTGCATATCCAAAGCGCGGTCAAGCACGGCATGATTGCCCAGCTGCTCAGCGGCATCTGCAATCATCGACCAGAGCCGGCCCGTCGCGCGGCCAGCATCGGCAATGGCCAGAAATGCTGGCAGCGCCTTTGCAGCATCGCCTGCGGCCAGCGCGTCCATGCCCGTGCGTGCCAAATTTTCAAGCTGTGTCTGATCCATGGTGCCCCCAAGGCGCGGCATAGCCAGCTTCTTGGCCAACGCCAATCCGCCTTGTGACTTGGCGCACAAACGCGCATATCAGCAGCGATGCCGCAACTCTTTCATCTTGTTCCGCAACGTCGTGCCATCATTGAGCGCCGGTCGCTGTCTGACGCGCTGATGGCGCTAGAGGGCCATGACGCGACCAAGTTGCGAGCGGCATCGGTGCAGATTTTGCGTCCGGCGATGGAGGCAGGCCGCGCCGAAATGGCCCGGCGGCTGGCGGAACGCCCAACTCAGGGCCGCGAAATTGCCGCAAGCTATGCGTTTTTGACCGATCAGCTGTTGCGGCTGGTGTTCGATTTCACCGTCCACCGCCTGTACCCGCTTAACAATCCCACAGCGTCTGAGCGAATCGCGCTGTTGGCCGTTGGGGGATATGGCCGGGGAGAAATGGCCCCCCAGTCAGACATCGATATCGCCTTTTTGACCCCCTATAAGCAAACCGGCTGGTCTGAGCAGGTGATTGAATCGATGCTCTACACGCTCTGGGATTTGGGGCTGAAAGTGGGGCATTCCAGCCGCTCGCTCGATGAGATGGTCCGCATGGCGAAAGAGGATCTGACGATCCGCACGGCGCTGCTTGAGGGCCGCTATGTCTGGGGCGACCAGCAAATTTATGATGAAGCCTCGGCCCGCTTTGCCGCCGAAGTGGTGGCGGGCACTGCCCGCACCTTCATTACGGATAAGCTGGCAGAACGCGATGCGCGGCATAAGCGCATGGGCGATAGCCGCTATGTTGTTGAACCCAATTTGAAAGAGGGCAAAGGCGGCCTGCGCGATCTGCATACGCTGTTTTGGATTGGCAAATATTTGTACCGCGTGACGACTGTGCCCGAGCTGGTCGATAAGGGGCTGTTGACGGCAGGAGAATTGCGCCAGTTCCAAAAAGCAGAAAATTTCCTCTGGGCCGTGCGCTGCCATTTGCACCTTATTGCCAAGCGCCCCGAAGAGCGGCTGACCTTTGACGTGCAGCGCGAAATTGCCGAGCGGATGCGCTATAATGATCGGCCGGGCCGGTCCGCGGTTGAGCGGTTCATGCAGCATTATTTTCTAAATGCGAAAATGGTCGGCAATTTGACCGCGCTGTTCTTGGCGCATTTGGATGATACGCACGCCTCCAAAGGCCGGCGCTTTACGCTGCCCAGCCTGGCCGGTTTCCGCCGGTCTCCCAAACAGTTGAACGGCTTTGTGCTCGATCGTGGACGGCTAGCCTTGCCGCGCGATGATTTTTTTGCCGAAGATCCTGTGCGTCTGATTGAGCTGTTTGCGCTCGCAGATAGCCAGTCATTGGAAATTCACCCGCAAGCCATGCGCGCAGCGGCCCGCGATGCGGGGTTGATTGATGCCAAGGTGCGCAATGACCCCCGCGCCAATGCCTTGTTTTTAGACGTCCTCTCTTCTCCGCGCGACCCAGAAACGGTGTTGCGCTGGATGAATGAGGCAACGGTCTTTGGCCGTTTTGTGCCCGATTTTGGCCGGGTCGTGGCCCAGATGCAGTTTGACATGTATCATCATTACACCGTGGATGAGCATAGCATCCGGGCGATTGGCCTGTTGTCGCGCATTGAAAAGGGCGTGCTGGGCGATGACCATCCCTTGGCCACGGCGATCCTAAGGCAAGTCTTGTCGCGCCGGGTGCTATATGTGGCAGTCTTGCTGCATGATATTGCGAAAGGCCGGGGTGGGGACCACAGCGTTCTGGGTGCAGACGTCGCGCAGAAACTCTGCCCACGTTTGGGGCTGACAGCGGCAGAGACCGAAACTGTCGCGTGGCTGGTCCGCCAGCATCTTCTTATGTCAGCAACGGCGTTTAAGCGGGATTTGTCTGACTTTAAAACTGTGTTGGATTTTGCGAGCATCGTGCAATCGCCCGAGCGCTTGCGCCTGCTGCTCGTGCTGACAGTGGTGGATATTCGCGCTGTTGGGCCGGGCGTCTGGAACAGCTGGAAGCGGCAATTGCTGTCTGAGCTGTTTGAATCAGCAGAAGAAGTGCTGCGGCTGGGCCATAAGCAACGTGGCCGGGCAGACCGGGTGCGCGTGAAGCAAGATTTGCTGCAAGAAGCCCTTGTCTGGCCGGCCGCGAAATTCCAGTCCTATACCAAGCGCTTGGCGGAGCCCTATTGGGTGGCCGAGCCGGATGATGTGCTGGAAAGCAACGCCCGGCAGATTGATGCTGCTGGCAAGTCTGACCTCTCCATTTCCGCCACTGTCTATCCGTCACGCGGGGCGACTTTGGTGACCGTTTATGCCGCCGACCATCCCGGGCTTTTCTATCGCATTGCTGGGGGCATCCATTTGGCCGGCGGCAGCATCATTGATGCGCGCATCCACACCACACGCGATGGCATGGCGCTTGACAATTTTCTGGTCCAAGATCCGTTGGGCCGGCCTTTTGATGATCCGCACCAATTGCAGCGGATTGAACAGGCCATCAGCGAGGCGTTGGCCAACAGGGCCAAGCTGGTGGAACGGTTGGCGGCCCGCCCGCTTCCCCGCGCGCGGGCAGAAGCCTTTGATATTGCGCCCAATATCCTCATTGATAATCGCGCCTCGAACCGCTTCACTGTGATTGAAGCCAATGCGCGGGACCGGCCAGCTTTGCTCTATGATCTGGCCTATGCCTTGTTTGAGGCGAAAGTGACGATCCATAGCGCGCATATCGCGACCTATGGCGAACGGGCGGTCGACACATTTTATGTGACGGATCTGACGAATGACAAGATTTCCAACGCCGCTCGTTTGGAGGATTTGGAAGTCCGTTTGCTAGAGGCGGCGCGTGATCTGCGCCTTGGGTCTAAGGCCGCCTGATCTGCGGCCTTGGCTCGGTCTTGATTGAATACACCCTACCCAAAAATTCAGGCTGCTGCCCGATTGACGTTAACGTCAACTCTTCCTATCCCTGACGTCATTGAGAGGATAACCCGGAGTCTGTCCCATGAATCTTGAATTCAGCCCCGAAGAAATCGCCTTCCGTGACGAAGTGCGGGCCTTCATTGCCGAGAATTACCCCGCCGAACTGCGTGGCAAGCAGGATGAAGGCGATGAGTTGTCAAAGGAAGACTTTCTGAGCTGGCACCGCGTGCTCCACAAAAAGGGCTGGGTCGCCCCGGCATGGCCCGTGGAATATGGCGGCACAGGCTGGACTGCCACACAGCGTTATATTTGGTCGGAAGAGACGGCACGGGCCGATTGCATTCGCCTGATGCCCTTTGGCCTCACCATGGTTGGGCCTGTTATCTACACCTTTGGCACGCCGGAACAGAAAGCCAAGTTCTTGCCGCGCATTCTGTCAGGCGAAGATTGGTGGTGTCAGGGCTATTCCGAGCCGGGTTCTGGCTCTGACTTGGCGTCACTGCGCACCCGCGCAGTCCGCGATGGCGATCATTATGTCGTGAACGGCCAGAAGACCTGGACGACCATGGCGCAACATGCTGATTGGGGCTTCTTCCTTGTCCGCACCGATCCCGATGCCAAGCAGCAAGAAGGCATTAGCTTCCTGCTCATCGACATGAAGTCGCCGGGCGTGACCGTCCGTCCGATCATCACCTTAGGTGGTGAGCATGAAGTGAACGAAGTCTGGCTGGAAGACGTGCGCGTGCCCGTGGAAAACCGCGTGTACGAAGAAAATAAGGGCTGGACCTGCGCCAAGTTCCTGCTGGCGCATGAGCGCACCGGCATTGCTGGCGTTGCTGCCTCCAAGCGTGGCGTGGAAAAGATCAAGACGATTGCGATGAGCGAGTCTGATGGCGATCGTCCCTTGCTGGCCAATCCCTTCTTCCGCCGCAAGGTGGCCGAATTGGAGATGGATCTGACGGCGCTGGAATTTACTGAACTGCGCACGCTGGCTGGTGAAGCTCAGGGCAAGGGCCCGGGGCCGGAATCGAGCTTGCTTAAGATCAAGGGCTCTGAAATTCAGCAGCGGATTACCGAACTCGCGCTGGAAGCAGCGGGCCATTATGGCGCGCCCTATTTCCGCGGCTTTGGCGAAGGCGATAATGAGCACCCGATTGGCCCAGAATATGCCAACCGGACGGCGCCTGTTTATTTCAACACCCGCAAGACAACAATCTATGGCGGGTCGAACGAAATTCAGCGCAACATCATCGCCAAGATGGTGCTCGGCCTTTGATGCATCTTGCCCCC
The DNA here is from genome assembly GCA_041191345.1 of Pseudomonadota bacterium. Classification (GTDB taxonomy): domain Bacteria; phylum Pseudomonadota; class Alphaproteobacteria; order Sphingomonadales; family Sphingomonadaceae; genus Aquisediminimonas. The sequence continues at coordinate 21,131 of JBEEOY010000082.1, forward strand.
TCTCGCGGCGCGGGAGGGGGACTTCAGAAAGACTAGAATATGGATTTCAACTATACTGAAACGCAGGATATGCTGCGCGATACGCTCGCGCGCTTTCTGGCCGACACTTATGATTTTGAAACGCGCAAAAAGATGATTGCCAGCGGCGAAGGCCGCGATCCGGGCATCTGGCGGGCGCTGGCAACTGAGCTGGGCATTCTTTCTGCCCCCTTCTCGGAAGAACAGGGCGGCTTGGGCGGTGGCGCGCTGGAAAATATGATCATGATGGAAGAGCTGGGCAAGGTTATCGCAATTGAGCCTTATCTTCAGACTGTCGTGATTGGCGGCGGCGCGTTGAAGGCCGCAGGCGGCGCTTTGGCTGATGCGGTGATCCCCGAAATCATCTCGGGCAATGTTATCATTGGCTTTGCCTATGCCGAGCCGCAGGGCCGCTATGATTTGGCGAACCTGACGACGACTGCGAAAAAGGATGGCGCAGGCTTTGTGCTCAATGGCCATAAGGCGGTTGTCTATGCGGCACCCTGGGCCACGCATCTGCTGGTCTCTGCGCGCACAGGGGGCGCCCAGCGCGATCGTGCCGGGGTTGAGCTGTTCCTGATTGATGCCAAGCTGCCGGGGATCACACGGCGTGATTATCCGACAGTTGATGGCTTCCGCGCGTCAGAAGTCTATTTTGAAAATGTCGCCATTCCGGGCGATGCGCATTTGGCCGGCGGCATTGATCTGCTGGAGCGCGTTGTTGACGAAGCGACCATGGCTGTGTGCGGCGAAGCGTGTGGCGTCACGCGCAAGCTGCATGAAGGCACGCTCGATTATTCCAAGCAACGCCAACAATTTGGCCAACCCATTGGCCGCTTCCAAGTGTTGCAGCATCGCATGGCGGACATCTTCTTGGAAGTTGAACAGATCATGTCGATGACGCTGATGGGCACGCTAAAGCTGGATCTGCCGGCTGAGGAACGCAAGGCCGCTGTCAGCTTGGCCAAGGCCAAGGTTGCGCGCTCAGCCAAATTTGTTGGCCAGAACGCCATCCAAACCCACGGCGGCATTGGCATTACGCAAGAACTGGCGATTGGCCATTATTTCAAGCGTGCGACGATGATTGAGGGCCAATTTGGTTCTGCCGATTATCACCTCGATCGCTTTGAGCAGCTCACCTATCCCAAGGCCTGAGCTGCGCGATGATCCTGTACCGGGCGCCGCGGCGCGATGAAGCTGCGGCGCTCGCGACATTGGGTCGCGAGACATTTGTGGAAACCTTTGGGCATCTCTATCGCCCCGAAGATCTCGCCCAATTTCTTGACACCATTTACGCAGAAGATGTGATTGCGCGTCAGCTGGAAAGCGACCGCCTTCTCTTTCGCGTTGCTGAAGCGGCCGGCCAGCTTGTTGGCTATTGCAAGCTGGGGCTCGACGTCTCGCTCGATTATGATCCGGGCGATAAGACTGTCATTGAACTTAAGCAGCTTTATGTCTTTGCCAGCCACCATGGCAGTGGCGTTGGCCAAGCGTTAATGGATTGGACACTTGCCGAGGCAGAGGTCCGCGATGCGGATGAAATTCTGCTCTCGGTTTGGGCTGAAAATGCCCGTGGCCACAGCTTTTACAAGCGCAATGGCTTTCGGTGGATTGCCGATACTTATTTCATGGTCGGCACCCACCGCGATGAGGAATATCTTTTCCTACGCTCTATGAGCTGAGCCCCGCGCGCCTCTGCGCGTTTGGCATCGCTTATGCTGCACTGCACAATTTTCTCTTGAAATTGGCGCGTGCACCCTATATTGTGCACTGCAACATAAAGACAGGAGCCAGTCAATGGCACAACCTGCATCCCCCTCGGCCAAGCGGACATCGCCCCAAAAGGCGGCTGCAAAGCCGGCAAAAACAATCGCTGTTGCGGCCCCGGCCGCTGGTGAAAGGACATGGACGATGACCAAAGAAACCGTAAAGCCTGCCGCACAGGAATTTGGCGCCAAGGCCACTGAAATGCTGCATGACCTGTCAGCCAAGGCCAAAGCTGCCTTTGAAAAGACGGGTGAATTCTCCAAGGAAGCAACCGAATTCCACAAAGCGAATTTGGAAGCCGTTGTTGAGTCGAGCAAGCTGGCGGCCAAAGGCTTTCAGGATGTTGCCCAGCATGGCGCTGAAGTGACAAAGGCCCGTTGGGAAGCCGCGACTGCACACGCCAAGACATTGGCTGGCGTCACATCGCCGACCGAATTCATGAGCGTGCAGGGCGATTATCTGCGCAAGCAATTTGACGCTGCTGTTGCTGACTTTTCGAAGTCGACAGAGTTTTACATGAAGCTTGCCGGGGAAATCGTGGCGCCGGTGCAGAACCGCTATGCCGCTGCTGCCGAGCAAGTGAAGGCGCGTTTCACCGCCTAAGCCATTGGCTAATTTGAAATAAGGGGCAGCCTGCAGTGCGGGCGGCCCCTTTTTCATGGACGGATGCCAGCCGCCGCTTGCCCTTGGGCTGCGAATTTCTATATTCTAGGGCAGCTATGCGGATTATGTCAGCAGATACACCCGATAAGGATGGCACTGGGCCCGGCACGGGTTTGGGGGTGGCTACGCGCACGCGCGACAAGACCAAAAAGCCTCAGCCCTATCGCGTCCTCATGCTGAATGATGATTACACGCCGATGGAATTCGTCGTGCATACGCTGCAGCGCTTCTTCAAAATGGACTTAGAGCAGGCGACGCGCGTGATGCTGCATGTCCATCAAAAAGGCGTGGGGGTATGCGGCACCTTCACCTATGAAGTGGCCGAAACCAAGGTCAGCCAAGTGATTGATTATGCTCGGCAGAATCAACACCCGCTGCAATGCACGCTGGAAAAAGCGTAAACGCATCCCCCGCGGCGCGGGCTTATCGTAGCGCCGTTTCCACCATGGGTTGAATTCGCCGGACAATCACGGCCACACCCTTGGCATTGGGGTGCATTTGATCTGCAAGGAGAAGCGATCGATTGCCGGCCACGCCCTCCATGAAAAACGGGTAAAGTGGCACTTTATGCTTTTGCGCCAGGCTGGGGTAAATCGCGTCAAATTCTGCCCGATATTTTTTATCAAGATTATAGCTGGCGCGCATACCCGCCAGCAGCACGCGAATATTGCGGCGCTTCAACTCAGTCAGCATGGCGTCAAGATTGGCGCGCGCCTGGGCAGGCGGCTGGCCCCGCAGCATATCATTTGCGCCAAGTTCTAAGATAACTAGGTCGGGCTTGGCCTTCAGGCCCGCCAGCACCCATGACAGGCGGCCTCGCCCGGCGGCACTGGTGTCGCCTGAGACGCCGCCATTATGCACGCGCACGGCCATACCCTTTTTGCGCAGCGATGTTTGCAACTGGGCTGGAAAACTTTCTTGTGCTTTCAGGCCATAGCCGGCGCTCAGACTATCGCCAAAAGCGAGCACCAGCCGCTCGCGCGCGTGCGCGGCGGGTGCCATGACCAAAAGCACCGCTTGTGAGAGCGCCAATGCCCACCCATATGGTCCCAGAATTCGCATTAGAAAGTGTCCTTGTGTCCAGTCCAAACGCCGCCGCTTCAGACCATATTGTGATGCAGGCCCGCAATGTCACCCTCTGCCTTGGTTCGGGGGACGCGAAAGTTGAGATTCTGCGCGGCATTAATCTGGATGTCCGCCAGGGGGAAACGGTCGCGCTCTTAGGCCCGTCAGGCTCGGGCAAATCTTCGCTTATGGCCGTATTGTCGGGCCTGGAGCGGGCGACATCAGGTGAAATTCACACCGGCGGCGCTGATTTTGGGAAAATGGATGAAGATGGGCTGGCGCGCGCCCGGCGCGGGCGAATTGGCATCATCCTCCAAGCCTTTCATCTGCTGCCGACAATGACTGCGCTGGAAAATGTGGCAGTGCCCTTGGAATTAGCGGGCCATGAGGCGGCGTTTGACCGCGCGGCGGGCGAACTGGCGAAAGTGGGCCTTGCCGCGCGCGCCAGCCATTATCCGTCGCAATTGTCGGGCGGCGAGCAGCAGCGCGTGGCGATTGCCCGCGCCTTGGCGCCCAACCCCGCGCTGATCTTTGCCGATGAACCAACGGGCAATTTGGATGCGGCAACGGGCGCGCAAATTATGGATCTGCTGTTTGCCCGTCAGGCCGAAACAGGGGCCACCTTGTTCATCATTACGCATGATGCTGGGCTTGCCGCACGCTGCGGGCGCGTGATTGAGATGCGCGATGGCCAGATTATTGAGGATCGGCAGATGCTTCGATGAGCTATCGGACCCATTCGATGAACACCAAGCGGCAGGCATAGACAGTCCAAAAGGACTGCTAAAGACCTGACCATAAGAAGAATTGAAGAGGAAACACTGATGCGTCGTTCCATTTTTGCCTTCACCCTCACGGCTCTTGCAGCCGGCACAGCTTTGACTGCGCTTCCCGTTCAGGCAACCACGCCTGTTGCGGCGGCCACGGCCTCGGACGAAGCCGCCTTGGCGCAATTTTTTGCAGATTATGATGCAGCACAGCTTGCCCGCTCTCCGATTGGCAAATCTTATCGCGGCATTATTGATGCTGATTATGGCAAATGGGATGATATGTCTGATGCTGCGGAAGAGCAGGACTATCAGGCCGATCAGGCCGCCTTGGCTGAGCTGCGTCGTCGCTTTGATCCCGCCCGGCTAAGCCCAGAAAGCCGCTTGTCCTATCGCTTGTTTGAAAAGAAGGTTGAGCGGTCTGCCGCCAATTATCGCTACCGCGATTATGGCTATGTGTTTGACCAGATGAATGGCGCACAAAGCCAAATGCCGGCCTTTTTGATTAACATCCACCGCGTGACCAGCAAGTCCGATGCGGAGGCCTATGTCAGCCGCTTGGTCGGCCTTGGCACTGCTATGCGCCAAGCCATCGCGCAATCGCGCGCGCGGGCGGATAAGGGCATTATGCCGCCCAAATGGGTTTACCCTTATGTGCTGAATGATGCGCAGAATGTGGTGGCGGGCTATCCCTTTACCAAGAGCGCACAAGACGCCCCGCTCTTTGCCGACATCAAGGCCAAGGTGAACAAGCTGAACATAAGCGATGCTGAAAAGGCTGATCTTCTGGCTCGGGCCACAACGGCGCTCTTAACCTCAGTGAAGCCGGCTTATGCCGAGCTGGTGACGGAAATGGAGCGCCAGCAGAAATTGGCCGGTACCAATGATGGCATTTGGCGCTTTAAAGATGGCGCAGGCTATTACGCCCAGCTGCTGAAAAACTATACGACAACGGATTTGAACGGCGATCAAATCCATGCGCTTGGCCTTGCCCAAGTGGCCCGTATCCATGGCGAAATGCAGGGCATTATGAAGACAACAGGCTTTACAGGAAGCCTGCAAGATTTCTTCCGCTTCATTCGGGAAGACCCGCGCTTCTACGCGCCCAATACCGAAGAAGGCAGGGCGCTCTATTTGGCGGAAACAGAAAAAGCCAAGCAGCAGATAACGGCCTTGCTGCCGCAATATTTTGGCATTTTGCCCAAAGCGCCACTGGTGGTGAAGCGCGTTGAACCTTTTCGTGAAAAATCCGCTGGCAAAGCCTTTTACCAAGGCCCTTCGCCTGATGGATCACGCCCCGGCACCTATTATGCCAATTTGTACAACATGGCGGATATGCCGCTGGTTGAGGTAGATGCCCTCTTCTATCATGAAGGCCTGCCTGGCCACCATTTGCAGCGCACCATTCAGACGGAATTGACCAATGTCCCGCCCTTCCGCCGCTTTGGCGGGTTCACGGCCTATACCGAGGGCTGGGGCCTTTATTCCGAAAAGCTTGCCAAAGATATGGGGCTGTACACGGACCCGTATCGCGATTTTGGTCGGCTTCAGCTGGAACTGCACCGGGCCATTCGTCTGGTGGTTGATTCGGGGCTGCACCACAAAAAATGGACGCGCGAACAGGCCATTAAATATGTCGAAGACAATTCGGCAGATGCGCCCGGCGGCATTGTGAAAGCCATTGAGCGCTATGTCGTTTATCCCGGTCAGGCGACGGCCTATATGGTGGGGCGTCTGAAGATTAGCGAATTGCGCGACAAAGCCCAAAAGGAACTCGGCCCTAAATTTGATTATCGCGCCTTTCATGACACTGTTCTGAAGGACGGGCCCGTTCCGCTGGATGTGCTGGAAGAGCAAGTCAACGCTTGGATCGCCTCGCAAAAGTGACGGGGCTTTGGCGCCTTGCCCTGCGGGATTTGCGCGGCAGCCGGGCTGGGCTGCGGCTCATGGCCGTTTGCCTGTTTCTGGGGGTGGCGGCGCTGGCGGGCATTGGCAGCTTATCAAGTGCCATTCTGACGGGTCTGGCGGATAAGGGCCAAGTGTTGCTGGGCGGCGATGTGCAATTTGAAGCCGCCCAACGCACGGCCACGCCTGAAGAGCGGGCAGCCTTTGGCCAATTGGGCCAAGTCTCTGAAGTCATTCGGATGCGAGCGATGGCCGCCTTGCCAGATAATAGCCGGGCTGTGCTGGCTGAGCTGAAAGGCGTGGATGCCGCCTATCCACTTTATGGCCGCTTGGCGTTACAGCCCGGCGCCTTGGCTGCGCGGCCACAGGGTTTGGATGCTGCCATTGCGCCAGCGCTGGCCGAAAAACTTGGGCTGAAGGTCGGCAGCCAGATCCGCGTGGGCGATGCCCAGTTGCGCGTGATAGGCCTGATTGCGCAAGAGCCTGATCGGACAGGCGGTGGCTTTACCTTTGGCCCGGCCATCTTAGTTGATCCGCAAGCGCTGGCGGCCACTGGGCTGGTGCAGCCCGGCAGTCTATTTTCTGCCAGCTATCGGGTTAAGTTGCCGCCAAGCCGTAGCCCCGAAGATGCAGCGAAAGCCATTACCAGCCGTTTTAAAGAGGCGGGCTGGGAAGTGCGTGATCGCAGCAATGGCGCCCCCGGCACACGCCGCTTTGTTGAGCGGCTAGGCCAATTTCTAACTTTGGTTGGGCTGACGGCCTTGGCAATTGCGGGCATTGGCGTGGGCAATGGTGTGGCGTCTTGGCTGGAAGGCAAGCGGGGCGCCATTGCGACTTTCAAAGTATTGGGGGCGGATGCGCAGACAATTTTCCGGCTGTATCTGGCGCAAATTCTAATTGTGGCCAGCCTTGCTTTGGCCGCTGGCTTGGCTTTGGGCGCGGCCTTGCCCTTTGGCATGACAAGCTGGTTGGGGGATAAACTGCCTGTGCCGCCCCGCTTGGGGTTTTATCCCGCGCCTTTGGCCTTGGCCGCGCTTTATGGCGTGTTGGTGGCCCTGCTATTTGCAATTGCCCCTCTGGCGCGTGCCCGTGCTGTTTCAGCGGCCAGCTTGTTTCGCACTGTGGTGGATCCTGCGGCTCGGCCCAGCACGCCCGTGATGGCGGCTATGGCCGCGCTTCTGGCTGTCATTGCCGGGCTTGCCATTGCGACTGCGCGAGAGCCCATTTTTGCGGCTGGTTTTGTCGCCAGCATTGCAGCGCTGCTGGTTGTGTTAAGCCTATTGGGGGCGGGCCTCACGCGGTTGGCGGCCCGCTTGCCGCGGCCACGAGCGCCGCTGTTGCGGCTGGCGCTCACCAACCTCCATCGCCCCGGCGCACAAACGGGCCGATTGGTTGTGGCACTTGGCCTTGGCCTTACCTTGTTTTCGACATTGGCAGTCATCCAGACCAGCCTGAACCGCCAGATTGAAACGACCATTCCCAAACGCGCACCCAGCTTTTTCGCGCTCGATATTCCCAAGGAAGATCGGGATCGTTTTACGCAGCTCGTTCGCGCGCAAGCGCCAGACGCTGATATTCAAATGATCCCCTCCTTACGCGGGCCAGTTGTGGCTGTGGCCGGGAAACGCGTGGCCGATATGAAGGACATTCCCCAAGAGGCGTGGTTCCTGCGCGGCGACCGCGGCCTTACTTTTGCGCAAGATGTGCCGCCCGGCAGCCGGATCACAGCCGGGAAATGGTGGCCCAAAGACTATCAGGGCCCGCCGCTTGTTTCGATTGATGAACGCGCGGCCAAGGCTGCTGGCCTTAAAATTGGGGATATGCTGGTTGTGTCCATTTTGGGCGTGGAATTGGAAGCGCGGATTGCGTCGTTCCGCCAGATTAACTGGGACACGCTTGGCTTTAACTTTGTGCTGGTGTTCAATCCCGCCGCGCTGGAGCCGGCGCCCTATACCTTGGCCGCCACCTTGGCCGTGCCACCCAAGGCAGAGCCAGCGATCAACCGCGTCGTCGCAGCCAATTTTCCCGCGGCCACAATGGTGCGTGTGAAGGATGTCATTACCGATGTTAGCAAGCTGCTGAACCAATTGGCGCTGGCGATTGGCGCGGCAGGCTCAATCGCTGTGCTGGCAGGCATTGCCGTGCTGGTGGGGGCAGTGGCGGCTGCCCGCCGGACGCGCAGCTATGATGCTGTGTTGTTGAAATTGCTTGGCGCAACGCGCGGGCAAATTCTCTGGCTCCAAGCCTTGGAATATACCTTTCTTGCGCTTGTTCTATCCGGGTTGGCGCTGCTGTTGGGCAGTGCGGCGGGCTGGTTTGTCAGCACCCGTATTTTCCAACTGGGCTTTACGCCAGACTGGGGCCAAGTGTTGGCGACCATTGGTTTGGGCGGATTTGGCACGCTGATTTTGGGTCTGCTTGGCGGTCTGCCGGTGTTGCGGGCCCGCCCGGCAGCGGCCTTGCGGACGCTTTAATCCAGCCTAATGGGCCGGACGGTGACACTCTTTCGCCACAGGATTAGGCTATTTGCGTTCGCCTAGGCGGATTTCGCTTCCAGAAAGCCGAGATTCACGTTAGATCGACGCCGGTTTTGCGACCAGATATGGAGACTTGCTTATCCCACCGATGACACCCCGGCGCCCTATGGGCCCTGGCCCCGCGCCGATGAATGGCCCCCGTTTCAACCAGTTCATCACGTCACCCAAGGTGCGCGTGATTGACGAAAATGGTGAAAATCTGGGGGTGATGTACACCCGTGAAGCGATTGATCAGGCAGCAGAGGTCGGGCTCGACCTTGTTGAGATCTCGCCCAATGCGGACCCGCCCGTCGCGAAATTTCTCGATATCGGCAAGTTCAAATACGAGGCCCAGAAAAAGGCCAATGCCGCGCGCAAATCACAAAAGACGCAGGAGATCAAAGAGATCAAAATGCGTCCCAACATCGATGATCATGATTATGATGTGAAGATGCGCTCGATCCAAAAATTCATTGGCGAAGGCGATAAGGTGAAAGTCACCTTGCGCTTCCGCGGGCGTGAATTGGCGCATGGCCAATTGGGCATGAAGCTGTTGCAGCGTGTGCAGGAAGACATGGCCGAAGAGGCCAAGGTCGAACAATATCCGCGCATGGAAGGCCGCCAAATGCTGATGGTGCTGGCGCCCAAATAAGGCCCAAACGCGCAGAATTTTTGATGATTTCAAGAAGCGGCCCGGTTTTTTGCCGGGCCGTTTTTTGTGCGCACAAAAATTTATGCTGCACTGCACGATGTTGCAAAAACGTCGCAATAGTTTCGGAAAATTTATCCTGTGCTTTCGTTCCTCTGGAACCCGGAATCGCGCCCCACTAGCTAGGGCGCATAAATTAAAAACTATGTCACCAACCCCTGCTTGAGGATGTCCATATGACACGTACTCTGCTTTTGGCGTCGGCAGCTTTTGCCGCGTTCACAACTCCTGCTTATGCGCAGACGGCGGCACAAGACGCCGTGATTGAAGAAGGTGAAATCATCGTCACCGCAACCCGGCGTGATCAGCAATTGTCGGATGTTCCGCTGGCTGTGTCTGCCGTGACAGCTGAAACTTTGGCCCGCTCGGGCGCGTCGGACATTCGCCAGCTCAACCAATTGTCGCCCTCCTTGCTCGTGTCTTCGACATCGTCAGAAGCTGCGGGCGGCGGCGCGCGTATTCGCGGCATTGGTACCGTGGGGGATAACCCCGGTCTGGAAAGCTCCGTCGCGACTTTTGTCGATGGTGTGTACCGCAACCGTGCTGGCGTTGGCCTGACGGAATTGGGCGCGATTGACCGGATTGAAGTTCTGCGTGGGCCGCAAGGCACGCTGTTTGGTCGCAACGCCTCGGCTGGTTTGATTCACGTCATCACAGCGGCCCCCTCGTCTGAAACGGCCGGCACGCTGGAAGCCAGCTATGGCAATTACAACGCCGTGCGTATGGTCGGCGGATTGACAGGCGCTGTCACGGACACTGTCTCGGCCCGTCTTGATGGCGTTTATTCGCGCCGCGATGGCTTTTTGAAAGATGTTGTGTCGGGCCGCACAGTCAACAACCGCAACCGCTATGTGGTCCGCGGCCAGCTGAAATATGAGCCCTCGAGCGACCTCACCGTTCGCCTGATTGCCGATTATTCAGACCGCACGGAAGAATGCTGTGCCGCGCCTTTCTATCCCGCCTCCTTGGTGACGGCAGGCGCCAATGGCACCGTCAACCGTAGCCCGAACCCCATTGCGGCGTTGGAGCGGTCTTTGGGCGGCATCATTAACGACACGCCTTATTCGCGTCGGACCTCCATCACGCCGGGCCAGTCCTATCGCGGCGATGTGCGCGATTGGGGCCTGTCGGGCGAAGTGAATTATAATCTGGGTGGCGCCAAGCTGACCTCGATTACCGCATATCGCGATTGGCGCTGGCTGCGTGGGCAAGATGCAGACTTCAACAATCTCGACATTTTGCACCGCGAAGATGATGGCACAGCCAATCAGCGCTTTAAGACCTTTACGCAGGAACTGCGTTTGCAGGGCAATGCCTTGGATGACCGGCTTGACTGGTTGGTCGGCGGCTATTTCGCCAACGAAGTTCTGACGCTGAATGATAATCTGGCCTATGGTGTCGATTACACGCGCTATGCAGATGCGCTGACGCGCCTCTCCTCGCCCACCTTCCCCGGCTATGCCGTGGTGGGCGCGCTGCTCAGCCCCACGGCGCCGCTGACGCTTAATGGCGTGCAAGCAACGGATAAGTATAAGCAGACCAGCCGTAACTATGCTGTCTTCACGCACAATAGCGTGAAGGTGACGGATGCTCTCTCGCTGACTTTTGGCCTGCGTTATACCAATGAGCAGAAGACGCTGGATGCCAGCTTTGCCGATAACAACGCCATGTGCCGCACGCTTTCGGCCTTGCCGACAGCCCATCCGCTTTATGGCACAGGCCAGCTGGCCTGCATCATTCCGTCCATCCCGGGCGGCAGCTTCACGCAAAATGATGTGAAGAAGAAGGAAGACAAGTTCACGGGCACTGCTGTTCTCAGCTATAAGCCGACGGACGATGTGCTGACCTATGCCAGCTTCTCGCGCGGTTATAAGGCCGGTGGGTTTAACTTGGACCGCAACAGCCTGTACCGCTTGGGCCGCACCAATGACGCCAATGGCAACCGCGCCATTGACGCCAGCGTGATCAACACGGCAGCGTTGCAGTTCAAGCCCGAAACCGTCGACGCCTATGAAATTGGCATCAAATATGATGGCCGTGGCATTGATGTGAACCTGGCGGGCTTCTACCAGAGCTTCCAGAATTTCCAGCTGAACACCTTTAATGGCGTCAACTTCGTCGTTGAAAATGTGCAGGGCTGCTCCGCGCTTTCGGGCGGCGATGCGTCTGACACGGATGCCATTGCGGGCAACAGCGCGTGCACGGGCAAGCAGAAGAGCGGCGTCATTTCCAAGGGTATCGAACTGGAAGCATTTCTGCGTCCGGCACGTGACCTGACTCTCAATCTTGGCTTTACCTATGCGGACACGCGCTATGCGAACAACCTGATTGGCAACACAATGTTGACCAATACCACAGGCTCGCTGTCGCCAGCTTTCTTCCAATTGCCGGGGGCACGCCTGTCCAACTCAGCCAAATATGTGACGACTGGCGCCCTTAGCTGGACGCCAGACATTGGCACCAGCGGCCTAAAGGGTCTGGCCTATGTTGACTTCCGCTATACCAGCGATCTCAACACTGGTTCTGATCTGGACTTTGAAAAGGTTCAGGATGGCTATGCCCTGGTCAATGCCCGCATTGGCCTGAGCCAAGCAGATAAGGGCTGGGCGATTGAAGCCTGGGCACAGAACCTGTTCAACGTGGACTATCAGCAAATTGCCTTTGATGCGCCGCTGCAGGGCAGTGGGGCCACCAACAGCGTCCGTAAGGGAATGGCGGCATCGTCGACCCAGCTTTACGGTCTCTTCTTGGGTGAGCCGCGCACCTATGGCGTGACTGTGCGTCGCCGCTTCTAAGGCGCTGCACCAAGACCAAATCGGCCCGCTCCAGTTCAGCTGGGGCGGGCTTTTTTGTAAGAGATGGTGCGCTGTGAGTTAGCGCCGCCGCGCGGCAAAGCGGGCGGCCGTAAGCATATCTGCCTCGGCCAGAATATCGCCTGCGGTGCCAGAGCGTTTCAGCGCGCGTTCTGCCTCTAAAAGCCGGTCGGCCAAGGCGGCCAATTGCTCGGACGACCATCGGCCGGCTTGATCTGTAATCGCGGGCTTTTCCTTAAAGAAAATGGCCTTGCCGCGCGCTTCAACAGCGGCGGCGGGCGAGAGGCCAGCCTCAATCTCGCGCCGCAATCCGGCCAATAAAAACACCCGGCGGAACAGCGCACGCAACAGCGGAATACCGGCAAGCCCACTTTGCTCAAGCCGGGCAATTTCACTGCCCAAGCGTGCCGGCTGCCCCCCCATAACGGCATCAACCAGCTTACCCAATTCCCCATCGGCGCTGGCGGCGCTCAACGCCTCAAAGGCGTCTGGCGTCACCTCAGCCGGGCGGTCGGGGGCTGCATCTAGATAGAGCGCCAGTTTTTCAATTTCTTGCGCCATGACCGACCGATCATTGCCGCAACTGGCCGCCAGCATCCGGGCAATATCACGCGGCAGGCGCAGGCCTGTTTCCTTGGCCAGCATATCGGCAATTTGTGCTGCATCACGCGCATCTGGCACATAGCTTGGATGGGCAAGAGCAAGCTTATGGTCTGTTGCCAGCTTCACCAAAGGCGAGCTGGGTTTCAACGCTCCGGCCAGAGCGACAACGGGGTTGCCAGCTTGCTCTGCCTCTAAAAGCCCAGCCACAGCGTCGGCAATTTCATCGCCCGCCGGCTGCACACGCACCCAGCGCGCGCCGCCAAATAAAGAGATGCTGGCGGCCTCATCCAGCAGGCGCGCCGGATCTGCCTTGAGCGTTGGGCCATCCAGATCAATGCGTTCTGCCTCGGCTCCCATGGCGCGCTCCAGCCGCCGCGCCAAAGCGGCAGAGCCAGCTTCATCGGCGCCATAGAGCAAGAAGAAACGGACCTTGCCGTCTGCCGCCGCATCCAGCGCGCGGGCAATTTCATTTGCATTGGCCTTCACTGGCCCGGTTGGCTCCGTGCTTGCTGCGCGAGCCGCGCAATAATTTGATCCGCAACTGTGCTGCTGAGATTTTCAAGCGCCGTGCTTTCGGCCGCGACAGTTGCATATTCTGAGGAGACAACATCAATGCCCGCATCTGAGCCCGCCGTTGCATCTAAAATGATATTGCCACTGGCCACATCAATCAGCCGATAGCGGGCCCGCAAGGTCCGCCGTTCACGCGTGATGCCAGCATCACGGCGAATACCAAAGCCTGTAATCTGATCGTCCAGCTCGACTTCGAGCCGGTAGCGAGTTTCCCCTTGGGCGGTGGCAGATAGGCGTTGCAGCAACGCGTTGCGCACCATCCAACCGGCCTTGCCTGAAATGGGGGGCACTTCAACGCCACCCAGCAACTGGCTCGCCACACCTTGTGACCCGCCACTATAAAGCGGGCGTAAGCCACAGCCCGGCAGGGCCAACGCCACAGCGCAGCAGGCCATGAGGCGGGTCCAAGGCCGAGTCAGTCTCATGCGACGATGTTAACCAGCCGTCCGGGCACGACAATGACTTTCTTTGGGGCTGCCCCTTCCAGCGTCCGAATGACTTTGTCAGACGCCAGCGCCATTGCCTCAAGGGCAGCCTTGTCGATGTCTTTCGCAACGGTCAGCGTATCGCGCAGCTTGCCGTTGACTTGCACGGCAATTGTCACTTCATCATCAACAAGCAGGGCGGGATCATGATCCGGCCAAGGCTGGCTGGCAACCAGCCCTGTGCCGCCCATCTTCGCCCAGCCTTCTTCGGCCAGATGCGGCAGCATTGGCGCAATCAGCCGGGCAAGCGCGCGAATGGCGGTGCTGCGCGAGGCAGAGGCCGGCGCCTTTTCCAGCGCATTGACCAGTTCATGCACCTTGGCGACGGCCTTGTTAAAGGTCAGCGCCTCAATATCCGTTGCAATGCCAGCAATCGCGCGGTGGAGGAGCTTATCAATCGACTTGTCCTCGCCTTGGGCGTCTTCCAGCGTATCAAAGAGCCGCCAGATGCGATTGACGAAGCGCCATGTGCCTTCAATCCCGCTTTCGGACCATTCCAGATCACGCTCGGGCGGGCTGTCTGACAGCATGAACCAGCGCACGGCGTCTGCGCCATATTGATCGAACATCGGATCAGGATCGACGACATTCTTTTTGGATTTGGACATTTTCTCAATGCGGCCACGCGTGACGGGCGCCCCCTCAAGCGTGGTGACCACATCGCCTGCAATTTTCACCTGTTCGGGCGACAACCAAGCGCCATCGGGTCCCTTATAGGTTTCATGCGTCACCATGCCCTGCGTGAAGAGCGCGGCAAAGGGTTCCGTAATGCCAATCTTGCCAATGCGTTCCAGCGCGCGCGTCCAGAAACGGGCATAGAGCAAGTGTAGAATTGCGTGCTCAATGCCGCCAATATATTGGCCTACGGGCAGCCAAGCCTCGGCCTCTTCCCGGTCAAAGGGCTTGTCCTTGGGTTGGCTGGCAAAGCGAATGAAATACCAGCTCGAATCCGCAAAAGTATCCAGCGTATCCGTCTCGCGGCGCGCCGGTTCCTTGCAGTTCGGGCAGTTGACATGCTTCCATGTCGGGTGCCGATCGAGCGGATTGCCGGGCACGTCAAACGTCACATCCTCAGGCAGCTTTACGGGCAATTCACTGCGCGGCACGGGCAGCACGCCGCAGAATTCACAATGAATGATGGGAATGGGCGTGCCCCAATAACGCTGGCGCGAAATGCCCCAATCGCGCAGGCGATATTGCGTCTGGCCTTCGCCCCAGCCTTCATGTTCGGCGCGTGCAATGACTTGGGCTTTGGCGTCATCAATTGAGAGGCCGTTGAGCCAGTGCGAATTCACAATGCGGCCCGGCCCGGTATAGGCCGTATCGCCCTGAAACTCCGGCGCGTCCGCATCACCTTCGGCCACCACACGGCGGACGGGGAGGTGGTATTTCCGGGCAAAGTCCAAGTCGCGCTGGTCATGCGCGGGGCAGCCAAAAACAGCGCCCGTGCCATAATCCATCAGCACAAAATTGGCGACGTAAACGGGCAAATGCCAGCTCGGGTCCAGCGGATGTTCGACCGACAGGCCGGTGTTAAAGCCCTTTTTCTCAGCCGTTTCAATTTCAGCTGCCGTTGTGCCACCCTTGCGGCACTCGTCAATAAAGGCGGCGAGGTCAGGCGCGTTTTCGGCAAGCGCATGGGCCAGCGGATGGTCTGCCGCAATGGCAACAAAGCTCGCGCCGTAAATTGTATCAGGCCGGGTGGTGAAGACATCAATGGCATCATGCGCGCCAACAAGGTTGAAGCTGATCTTCAGGCCCTTGGACTTGCCGATCCAGTTTTCCTGCATCAGCCGAACCTTTTCAGGCCATTGATCCAGCGTGTCGAGGCCGTCCAAAAGATCATCCGCAAAATCGGTGATTTTCAAAAACCACTGGTTCAGCTTCTTCTTTTCGACGAGCGCGCCCGAGCGCCAGCCGCGGCCATCAATCACCTGCTCATTGGCGAGCACGGTCATATCGACCGGATCCCAATTGACGGTGGATTCCTTGCGATAGACAAGGCCGGACTTGTAAAAATCAAGGAACAGCGCCTGTTCCTGCCCATAATAGTCCGGCTCACAGGTGGAAAGCTCACGGCTCCAATCAATGGCAAGGCCAAGCCGCTTCAGCTGCTTTTTCATCGCCTCAATGTTGGAGCGTGTCCAATCACCGGGGTGGACCTTCTTTTCCATGGCCGCATTTTCCGCCGGCATGCCAAAGCTGTCCCAGCCCATGGGGTGAAGCACAGCATGGCCCGTCATCGCCTTATAGCGGGCCAGCACATCGCCCATGGTATAGTTGCGGACATGGCCCATATGGATGCGGCCCGATGGATAAGGAAACATCTCAAGCACATAGGCCTTGGGGCGCGCGTCAGAGGCGGCAGGCGCTGTAAAAATGCCCTGCTCTTCCCAGATTTTTTGCCAATGTCCGTCGGCTTTAAAGGGGTTAAACCGCGTTGTCATAAGCTCTCTTGGTCCGCACTAAGATCAAAAACTTGGGGCTGTTCCATAGCGGCCGCCGCTGGCGTGTAAACCACCACGCCAGTCATTCAGCCACAGAAATGAAAAGGCTTTAACCGGTAATGGCGGCGCGACGCAGGTCGCGCGCCTTGGTGAGAATGATTTCTTCCAGCTTTTGCACTGTTGCAGCCTGCACGGGCGCATCGACCCAATTGCCATTTTGGCTCACTTGGCGGCTGGCCGCCACGCGCAGCGCATCTGCTCGCAAATCTTGATCCAGCACGCTGACTGTCAGCTTCATCCGCTCGCTTGGATTATTGGGGTTGGAATACCAATCCGTCACAATCACGCCGCCATTGGCGTCGGCTTGAACAAGCGGCATGAACGACAAGGTATCCAGTGCGGCCCGCCACAAATAGGCATTTACGCCAATGGTGGTGACGCGCGATGCGGCCAGATCCGCCTTGGCGCGGTCTTTTGCTTTTCCGCCAGACCCCAAAACACCACAGGCCGGAAGGGTCGCAAGCAGCGAAAGGGCCAGGGCGGCAGTAAGCGGACGGCGCATGAAGTTCCTCATCGGACAAACAAGAGAAGATGCCGTGCGTTATAGGCGGATTGGCAGGCTCCGCAAGGTGGCTCGGCCCTTGGCTGTGGATGTCATGCAACAGGGTTGAAACAAATTTAATGTATAAGCCTCTTAATGGAACATAATATTAGGGCGCAGCTTGGCTTTGTGCCAATGATATGTGGATGATGATTCGTAGGACAAAATTGGCAGTTTTCGCGGCGGTATTCACTGTCGGCGTTGGCCTGTCTGCGTCTTACGCGTCGGCGGCGAGCAATCGTCCCTTGGCCTCGGCGCCGCGCACGGCGCTGGTTGCCCGCAGTTTTCCCGGATTTACGCCAGCTGCTGCTGATCCGCGGCTGGCCGCTGCATTCTCACGCGGGACCACATTGTCGCAGGGCTTCCGGTTCACACCGGCATCCTCTGCACGCGGTGCGCGCAAAGTGACTGTTGCTGTGCGTGCCCGCTCAACTGCCTCGGGCAGCGGGACAGATCGCAGTGGCAATGCCGCCGCTTTGGGGCTTGCGCCAGTTGCGTATAATTTGGGTGTCTCAGTTGGCTGGCGGCGCTTTGCCATTTCAGGCGATATTGGCGAAGCGGATATGGGCTTGGTTGGTGGCCGTCGTCAGGCAACGGACCTGGGCCTCAGCTATACCGTCAAGCGCTGGACCACCCGCGTGCAATTGGCAGCGGAACGCCCAGTGGGCACGGCCCCGCGCATTGTGGATTCGTCGGAAAGCGTCGCTCTGGATGTGGGCGGTTCCTACAGCCTCACACGCAATTTCGCGCTGACCGCTGGCGTGCGCTATAAGTCAGAACGCGAAAAGTTTGAATCTCGGTCTGACACGCGGCGCGACAGCCAAGCTGTGTATCTGGGCACCGCCTTCCGCTTCTAACGCCGATGCGGCGTCAGCCCATCAATTGCTGCCCAGCCATAA
>JBEEOY010000083.1:0-6750 GCA_041191345.1 Pseudomonadota bacterium
CTCAATCATGCGGACAGTGTCTGGTGAACATTCTGCCTCTAACAGACGCACAAAGGGATCAAGAAAAGCCTGCATATCCATCAGCGAAGCCCCAATCCGCGTGCAATAATGCCGCGCAAAATCTCCCGCGTGCCGCCACGCAGGGAAAAGCTGGGTGCAATATGGGTGACGTACATCAATGTGCGATACAGGTCTGCGGCCACAGCCTCGTCGGGATGGCTTGCAAGATCATCGCCAATCAGGCGCGGCAAATCTTGCTCAAAAGCAGTTCCTAAGTCTTTCACAATAGATGCTTCGACCACTGGGCTTTCGCCAGCCGCCAACTGAGCTGTGCAGGCAATGGACATGGCCCGCAGCACGGCCAAACGCGCTGTCAGCCCACCAACCAAAGTCATGGTGGCGGCATCCTTGCGGCCAACTGCGCGCAAATGCTGCACCCAGGCATCCAGCAACACAACGCTGGAATAAATCCGTTCTGGCCCGCTGCGCTCAAACGCCAGCTCAGCTGTCACTTGGTGCCAGCCTTGGCCTTCGCCCCCCACCAGCGCGTCTTCCGGCAGATCAACATTGTCAAAAAAAACTTCGGCAAAATGGGCATCGCCTGTCAGGTCCGTAATCGGACGAATGGAGACGCCTGACGCCCTCAAATCGATAATCAGTTGTGACAGGCCAGCATTGCGGTCTTCTGCCGTGCCCGAGGTGCGCACAAGCGCAATCATATAATCGCTGTGCATTGAATTGGTGGTCCAGATTTTCTGGCCATTCACACGCCAGCCGCTGGCCGTGCGCTCGGCGCGCGTGCGGACACTCGCCAAATCAGAGCCTGATCCCGGCTCGCTCATCCCAATGCAGAAAAACGCCTCGCCCCGACAGATTTTGGGCAAGTAAAAATCGCGCTGCGCGTCAGTTCCATAATTCAGGATCAGCGGCCCGCTTTGTCGATCTGCAATCCAATGCGCGGCAACAGGCGCGCCGGCAGAGAGCAGCTCTTCCACCACTACAAAGCGCGCAAAAGGCCCTTTATCGCCCCCGCCATAGCGGCTGGGCAAATTCAGCCCCAAATAACCGGCCATCCCTAGAGCCCGACTGAAATCAGCATCAAAGCCCTGCCAAGAGCGCGCCCGCTGATCGAGCGGACGATTGCGGATCGCCTCAGCAATCATCGCGCGGACAGGCATCCGCAGCGCTTCATCCTCTTGGGGGATCACTGACAATGTCAGGCTATCAAACACGCGCGCTCCTCATCCATTCACCAACCGATTCCACGTTGCGGCTCGCTTGGCAAGAATGGACTGAAGGCTAGGTCTCTAAGCGGGCGGCTATAGCGGTCCAGCGGCACCAAGAGATGGCGAGAGCTTTGCTTCCTCATCATCATCGCCGTCGAGATCATCTACACCGTCCTCATCCGCGCCATCGCGATCTTCATCTTCAAGATCAGCGTCATCATCTGGATCATCGTCATCTTCATCGTCATCGTAATCATCATCGTCGAGATGATCCTCGTCGCCCTCAAGTTCGTCTTCATCTTCAGGATCACCCGCTGTGATTGCGGGGCGCAACGCGCGTTGGGCGAGCAGATAATGGCCCTCCAGATAGGCCTGCGCGTCGGTTGACTGTAATTTCTGGGTCATAGTGCAGTCCTTCCTGCGGGTAGAGCCACAGGAACGAACGGGACGGGCTTCAGGTCCGCGTTGCAGGATAGGAATATCTTGCGGTGGCAAATGGACATGAAAAAGGCCGCCCCAGTGCTGGAGCGGCCTCATAATCTTCGGGTGAAAGAGCCTTACTCGGCTGCCACGCCTGCTGCTGCAAACATATCCGCTTCGTTCGCTTCCACCACGCCGTCATTCGCGGCTTTGGTGGATTTGCGGCGATCAAAGCTATCCCACACATCGTTCCAATTGCCGCGCGTTGCGGCCTTGGCATATTCAGTGGCGCGGGTTTCGAAGAAGTTGGCATGCTCCACACCGTTGAGCAGCGGGGCGAGCCACGGCAGCGGGTGTTCTTCCACCATATAAATGGGTTGCAGGCCCAGCTGGCCCAAGCGCCAATCGGCAATATAGCGGATATAGCGCTTAATTTCCTTGGCGGTCATACCCGGCACGGGGCCCATTTCAAACGCCAGATCAATGAAGCTATCTTCCAGACGGACAACCTTCTGGCAGCAATCGATAATGTCTTCCTTGACCGATTTGGTCAGGCAGTCACGTTCCTTCACAAAGGCGTGAAACAGGCGCGTAATGCCTTCGCAGTGCAGCGATTCATCGCGCACGGACCAGCTAACAATCTGGCCCATGCCCTTCATCTTGTTAAAGCGCGGGAAGTTCATCAGCATCGCGAACGATGCAAAGAGCTGCACGCCTTCAGTAAACCCGCCAAACATGGCGAGCGTGCGGGCGATATCCTGATCATTATCAACGCCGAACTGGTGCATATAATTGCACTTATCCGCCATTTCTTGATAATCGAGGAAGGCTGAATATTCGGTCTCTGGAATACCAATCGTATCCAGCAAATGCGAATAAGCAGCGATGTGCACCGTTTCCATATTGGAAAAGGCCGTCAGCATCATCTTCACTTCAGTCGGCTTGAACACGCGGCCATATTTGTCGTGATAGCAATCCTGCACTTCAACATCGGCTTGCGTGAAGAAGCGGAAAATCTGCGTCAGCAAATTGCGCTCATGCTCGCTAATTTTCTGCGCCCAATCGCGGCAATCCTCGCCCAGCGGCACTTCTTCAGGCAGCCAGTGGATCTGTTGCTGGCGCTTCCAGAAATCATAGGCCCAAGGATATTCAAAGGGCTTGTAGGACTTGCGCGCTTCAAGAAGAGACATGTTCGTCGTCCTTAATCAAATAGAGTCATTAGAGGCTTGGTCGCGGCTTATTGGCAGGCCAAACACTCATCATAATCAGTCGTCGTTGCCAGTTCGAACTTGGGCGCGTCAGGCGTGTTATCTGCCTCAACCCCACCGGCAAAGCCGGCACGCTGGATCGACTTCGACCGGAGATAATAAAGCGATTTCACGCCCAATTCCCACGCGCGGAAGTGGAGCATCAAAAGATCCCATTTTTCCACATCTGCCGGGATGAACAGGTTCAGCGAGGTCGCCTGATCAATATAGGGTGTGCGGTCTGCTGCCAGCTCAATCAGCCAACGCTGATCAATCTCAAAGCTGGTCTTATACACATCCTTCTCTTCGGCTGTGAGGAAGTCGAGATGCTGGACCGAGCCGCCATGTTCAAGAATCGAATTCCAGACAGCGTCTGAATTTTTCGACTTTTCAATCAGCAGCTTTTCAAGATGCGGATTGCGAATGGAGAAGCTGCCCGACAGCGTTTTGTGCGTGTAGATATTGGCCGGGATCGGCTCAATACAGGCGCTGGTGCCGCCGCAGATGATCGAGATCGACGCCGTGGGGGCAATGGCTGTTTTGCAGCTAAAGCGTTCCATCACGCCGCGCTCTTCGGCATCCGGGCAAGCGCCGCGTTCAGTGGCGAGCAACATCGACGCTTCGTTCACCTTCGCGGCAATGTGCTTGAACACCTTGAGGTTCCAAGATTTGGCCATCGCGCCTTCAAACGGAATGTTACGGGCCTGCAAGAAGCTGTGGAAGCCCATAACCCCCAAGCCGACTGAACGTTCCCGCATGGCGGAATATTTCGCACGCGCCATTTCAGGCGGCGCACGGTCAATATAATCCGTCAGCACATTGTCGAGGAAGCGCATAACATCTTCGATAAACTGCTTGTCGCCATTCCACTCATCCCATGTTTCCATGTTGAGCGAGGAGAGGCAGCACACAGCCGTGCGGTCATTGCCCAGATGGTCACGGCCTGTCGGCAGCGTGATTTCTGAGCACAGGTTTGACGTCGACACTTTCAGACCCAGTTCACGGTGATGCTTTGGCATCGCCTTGTTCACATGGTCTGAATAGATGATGTAGGGTTCACCCGTTGCAAGGCGGGTTTCAACCAGCTTTTGGAACAGCGCACGGGCATCAACCGTGCCCCGGACCGAGCCGTCCTTCGGGCTCTTCAATTCCCATTCCGCGCCCTCACGCACGGCTTCCATAAAGGCATCGGGAATCAGCACGCCATGGTGGAGGTTCAACGCCTTGCGGTTGAAATCGCCAGACGGTTTGCGAATTTCGAGGAATTCCTCAATTTCCGGGTGCGAAATATCAAGGTAGCAGGCAGCCGAACCACGGCGCAGCGAGCCTTGCGAAATGGCAAGCGTGAGCGAATCCATGACGCGAACGAAGGGAATAATCCCCGACGTCTTGCCGTTCAGGCCCACAGGCTCGCCAATGCCGCGCACTGAGCCCCAATAGGTGCCAATGCCGCCGCCGCGCGAGGCGAGCCAGACATTCTCGTTCCACGTGTTGACGATGCCTTCCAAGCTATCGTCGACTGAGTTCAGATAGCAGCTAATCGGCAAGCCACGGCCCGTACCGCCATTGGAAAGAACCGGCGTTGCCGGCATGAACCACAGCT
This sequence comes from Pseudomonadota bacterium, assembly GCA_041191345.1. Classification (GTDB taxonomy): domain Bacteria; phylum Pseudomonadota; class Alphaproteobacteria; order Sphingomonadales; family Sphingomonadaceae; genus Aquisediminimonas. The sequence goes on from JBEEOY010000083.1 coordinate 4,497, forward strand.
TTGAAATATAATCATAAATGCGCTGGGCATGGGCCTGATCATCCGCATAGGCAGAGGCAACGCGCACAAAAAGATCCTGATAGCTTTCGCCTGGCAGCAAATAGCGGTCGCGCAGCGTTTCTTTGCCAAAGTCGGTCAGCAAGTCATCCCGACTGCGATCAATATCGAGCGGATAAGCCACATCAATCGTGCGCGTGTCCTTTACCGCGCCACCCGATTTCTTCTTGGCCTTCGTCACTTCAACACCGCTTGCCACATCATCCCCACCGGTAGTTGCGTGCGTATCCCGAAAATCCATTCTTGCCCCCAAATCGCCGCAGCGACATTCGACTCTTTTTTACCCTGGGGCCGAGGCCCCGACACAGCTTTATTCATGTTCTGAGACGCCGGAATTCGGGATATTTTCCCGAAACCTACAGAACCCGGCACACCCTGAAAGGCGACCACCGCGGCAACCCGTTAACCACAAGTTCTTGGGTTACCCCCGAGGTCAGCCACAAGCCATAGTGCCTTATCCGCTGTGCAAAGCAAGCGGAAATTTACTCTCAAATGGCCTGATTCATTGCAAGAATGAGTCGAATTCAACTCATGGCGATCTGTGCGCCGCAGCGACGCGTGGACTTTCCGAGGCTTTCAAAAAAGCAAGCCGTCTGAACACCAAAAATAAAAATATTTTGACCCCCTAAAGGATAGGATCGCGTCCCCCAAAACGGGGGAGACGACCCTATTGTTCCTACTTGGGCGCTCAGGCCTTCTTGGCTGAGGATTTTTTGGGCGCTGCCTTTTTGGCGGCTGGCTTTTTGGCTGCACGCCCCTTGCCCTTGGCCGGGCCTTTGGCGGCGCGTTCATCAATCAACTGGGCCGCCTCCTCCAGCGTCAGCGCTTCGGGCGTGACTGACTTGGGCAACGTCGCATTGGTTGTGCCATCCGTCACATAGGCCCCATAGCGGCCTTCCATCAGCTTAATCTCGCTGCTGGTGCGGGGATGTGCGCCCAGAACACGCAGCGGCTCTCGGCTGGCGCCGCCACGTGCCCGGCCACCGCCACTGGCCGCCTCAGCCAATTTCACCACCGCGGCATTCATGCCTGTTTCAAACACGTCACGCGTCGCACCAAGCCGGGCATATTTGCCATCATGCGCCAGATACGGCCCATAGCGGCCTATGCTGGCTGTAATGGGCTTGCCTGTTTCGGGATGGTCGCCAATGGTCCGCGGCAGATCGAGCAGCTTAACTGCCCAGTCGAGCCCAAATTCCTCAGCCGGAATATCCTTGGGGATTGAGGCGCGCTTGGCCTCTTCGCCCGCCCCCATCTCAACATAGGGGCCAAAACGGCCCGATTTGCGCTCGATAGTCTCGCCTGTTTCCGGGTGCTGGCCCAAAACCTCTGGCCCCGTTGTGCCGCCATCGCCTTCGCTGCCCGGCTGGCCGAACTTGCGCGTAAATTTACACTCGGGATAGTTGGAGCAGGCAATAAACGCCCCAAATCGACCACCTCGCAGCGCCAGCCGCCCAAGCTTACACGCCGGGCATTCACGCGGGTCGCCGCCTTCTGCGCGTTCAGGGAACAGGAAAGGCGCCAGAAACTCATCAATCGCTGCGGTTACTTCGGATGGCTTTTGCTCCATCACTTCGGCAGTCTTGGGCTTAAAGTCGCGCCAGAAAGCCTCCAGCACTGCCTGCCATTGCGCACGGCCGCCCGACACATCGTCAAGCTCATCTTCCAGCCCAGCTGTGAAGTCGTAGCTCACATAACGCTCAAAAAAGCGTTCGAGAAACGCGGTGAGCAGCCGGCCGCTTTCGCTCGGGATGAAGCGGTTCTTCTCGAGCGTCACATAGGCCCGGTCTTTGAGCACTTGGAGGATGGAGGCATAGGTCGATGGCCGACCAATGCCCAATTCTTCCATCTTCTTAACAAGGCTCGCCTCAGAATAGCGCGGGGGCGGCTGGGTGAAATGCTGTTCTGCCTCAACCTTGGTTTTGGCAGGGGCATCGCCTTCGCCCATGCGCGGCAGGCGCTTGGCGTCGTCATCCTCCGCATCATCCAGCCCTTCTTCATAAAGCGCCAAATAACCGGGGAAGAGCACGACTTGGCCGGTCGCGCGCAGGCCCGTCTGGCCTGTCGCGTCCGCCAGTTCAACGGTTGTGCGCTCCAACCGGGCAGAGGCCATTTGGCTCGCCAGCGCGCGCTTGAAGATCAACTCGTACAGCCGGGCATGATCGCCACTCGCCGCCCGCTCACGACTAAAATCGGT
>JBEEOY010000084.1:0-6235 GCA_041191345.1 Pseudomonadota bacterium
CCAAAGAGGTCAGAATGGCTGTCTGCTTCTCTTGTGGTACATCCATGCCGCCCAAACGCGCGCATAGGCCAAAATCATAGCTCAGCGTCTTTTGCGCCAGCGGAGGCTCCCCCGCGCGGACAATGTCAGACGCTTCGCCGCCGCAGATGTCGAGGATCAGGCCGGTCAGCAAGGCCAACCCATCCTCTAAAAAGGCGGGGTCCACGCCGCGTTCAAAGCGGCTGCGCGCGTCGGATGTCAGGGCAAGCGACTGGCCGGTCTTCGCAATCCGCTCTGGCGTGAAATAGGCGACTTCCAACAGAACATCGCGCGTGCTTTCCGCACAGCCCGAATGTTCGCCCCCCATAATGCCTGCAATATCATGCACGCCCGCTTCATCGGCAATCACGGTCATGTCGGCAGTCAGCGTATAATCTTTGCCGTTGAGCGCGGTGACAGTTTCTCCCTCCACCGCGCGGCGGGCAGAAACGGCGCCCGTCAGCTTTGCCAGATCATAGGCATGGCTGGGCCGACCATGATCGAGCATTACATAATTGGTGATGTCGACCAGTGCGGAAATCGGGCGCTGGTCAGCAGCCTTCAGGCGCGCCTGCATCCAATCTGGGCTTTCCCCATTGGTCACGCCGCGCACAACGCGCCCATAAAAGGCGGGGCAGCCTTCGGGGTCGGCGATGCGGATCTCGGTGGGGCAGGGGAAGCTGCCCGCAATGGCCGGAACCTTCAGTGGCTTTAACGTGCCAAGGCCCGCGGCTGCCAAATCACGCGCAATGCCGCGTACGCCCATGCAATCTTGCCGATTGGGGGTGATGGCGACATCAATAATCGGATCATCCAGCTGTGCATAATCGGCAAAGGCCGTGCCAATGGGCGCGTCGTTCGGCAGTTCAATAATGCCATCATGGTCGTCGCCCAGCTCCAGCTCGCGCGTCGAACACATCATGCCATTGGATTCAACGCCGCGAATGGCGGCCTTTTTCAAAACCATGCCATTGGCGGGGACAACAGCGCCCTCGACACCAAAGACGCCAACTAAGCCAGCGCGGGCATTGGGCGCGCCGCACACAACTTGCAGTGGCCCTTGGCCGGCATCCACGGTCAGCACTTGCAGCTTATCAGCCTGCGGGTGGCGGTCAGCCGTCAGCACCTTGGCAACTGTAAAACCTTTTAGCTTTTCGGCCGGGTTTTCAATGCCTTCAACTTCAAGGCCAATGCGGTTCAGCGCATCTGCCACGCCCTGAATATCGGCGCGCGTATCGAGATGTTCTTTCAACCATGAGAGGGAGAATTTCATGCGCCTACTCCCCCGCTCAATGTGGGGACATCCAAGGCCGCAAAGCCATAATGTTTCAGCCAGCGCAGATCACCGTCAAAAAAGGCGCGCAAATCATCCATCCCATATTTCAGCATGGCCAGCCGGTCGACGCCGGTGCCAAAGGCAAAGCCCTGATATTCATTGGGGTCGAGCCCACAGGCCGCAATTACGCGCGGGTGGACCATGCCGGAGCCTAAAACTTCCATCCAGCCTTCTGAGCCACCAATGACGCGCTTCCCATTCACCAGCGTATAGCCCACATCCACTTCGGCACTTGGCTCGGTAAAGGGGAAATAGCTGGGCCGCAGCCGCAGCACGACATCATCGCGCTCAAAAAAGGCTTTGAGGAAAGTCTCCAGCGTCCATTTGAGGTGGCCCATATGAATGCCCTTATCAATGACAAGGCCTTCAATTTGGTGGAACATCGGCGTGTGCGTGGCATCGCTATCTGATCGATAGACGCGCCCCGGCGCAATCACGCGAATGGGCGGCTTTTGAGACAGCATCGTGCGGATTTGCACGGGCGAGGTGTGCGTACGCAGCAGCATCCGCTTGCCGTCCACGGCCGCTTCTTCGGGGAAGTAGAACGTATCGTGCATTGCGCGCGCCGGGTGCGTTTCCGGAATGTTGAGCGCAGTGAAATTATGCCAATCATCTTCCACTTCCGGCCCTTCGGCGACCGCAAAGCCCATATCGGCAAAAATTTCAGCCAGCTCATCCATCACTTGGCTGACGGGGTGGACTGAACCTGCGGCCGTATCAGGGGCTGGCAGCGTCATATCCAGCCGCTCAGTCGCGAGGCGCGCATTGAGCGCCGCACGTTCCAGCGCATCCTTCTTCGCAGCAATTGCGCTTGTCACGGCTTCGCGCAGGCCATTAATCGCCGGGCCCTGCGTCTGGCGTTCTTCGGGCGACATTTGGCCCAAGGATTTCAGCAGCGCCGTCACACTGCCTTGCTTGCCCAAGGTTTCAATGCGGACAGCTTCTAGCGCATCCAACGATGCGGCAGCGTCAATGGCGGCCAGCGCCTGTGCGTTCAAAGATGCGAGATCGGTCATAGCCTGTGCCTGATAAGCAAATGGGCGCGAACGGCAAGCACCGTTCACGCCCATGTGCGCATTCACGAAAGTGGATCGTTAAGCTGCCTTGGGCAGCGCCGCCTTCGCCTGCGCGATGATGGCGCTAAACGCACCAGCTTCGTTCATGGCGAGATCGGCCAGAACCTTACGGTCCAGTTCAACGCCGGCCAGCTTCAGGCCATGCATGAACAGGCCGTAGGTGAGGCCTTCGGCGCGGACAGCAGCGTTGATACGCTGAATCCAAAGCGCGCGGAAGGTGCGCTTCTTCGCCTTGCGGTCGCGATAGGCGTATTGGCCAGCCTTTTCGACGGCCTGACGCGCAATGCGAATCGTATTCTTACGGCGGCCATAATAGCCCTTCGCGTCCTTCAGGATGCGCTTATGCTTGGCGTGCGTGGTTGTACCGCGCTTAATGCGTGACATGGTTTAGCGCTCCTTACTTCAGGCCGTAGGGGGCCCATGCCTTGACTGTTGCCGTATCAGCATCAGACAAAACAGAGGTGCCGCGATTTTGGCGGATATACTTGCCATTATGGCTAATCAGGCGGTGGCGCTTGCCAGCAACGCCGTGCTTCAGCTTGCCAGTGGCGGTCATCTTGAACCGCTTTTTGACGCCGCTCTTCGTCTTCAGTTTGGGCATTTTCGTCCTTTCAAGTTCGACGATTTCGCATCAGCCATGGCAGCCCTTTCAGCCAGGCCGATCGCATTACAATCGTGCGGAAGAGCGCGGCATTAGGCAGATGCGCCCAAAAAGGCAAGTCCCCACGCCCACATAAACTGCCTTGGTTGACGACTCTGCGCCAGCATGGCAGTGGCGCTCCACTCATGCGGGTGTAGCTCAATGGTAGAGCAGAAGCTTCCCAAGCTTAAGACGAGGGTTCGATTCCCTTCACCCGCTCCAAAATTCTTTCGCTTATATCCTAAAAATTTAGACCCATTTTGCGCGCATCACTGCGTGAAGATGATGATTTTTGTGGCCCGTAACCCGCAGAAACGCTAGGCTTTCCGCTCCTCAGTGGGGGAGTGTTGCGTGTCTGCGTTTTGTTTCAGCGGCAAGATATTTGCCGATCGTTACCTTTTTAGCCTGACCTGTCATGGGATGCTGCCTGGCCCTGCCGCACCGCGCGGGAAGGCCGAGCGTTGAGCCTGTTAGATGCGCTGCGTCAGGCCAAAACCGAAGAAGATGTAAAAGACGCCTATATCAAGGCGCTGGGCCTAAAGAATGTCTTCAAAGGGCTGGTGGACATCCAAACCCCGGAAATCTGGTTTGAAGCGAAAGAAGCACCCACGCCGCCGCTGCTGATGTTTGCGCAATTGCTGGTCTATGTCCGCGCCGCGCGCAAGCGGGGCGAGGCCATTCCCGGCTTCCTTTGCGTGATTGATCGGGAAAAGGCGGCGCTGATGGCGACAGAGCACGCCCTGCCGCTGTTGGAAGATGCAGCGATTATCTGGCCCAAATCCGGCTCAGCGGCGGACAAGGCCCTCGCCGCCCAAATCGCGCCGACCGTTGAGCCTCATGTCGTGCTCTATCCGATTGATGGCTATGAGGCGGACTTTATCAAAGCCGCAAAGGACGTCGTCCGCCAAGGCCAGATCATCCGCACCCCCATCACACGTAACAATTTGCGGCAAGTGTTTGACAAATGGGTCATGATGGTCGGCGTTGAACTGGGGGTGAAGCGGCATGCCGATTATGCCGTGCTGTTCTTTGCAGATATCATGCATGATGGACATAAGGAGGCGATGCGGGGCCTGCCCGCGCGTCTGTTGTTCAGTGGCGGCCTGCCCGTGTTCGTCCTCGGCAATGAACAATATGAACTCGCCAGTGATCGCGGGTACCGCAATTTCTGGAACATTTATCTCCGCCCACCCGAAGAGGGGGAGCGGCACTATCTACTGGAACGGCGTGACGCGCTGCTGCCGCTGGATGAGCAAAAGTTTAAGGGGGCCTTCTACACTCCACCGCACATTGTCGACAAAGCCTACGACCAATTAGCTGCCACTTTGGGCGCCGATTGGCAAGACAGGTATCTCGTCTGGGATATGTGCGCCGGCGTGGGCAATCTCGAGACCAAGCACAGCAATATGCGCAATGTGTTTATGTCCACGCTGGATCAGGCCGATGTCATCATCATGCGCGGCGATCATCGCTTCGCTGGGGCCGAGATTTTTCAATATGATTATCTCAATGATGATGTGACGGATTTTGGCGAGCTTGATTATTCTATCACCGAGAAAGTGCCGCCTGTACTCCGGCAGGCAATCGCTGACGCAAAAGCGGGCAAAGAGTGCGCTAAGCCGATATTGGTGCTGATTAACCCGCCTTATGGAGAGGCTGGAAATTCGATTGGTAACGCCGGAAAGACTGGGATTGCGAAGACGCGGATCAGCTATGCGATGAGCGGTGTAGGCTATGCAGCGCGCGAGTTGTTCGTGCAGTTTGTGCACCGGATTCTGATTGAATTACCAAACGCCAAGCTGGCCATGTTCAGCACTCTTAAATATGTAAATGCTCCGAATTTTGAGCAGTTTCGGAAGCGCTGGCTGGCGCGGTATCTCGACGGCTTAATCGTTCACAGCAAAGCGTTCGACAACCTCAAGGGCAATTTTCCCGTCGGCTTCCTGATCTGGGATTTGGTTGAACATCAGCCAACCCACATTATCCAAGCAATCGCTCTTAACAAGGCTGGCGACGTTATTGGAGAAAAGAGCTTCTTCGACTTTCCGAACGAACGTCTGATGACCGAGTGGTTGCCGCGTTCGCGCAAGAACAGCGTTGAAGCGGTGCCCCTTACCAACGCAATCACGCCGCTGCCCAAGACTACCGGCATACGCAATCGGCACTGGTCCGATAGCGCGATTGCGCATTTCTTTTGTGACAGCAATGACTTGCAAAATGCACCGCAAAGGACAGCTATTTTCTCATCCGTCCATTCGATTGGACATGCAGGCGGCTACTTTATCACGCCGGGAAATCTTTGGCAGGCAGCGGTCATGTTTACGGTGCGGCAGATCATTCCGCATACTTGGCAGAACCATAACGACCAGTTCCTTCAGCCGTCCAAAACGCTAACGGATGAATTCAAATCAGACTGCCTCGTCTGGATGCTTTTCGCGGGGAAGAACCTTACCGCCGGGGCGGATGGCCTGCGCTGGAATGATCGCGATTGGTCACTTACCAACCACTTCATTCCCTTCACCGAGGCAGAAGTTGGCGCAAAGGCCCGGTTCGAAAGTGATTTCATGGTCCGCTATATGGCGGGCATGGCCTTTTCGCCGGAGGCGCAGGCGGTGCTGGACGCAGGGCGCAAGCTCTGGACGCGGTTTCACGCGCTAAGCTTTCCGCACAAAATTAGGGATGAGTATAAACTCAATCGCGCGGACGCAGGCTGGTATCAAATCCGTAAGGCGCTGGAGGCCTATGGCGGGACGGAGTTGACTGATTTTGATCCGTTTAAATCCGCCTATGCCGCTTTAACTGCGAAATTAAGGCCTTTGGTGTTTGAATTTGGCTTTCTGCCGGAATAGCGGGCCGCCCCCGCTTAAATCCCCCCAACCACGCTGTCGCGGCCCAGCTTGGCGAGTTCGGCCCCCAAGGCTGCGGCGCATTGGTCCAGCTGGGCTTGGTCAACCGAGCGGATAACGAAGTTGGAGCCGACTTTGCCTTCGCGGAAAAAGGGGTAGCTGCCAATTTGGCACCCTTCATGCGCCTTTTCGACGGCAGCGAGCATGTCAGAAATTTCGCTTTCGGCCACCCAGCAGCCGACGGATTGGGACAGGAGCGGCTGGCCGCCCTCCAGCGTGCCGGTGAGCGCATCCAGCATCCCCGCCGTGATATGCGGCA
>JBEEOY010000085.1:0-4539 GCA_041191345.1 Pseudomonadota bacterium
CACAGCGCGCTCGGCAGTTGGCCAGCCTGCCCGGCTTTACGCCGAGCTTACTGCCCTGCAACTCGACGAACCGTCTCATGAGTCCGGCAGATAGCACAATGTCCACATTTACCACCTGTGCGAGAGATCTTATTTCGCAGCCCCATAGACCATCCTATTCGGGGACTTGCCATGAATTTTCGCGCTTCGATCTTATTTGCTGCCAGCTCGGTGGCCCTTGCTTGCGGCATGCCCGCGCTGGCCGAGACCAACGCAGCACCTGCCGCACCCGCCGCTCAGCAGACTAAGCCTGCCGCCGATTGGGGCTGGGGCATACAGACCGCCTATATGGACGTCTCCGTCAAGCCGGGCGACGATTTCAACCGCTACGTCAACGGCAAATGGCTGGATACATACGAGATCCCGGCCGATCGCAGCACCTTCGGTTCGTTCGTTGAACTCGCGGACTTATCCGAAGCTCGGATGAAGGCGATCATCGAGGAAATTGCCAAGGCTCAGCACACGCCAGGCAGCAACGAAGCGCGGATTGCCGCTGTGTTCAATGCCTATATGAACACCGATGCCATTGAGAAGGCCGGCTTGAAGCCCGCCCAGCCAACCCTGAACCGGATCAAGGCCGCACGAACGACTGTCGATCTAGCCAAGCTGTTCGTCATGCCAGGCATCCCCTCGCCCGTGGGCATGGGGGTTTCGCCCGATGCCAAGGACAGCCAAGTCAACGCGCTCTATGCCAGCCAGGCCCAGCTTGGTTTGCCTGATCGCGACTATTACTTGATCGACACCCCACGCAACCAGGCGATCGTAACCAAGTACAAGGAATATCTGACCTTCGTTGCAGGTGAACTGGGCTATGCCGATCCAGCTGCAACGGCCAATATGATCTTCGAGCTTGAAAAGAAGATGGCGGCCCAAAACTGGGATCGCGCGCTCGGCCGCAATCGGGACCTAACTTATAATAAGATGCCAGTCGCCGAATTCCTCGCGCTGGCGCCCAATGTTCCGCTCAAGGCGGCTATGGATGCGCTGGGCGTGGGCCAGGCCAAGGACATTATCGTCGCGCAGCTGCCGCCGACCAAGGAGGAGCTGGAGGCCGCGAACTACACCCCAGAAATGGCTGCCAAGCTCGGTGGCGGGGTGCCGGCACTGGCCAAGCTAATCGCCAGCGAACCGATCGAGGCTTGGAAGGCCTGGATGTCGGTCATGTATATTTCGGGCCGCGCAGCCGTGCTGCCCAAGCGTTTCGATGAAGCCCAGTTCAACTTCTATAACAAGTTTCTGGGCGGCCAGCCCGAACAGCGCCCGCGCTGGAAACGGGCGCTCAGCGCCACGGAAGGCACCCTTGGCGAGTTGACCGGCAAACTCTATGTCGAACGACATTTCCCCGCGAGCCACAAGGCCGCAATGGACAAGCTGGTCAGTAACCTGCGGACCGCCATGGCCTACAACCTTGAAAACTTGACCTGGATGGGCCCAGAAACCAAGGTTGCGGCTAAGGCCAAGCTTGATGCCTTCTCGCTGAAAATCGGGCATCCAGACACCTTCAAGGACTATAAGGGCCTCAATGTCTCGCCGGACAGCGCCTTCGCCAATGCCGAAGCCGCCGCTCGCTGGTTCCAGGCTGACCGCATCCAGCGATTGGGCAAGCCAGTGGACCGGACCGAGTGGTTCATGACCCCGCAGACGGTGAATGCCTATTACAACCCCTCGGGTAACGAGATTGTGTTCCCGGCTGGCATCCTGCAGCCGCCCTTCTTCGCGCTGAGCGCGGATGATGCAGTGAACTATGGCGCGATCGGCGCGGTGATCGGACACGAGATCGGCCACGGCTTCGACGACCAAGGTTCGAAGAGCGACGGCGATGGCAATTTGCGCAACTGGTGGACCCCGCAGGACAAAGCCAATTTCGAAAAGCTAACCGGGGCGCTTGCCGATCAGTATAGTAAGCTCTGCCCGCTCGATGATGGTAAGACCTGCATCAACGGTCGGCTTTCTCTGGGTGAGAATATTGGCGATGTGGGCGGCCTAAGCCTAGCCTACCGCGCCTATAAGCTCTCGCTCGGCGGCAAGGAAGCGCCCGTGATTGATGGCTTCACTGGTGACCAGCGCTTCTTCATGGCCTGGGCGCAGGTGTGGCGCACCAAATTCCGCGAAGCCGCGCTGCGCCGCCAGTTACAGACCGGACCACACTCGCCGGGCATGTACCGCATCCTCGGCGTGGTCCGAAACTTTGACGAATGGTATAAGGCCTTCAACGTCCAGCCGGGCGACAAGATGTACCTACCGCCGGAACAACGCGTTCGGATCTGGTAAAAATCGCCAAAACCGGCGGGTGCAGCTTGACGTGTCTGTGCCCGCCCTCATGGCCCGATGGTTTCCGCGGCAGTTGACCGGCGCTTGGTCATAATCTGGCTTAGGCTTCTGCCAAGGCAGCCATAAAGGCTTCCGCGAGGGGGTCGACAGCATCCGCCAGTGTAACAGCCGCCAACGTGAAGGGCGCAGCACCTGGCACGTCTTGCGCGATCAATTCGCCATGGGCGCAGGCCTGTCGTGCCGCCCGGCGCGGCACCAATGTGATCACCCGGCCACTCCGCGCCAGTTGAATGCAAGCTTGTTGGCTTGAGAGGCGATAGCGCGGAAACCCGGCGCGGCGTTGGGCATCGCGTTGGGAGGGATCAAGATTGGCGACAAAGCCCGGATCATAACCAGCAATTGCCCAATCATGACGCAAGAGCGATCCGCTATCCTGCTCCCCTGCCGCAGGATGATCGGGCGTGCAAAGCAGCTGATAGGGCTCTTCAGCAACCAACCGCACATGAAGGTCGCGCTGCGCTGCAAAGCCACCCACTGATTTGGCATGATAGAGCAGCAGATGCGCCCGCCGCAGCCTCAATCGCTCCATAGCCAGATCTGGCGGCAAGTTTTCCACTTCAACACTCGCATCTGGGTGGCGCGCTGCAAAAGCCTCAAGCGCAGCTGGGATAAAGCTGTCCATAATTGCTGGACCACACACAATTGAAAGCCGCCGACTGGCAGCGAGGACTTGTGCTTTCCCTTCCTCAGCATGGGCCAGCAATTCTGGCGCAAGTTCAGCCAATCGACGCCCCGCCGCTGTGGGCACGACGGACCGGGTTGTCCGTTCAAAAAGACGGACCCCCCATGCCTCTTCCAAAGTACGGATGCTCTTCGTCATGGCAGAATGGGTAATGCCAAGCTGGTCCGCCGCTTGTGAAAAACTGCCATGGCGCGCGACGGCCGCAAAACGACGGATCAGAACAAGGTCATAAGACATGTTCCAATTGGTACGTAATAGTCACATTTAATTCAATTGTTATCCGCAATCTGCCCATTTACGCTTCATGCATTGGCAAATGTGAGGCGGGCCCATGACGGCAAGTGAGTTCATCAAATCCGACATGGTTATGTTCTCAGCCTTTGCTTTTTTGGCGCTGATTGCCGTGGAGCAAATTGCCATTCGTGTTCTGCGCCGCAAAGGCAAAACCCCGCTCAAAGACAGCGTGTTGAGCGTGACAATGGGGTATTTGAGCGAACCAGCCAATGCAGCAACGGCCTTTATTACGCTGGGCGCACTCTCTGCAGTAGAGCCGTTCCGCTTTGCCACGATCCCCGTGACATGGGCCACCTTCTTATTGTGCTTTGTGCTGGATGACTTGCGGTTTTACGTCCATCACCGGCTGGCACACAGGGTCCGCTGGGTTTGGGCGATGCACGTCGTTCATCATTCAAGCGAGAACTACAATCTGCCAATCGCCCTGCGGCAATCTTGGACCAAGCATTTTACAGGCACGATGCTGCTCAAGATCCCGCTGGTCCTTATTGGCTTTGATCCCATCATGGTCACATTTTGCGGCGTGCTGAATGCGACTTACCAGTTTTTCCTGCATACTGAGACAATTGATAAAATGCCCCGCTGGTATGAGGCGGTGTTTAACACGCCATCCCATCACCGCGTCCATCACGGCAACAACCCCCGCTATCTTGATTCCAATTATGCGGGAACGCTGATTATCTGGGACAAGCTGTTCGGTACTTTTGAGCCTGAATGCGCCGAAGACCCGCCCGTTTATGGGCTGGTTAAACAGCTCAACACGCTGAACCCAATCACTGTGCTGACGCACGAATATGTTGGCATTGCCAAAGATGCGACCCAGCCCGGACTGGGGTGGAAACAGCGCTTGGCTTATATTTTCGCGCCACCGGGGTGGAGCCATGATGGATCACGCGAGACATCTGAAACACTCCGCGCAGCCGCTGGCATATCCCCTACGGCACGCCGCCGCAGTGCCCATATGGTTCAGCCCGCCGAATGACGAGGCTTCTCCCGCACCATTATGCGCTGAGTGAGGCAGTGATTGTTGTCGCAGGGTCGATCGCGGTAGTCCGCGCGGCACGCGGCGGGCCTTGGCTTGCCCTTGGCTTGGCCCCTTTCATCTTGGCGGCGCTTGTTGGAACGGTCCGTATTGGCTTCACGCTTGAAAACGCGGATCTTGTGGCCCTGCATCAAGCCCTCTCACGCCTTGG
>JBEEOY010000086.1:0-2882 GCA_041191345.1 Pseudomonadota bacterium
AATCCAGCGATCAACGGCAGCTTCCAAAACATCCAGTGGAACAGCACCTTGTGCCAACACGATGTCGTGGAAGCGGCGCAAATCAAATTTGGCGCCCAGCTTGGCCTCCGCCCGACCGCGAAGTTCACGCAGCTTTATCTCGCCGATCTTATAGCCCAGCGCTTGCCCCGGCCAAGAGATGTAGCGATTCACTTCGGCTTCAATATTCGCCGCACTCAGGGCGGAATTTTCAGTCATGAAGCGAATGGCTTGGTCCTTGGTCCAGCCCTTGGCGTGCATCCCGGTATCGACCACCAAACGGCAGGCGCGCCACATTTCATAGCTGAGGCGACCCATCATTTTTTCGGGCGTGTCATACAGGCCCATTTCTTCGCCCAAATATTCGGAATACAGGCCCCAGCCTTCGCCATAGGCCGTGAACCAAGATGCGTGCTTGCGGAAATCGGGCAGGTCAATTTCCTGCTGCAACGCGCCTTGGAAATGGTGGCCGGGCACAGATTCATGCGCGGTCAGGGCCGGCAATTCGTAAATGGGCCGTTGGTTTAGCTTGGACGTGTTGACGTAATAAAATCCAGCAATCCCAGCTGTCAGCGATCCGCCATTATAATAAGCAGTCGTCGTCGTTTCGGCGATTTCCTTTGGAATTTCGCGCAAGCCATAAGTCAGCCGGGGCAGCTTGCCAAAATATTGGGGCAGCTTGCCATCAATCAGCTTTGCTTGCCGCGCTGCGGCCTGCATCAATTGCTCCGGCGTGGTCGCATAATATTGCGGGTCAGTCCGCAGCTTGGCGATCATCGCCTGACGATCGGGATAGCCAGCTGACTTCGCCACAGCATCCATGCGCGCCAAAATGCGCGAAACTTCACTCAGGCCAATTTGGTGGATTTGTTCTGGCGTTAAATTTGTTGTCGTGTGGGTGCGCGCGCGAAAGGCATAATAGGCTTTGCCATCCGGCAGGTAGGACGCACCAACGCGCTTGCTGCATTTGGGCTGATATTCCGTCAGGTAAAATTTCGAAAAGGCATGATATTCCGGCGTTAACACATCGCGGATGAGGCGCACGGCCTCGGCCTTCATCTGTGCCCAATCTGCCTCACTCACATCTGCAGGCTTATTGCGCTTAAACGGCCCATAGAAACGCGTGTCCTCAGGCGCGCCAGCAACGGCCCCGTCCACAGTCTTTTCAAACTGGCCCATGGCAGCGCAGGGCTGCACATATCCCTTGGCAACAGCTTGCCGCGTGATGGAGATAATCTCTGCGTTCATTTTCGGGAATTGTCCCAACCGCGTCAGATAGCTGCGATAATCGCGGCCTGTGAACATCGGCAAATTATCGCCCAAGCCGGCAAAGCTTTGATAGGGGCTTTCATATGTGGTGAAGAGCATCATGCGCTGACCAAAGCGATTGGCCTCGATTTGCTCGCTCAAATTGCGCGCCAGCACCCCTTTATTGGCACGTTCGGTCTCGGTTAGCCCATCTTCGGGAATGGCGTTCAGTCGATCGAGCAGCTTCTGCGCGGCAGCGGCGGATTTGTCCTGCGCGGCCAAGCTGATGTCTGGCAGCTTGTCGTCATAATCGCGCACGCCAAGGCTGGTCGCTGAAATGGGATTCTCGCTCAACCACCATGACCAATGATCGCTGATGACCGCTTTCAAATCATCAGCAGGGGCCGCAACGGCGGGGGCGGCAACCCCCAGCAATAGGGCAGTGACAATCCGGCGCATTGGCAATCTCCTCATGATGATTTCTTCCATCTTCGCTTCAGCTTGCATCGCTTTGAAACAGGCCGCTATGGACACAGTAACGTAAGTTAGAATTTTCAGGGGATAGTCTGTCATGCGGTACATCGTTCCAACTCTTGTCTGTGCAATGGCCAGTACCAGCCTTTGGGCAGCGCCCGCGGCTTCGCCCGTCGCGGTGGCCAGTCTGGCTTATCCTGCCACGCGCGCGACGGATTTGGCTGAAGAGCAGTTCGGGCAGAAAGTGGCAGATCCCTATCGCTGGCTGGAAAATGACGTGCGCACGGATGCCGAGGTGCGGCAATGGGTGGATGCGCAAAACACTGTCACGCAATCCTATTTGGCAACATTGCCGGGCCGTGACATTTTGGCCGGGCGGTTAAAGGCATTGTTTGATTTTGAACGCATCGGCACGCCGCAAAAGGCGGGTAACCGCTATTTTTTCACGCGCAATGATGGTCGGCAGAACCAATCGGTCCTGATGGTGCAAGAGGGGCTGACAGGCACGCCCCGTGTGCTGATTGATCCCAATGCATGGGCCAAAGATGGGGCGACTGCCTTGGCGGAATGGCGGCCCTCGGGCGATGGGCGCTATCTGGTATATACAGTGCAAGATGGCGGAACGGACTGGCGCATTGTCCGCGTGTTGGATGTCGCAACTGGCAAGCAATTGGGCGATGAGCTGCGTTGGGTGAAATTCTCCAACATCAGCTGGACGAACGATAATAAGGGCTTTTTCTATTCCCGCTTCCCCGAAACGCAAGAAGAAGCGCAGTTCCAATCGCTCAACACCAACCAGTCAGTTTGGTATCACCGCGTCGGCAGCACGCAAGCGGCTGACACCAAGGTTTATGAAACGCCGGACCGCCCCTTATTGGGTCATTCGGCCCAAGTCACGGATGATGGTCGCTATATTCTTATCACCTCGTCCGGTGGCACGGATAATCGCTATGAGCTGACTGTCGGCAAGCTGGAAAAAGCAGGCGGGTTCACGCATGGCGTCACCTTCAAAACCTTAGTACCCGGGCTCGACCATGATTGGGAGTTGGCGGGTTCGCTGGGGTCCACCTTCTTTTTCATGACGAATAAAGAGGCGCCGCGTGGGCGTTTGGTCGCGCTGGATGTTGCCAAGCCAAAACAGC
>JBEEOY010000087.1:0-25601 GCA_041191345.1 Pseudomonadota bacterium
GCACCCCAAAACGTATCAAAACGGTTCGGGCCTTTAATGGCACCTCCCGTATCTTGGGCAACCCATAGCCCATTGGCTTCGGGACGATCTGTTTGCAGGAAAATAGGTGCGCCCAAGGGCACAAAGAGCGGGTCTGCCGCCACAGTGGCACGGCCCGTGACTGGCAAGCCAAGCGCGCCCAAGGGGCCAGGACCTGTCAGCTCTTTGAAGAAGACCCAGCTCTTATTCTCGTTCATCACAGCTTGGGCTTGATCAGGATTGGCGCGCAGCCAACGGACTATGCCGGCCATATTGGCTTCCCCCGGGGCGAGGAGGCCTTTTTCCCGCATCACCTTGCCAATGGCTGTGTAATCCCGCCCATTTTGCCCATCATAGCCAATACGCATGACAGACCCATCGGGCAGCTTCAGTCGGCCAGATCCTTGCACTTGCAGGAAGAAGAAGTCGATTGCATCTGCCGCATAGGCAAGCTCTAGCCCTTGACCAGCCAAGGCGCCTGCCACAATTTCCGCTCGGTCAGCATAGGGCAGCAGTTGATTGTTCACCACGCGCCCGCGAATGCGCCGTCCTTTCAACGAGTCCGAAAACAGGCCGAGATCAACTTCAACAATATCTGCGGGACGCTTGTAAATGGGCGCGGCATAGCCCGGTGCAGCGGTGCGCGCGCCGGCAATTTCCGGCTCATAATAGCCCGTTGCAAAAGCGCGGCCATCGCCAACGCGGGCGACTTCTAGCTGCGTTGCGAAAAAATTGGCCGCTTCTTGGTCGGGCGTCACCATGGCGGCGGCGCAGGGCGCCTGCCAATCTGTTGCCTGTGTCAGGCCCGATCCATCGGAGCGGCGCTGCAGGACCCCGCAGGAGAGGCGAAAGGCCTTCAGCGCCCGCACAGCTGCGTCTGCCGGCACGCCTAGGCTTTCAAATGATGGACCAGCCTCTACCCCAGCGGCACGCGCTGTCTTGGGCTTTTCTGGGGCTGGAACTGGCGTGACAGGTGCCGAGGGCCGGGTCTGAATGTGGCCGACACAGGCAGCCAGCGCCAAAGGCAGAAGAAGCGAGAAAAATCTGGGGCGGACCATGCCTGCCGGTTAAGCTGCTTCGTCCGTATCCACAAGAATCCAATTGGGGTCACTGGCGCGAATATCACGCTCAAATGTCCATTGATCATGTGTTTCAATGGCGTCTGTCAGCGATCCTGCAATCACTGTGCCGCTGGTATCGCGCGTGACAGCCGCAATATCCGCATCAAAGCGCACCGAGATTTGCGCCACACCGCCATTTAAGCTGGCAGATGAGATTATTGCCCGATCAATCCGAACGAGCCGATTATCAAGCACTTCGCCAGCCTCGGCCCGCGCGTTGATGGCATCCGTAAAGCTTTGGTGAACGTCCGCGCTCACATAAGGCGCAACGGCCGCCATATCGCCTTTCCAAAAACCGTCGAGAATCATGCCATAGGCCGCCTTGGCGCCTTCGAGAAATTCAACAGGGTGGAAACGCGAATCTGCCGCGGAAATTGCCCGCAGGCCCGTTGCCGCTCCAACGTCAAAGCTTTCGCCCAAGGGCGCGCTTGTGCGGCCAGCCTCTCGCGGCTCTGATGTAGGTGCCGGAAATGACGGCGAAACAGGCTCTTCGGCAGGTTTGCCGAGTGTCTGCTCATGCCCAGTCCGCTTGCCCAAAATGGCAAAAAGACGCAGCCCCAAAAACACGGCAACCATAGCAAAGAGGATTGTTTCAACCACGACAAACACCTTTCTTTGACGCAACATAGGGTGCCCGACGCCAGCTTTCAAATAGTGCTTTCGTCGGGTAGGCGAAAATCTGCGGCATTGCCCTTCTTTCTTGCCCCTGCTAGTCGCCGCGCCAACCTTGGCGGATTTTGCTGTTCGCCATCACAGACTGAACAGGACCGGATTGAGACATGGCTGACGACACCAACGCCCCCCTTCCCAATGGTGAAGACACGCTGCCCGCGGTGGGCGTTATCTCGCAATATGTGAAGGATCTTTCTTTCGAAAATCCAAATGCCCCAGCTGTGTTCCAATGGCAGGGCCAGCCGCAGATCGATGTTGGCTTTAACATCGGCAATGAACAAGTGGGCGATGAGGTTTACGAAGTCTCACTGAAGATCAACGTTGTCGCCAAAACTGAAGAGAAAACCGCCTTTCAGGTAGAACTGGTTTATGCAGGCCTATTTGGCATTCGCAATGTGCCTGAAGACCAGTTGGCGCCGATTTTGTTGGCGCAGGGCCCGGCAATGCTGTTTCCCTTTGCCCGCCGCGTCCTGGCGGATGCCGTGCGGGATGGTGGCTTCCCGCCTTTGATGCTCGATCCGATCGATTTTGGGGCGCTGTTCATGCAGCAGGCAGAATTGGCGGCACAGCAAGCAGCCGAAGCAGGCGAGCAAGATCAGGCCTGATCCGGGCACGCTAGGCCGCATCCCATGAAACTGGGCAAAGCCATTGGCACAATTGGGGGGCTGACCATGGTCAGCCGTGTGCTTGGCTTTGTCCGGGAAATGGTCATGGCGCGCATATTGGGCGCGAATATGTATGCCGATGCCTTTTTGGTGGCCTTCCGCCTGCCCAATACATTCCGGCGCTTTTTTGGCGAAGGTGCGTTTTCCGCTGGGTTCGTTCCCTTATTCAGCCAGCGCTATCATGGCAAAGGCGGCTTGGACGAGGCACGCCGCTTCTCAGAAGAAGTTCTTGCCGTTTTTCTGCCGGTTCTCCTCATTTTTACAGTCATTGGCCAAATTGCGATGCCAGCCATGGTCTGGCTGCTGGCCTCAGGCTTTGCGGGTGATCCCGAAAAATTTGATCTGACAGTCTGGCTCTCGCGGCTCACCTTTCCGTATTTGATGCTCATCAGCCTTGTGTCGCTCTATTCGGGCGTGCTGAATTCCATGCACAAATTTGCAGCGGCCGCTTTTGCGCCGGCATTGCTCAATTTGGCGATGCTCATTGCGCTGCTGCTCGTCCGCGATGGCGGCGCAAAAAGCGCCCAAGCCCTGGCGATTGCCGTTGTTGTGGGGGGCATTGTGCAACTGGCCTTGGTCTTATGGTCGGCCCATAAAGTAGGCATCTCGCTGCGCCTGCGCCGACCACGGATGACACCGGGCGTGCGTCAGTTTTTCCGGGTCGTTATTCCTGCCACCTTTGCCGCTGGCGTGTATCAGGTGAGTATTCTGATCGACACGCAATTTGTAAGCTATCTCGCCGAAGGCTCCATGGCGCATTTAAACTATGCTGACCGGCTGAACCAATTGCCGCTCGGGATTATTGGAACTGCGCTCGGCACGGCCATTTTGCCCGCCATCAGCAAATATGTTGATCAAGGCAAAGCGGATGAGGCCGAAAAAATTCAAAACCAAGCACTTGAGCTCGGCATGTTGCTGACCCTGCCTGCCGCCATTGCCTTTGCAGCAGCAGGCGTGCCGCTGGTGACAGCACTGTTCCGCGGCGGGGCCTTTCAACCAGAAGATGCTGTCATTACCGGCACGACGCTGGGGATTATTGCTTTGGGCCTGCCCGCTTATGTGCTGGTGAAAGTGTTCACCCCCGGCTTTTTCGCGCGCGAAGACACCAAGACACCGCTGCGCATCGCCATTTGGGTGCTTGCAGCCAATATTGCGCTCAACTTTGCGCTGGTGCCGTTCTTTGGGCTTTATGGGCTGGCGGCGGCTCTGGCGCTGACAGCTTGGCTCAATTGCGCCATGCTCTATGTCACACTTCATAAGCGCGGACATTTAACAATTTCGTCGGACGTGGCCAACCGCGTAGCCCGGCAATTGCTGTGCGCGCTTGCCATGGGGGTCACGCTCTATGGCGTTAATCTGCTTATGGGGCCCATGTTCAATGGCACCACAATTGAACGGATGGTGGCTTTAAGCACGCTCATTGGCTCTGGCGGTATTGTGTATTTCGGCCTTGGCTGGATGATTGGCGCGATTAATCGGGAAGATGTCATGATCTTGCTGCGGCGGCGCCGTCCTGACGCGACAACGACCGACTAGCCCCCTTGCGCTCAGCGGCCTGACAGGGCATCCGCCCGGTCCATAAGAATTTAACCGGGCAGGCGAGTCCAACCCTCTGCCCTAGCGAAAGAGATTATGATGCGCGTCGTATCCGGCATTCAGCCCACAGGCAGCCTTCACCTTGGCAATTATTTGGGCGCAATCCGCAATTGGGTGCGGATGCAGGATGAAGTTGCGGGCGATTGCCTTTACTTCTTAGCAGATTTGCACGCCATCAGCCTGCCGCATGACCCCAAGGAATTGGCGTCCAATACGCGCGAAATGGCAGCGGCACTTGTTGCGTGCGGCATTGATACCGATCGGTCAATTCTGTTTAACCAAGCCCGCGTTCCTGCCCATGCAGAGCTGCAATGGCTGCTGAATGGCACGGCGCGCATGGGCTGGCTCAACCGGATGACGCAGTTTAAGGACAAGTCCGGCAAGAACCGCGAGGGCGCGTCCATTGCGCTCTTCACCTACCCTGTCCTTCAGGCAGCTGATGTGCTGCTCTATCAAGCAACGCACGTGCCCGTTGGCGAAGACCAAAAACAGCATTTGGAATTGGCGCGCGACATTGCGCAGAAGTTTAACAATGACTTCGCAACTGAAGACGCGCCCATTTTCACCCTGCCCGATCCGATTATTCCCAAAAGCGGGGCGGCCCGGATTATGAGCCTGCGCAATGGCAGCGCCAAAATGTCTAAGTCTGATCCGTCTGATATGAGCCGCATCAACCTGACCGACGATGCCGACACCATCATGCAAAAAGTCCGCAAGGCAAAGACGGATCCGGAGCCCCTGCCCAGCTCTGCTGAAGGTTTGGAAGGGCGCCCAGAAGCGCTGAACTTGGTCGGCATTTACGCGACTATGGCAGAGGAAAGCGTGGATGCCGTGCTGGCCCGCTTTGGCGGCCAAGGCTTTGGCGCGTTTAAGCCCGCATTGGGGGAATTGCTGGTGGAAACGCTGCGGCCCATTATTAATCGGTTCAATGATCTGCGCACGGATACGGCGGCGCTCGATGCCATTTTGATTAAAGGGGCAGACCGCGCGGCAGCACTTGCGGCACCCACTTTGGCTGCCACGTATCAAGCGCTTGGGTTGCAACGATAAGGAACGCATGAGATACCGTTCAACCTTCATTCAGCACAGCTTAGGGATGATCGCTGAGCAGAATGGCCAACGGGTCTCCGTCATCCGAGGAATACGTCTATGTCGCGATTTGTGAATCTGTTGCGTGTTGCAGCTCCGGTGATGCTTCTTGGTCTGTCCGCCTGCGCGCAGAATTTCGATGCCCGCGTCAGCCGCTTTCAACAAATGCCAGCGCCGCAGGGGCAAAGCTTTACCGTCACATCTGATGATCCCCAGCTCAATGGCGGGTTAGAATTTGGCAGCTATGCCCAATTGGTTGCCGGCAAGCTGACTGGCCTTGGCTTCCGCCCGGCCGCCAGCGGCGAAGCGCCTGCCTTAGTCGTGAAAATGACTTATGGC
The DNA here is from genome assembly GCA_041191345.1 of Pseudomonadota bacterium. Taxonomy (GTDB): domain Bacteria; phylum Pseudomonadota; class Alphaproteobacteria; order Sphingomonadales; family Sphingomonadaceae; genus Aquisediminimonas. The sequence continues at coordinate 5,501 of JBEEOY010000087.1, forward strand.
GTTGACCGTGGCCGTGAAAAGGTGCGCAGCGTTCCCGGATCAACCTTCAATCGCTGTGTGGGCTATTATGATCCGTGGTGTGGCGGCTTTGGCTATTGGGGCCATGGCTGGCGTGGACGCTATTATGGCTATTATCCCGGCTTTTATGATCCCTTCCTCTTCGGCCCCGGCGGCCTGAATGACAGCATTGAAAGCTATACGGTGTTCACCAGCCAGCTGGATTTGCGGATTGAACGGGCGGGAACTGGCGAGCGCGTTTTTGAGGGCAAAGCGCAAGCCCAGTCCCTCAATAATAACTTAAGCTATCTCGTGCCCAATTTGGTTGAAGCCATGTTCACGGGCTTTCCCGGCAATAATGGTGAAACTGTGAAAATCACGGTGCCGCCGCCGCCCAAAAAGGCGCGCTAGGCCCGAACATCTCGGCAGAAAAAAGCCCGCCCCTGACAAAAGAGCGGGCTTTTTCGTAACATAGAAGAAGAACAGCGACTTAGTCTAAATTGGGTCGCAGCCAACGCGTTGCCGTTTCCAAATCGACACCTCGGCGCGCTGCATAATCTTCCAACTGATCCTGCCCAATGCGGGCAACACCAAAATATTCGCTGTCCGGGTGGCCAAAGTAGAAGCCAGAAACCGCGGCTGTCGGCAGCATGGCAAAGCTTTCCGTCAACACAAGGCCAGCTGTGTCGCCCGCCTTTAGCAGATCAAACAAAATTGGCTTGTGGCTATGATCTGGACAGGCCGGATAGCCCGGCGCTGGACGAATGCCGCGATATTCTTCGCGGATCAAAGCCTCATTGGTCAATTGCTCGCCCGGCGCATAGGCCCACAGCGTGGTGCGCACATGCTGGTGGAGCCGCTCTGCAAAGGCTTCGGCAAACCGATCAGCCAAGGCCTTGAGCAGAATATCTTGATAATCATCATGCGCGGCTTTGAAGCGCGCAACATGCGCATCAATACCATGAATGCCAACAGCAAAGCCGCCCATCCAATCGCCATCAGGGCTAATGAAGTCCGCCAAGCACATATTGGCGCGATCACGGCTTTTGCGGATCTGCTGGCGCAAGAAGCTGAAGGTCACATGCCGTTCTTCTTCCGGCAGATGGACAACCACATCATCGCCATCGCGTGCGCACGGCCATAAGCCGACAACGCCCCGCGCCGTCAGCCATTTTTCAGCGATGATCGTGTCGAGCATCTTATTGGCATCGGCAAACAAGTTGCGGGCGCTTTCGCCGACAATGTCGTCCTCAAGAATGGCGGGATAGGTGCCATGCAATTCCCACGCGCGGAAAAAGGGTGTCCAATCAATCACCTCACGCAGGTCAGCGAGGCTCCACTCGTCAAACACATGCAGGCCCGGCTGGGCAGGCGGCGGCGCTTTATGGGCCATGTCTGCCACAAAGGCGTTGGCGCGCGCGTCTGCCAGGCTCAACAGCACATTGGCTTCCTTGCCTGCCCGCACATCGCGGACATGCTGATACTCTGCCTCAATTCCCGCCACATAGCCATCACGCTGCGTGTCCGACAGCAATTGCGAGGCCACACCTACAGCACGGCTGGCATCGAGCACATGGATCACCGGGCCATCATAAACGGGATCAATTTTCAGCGCGGTGTGAACCTTGGATGTTGTTGCCCCACCGATCAGCAGCGGAATATTAAAGCCCGCGCGCTGCATTTCCTCAGCCACGGTCACCATTTCATCCAGCGACGGCGTGATGAGGCCAGACAGGCCAATAATATCCGCGTCACGCTCTTTCGCCGCAGCCAAGATATTGGGCCATGGCACCATCACGCCCAAATCAATGACTTCATAGCCATTACATTGCAGCACCACGCCCACGATATTCTTGCCAATATCATGCACATCGCCCTTCACCGTTGCCATGATGATGCGGCCTTTGGCCTTTTGCCCCTCAGCCTTTTCTGCCTCGATAAAGGGAATAAGGTGGGCCACGGCCTTTTTCATCACGCGCGCGGATTTGACGACTTGGGGCAAGAACATTTTGCCCGAACCGAACAAATCCCCCACCACGTTCATCCCGTCCATCAACGGGCCTTCAATCACCTCAATCGGGCGGGTCGCTTGTTGACGCGCTTCTTCCGTATCTTCGACAATATAGGCGTCGATCCCTTTGACGAGGGCATGTTCCAGCCGCTTCGTCACATCCCAGCCGCGCCATTCTTCCGCGGCCTTTTCGGCCGCCGCATCCGTGCCCTTGAACCGCTCGGCCAGCGTAATCAGCCGCTCGGTTGCATCTGCACGGCGGTTGAGGATCACATCTTCACAAGCATCGCGCAATTCAGGGTCAATGGTGTCATAAACATCCAATTGCCCGGCATTAACAATGGCCATATCCATCCCTGCTGGGATGGCGTGGTAAAGGAATACGCTGTGCATCGCGCGGCGCACCGGCTCATTCCCGCGAAAGCTGAACGACAGGTTCGATAGCCCGCCCGAGATATGGACATAGGGGCAACGTGCCTTAATTTCCCGCGCTGCCTCAATGAAATCAACGCCGTAACCATTATGCTCTTCAATGCCCGTGGCAACGGCGAAGACATTGGGGTCAAAGATGATATCTTCGGGCGGAAAGCCGATCCCCGTCAGCAGCTTATAGGCGCGTTCGCAGATTTCGACCTTGCGATCTTTGGTATCCGCCTGGCCTTTTTCATCAAAGGCCATGATGACGACAGCTGCGCCATAGGCCATGCATTTGCGCGCCTGCGCCAGAAAGGCTTCTTCGCCTTCCTTCATGCTGATCGAATTCACAATGGGCTTGCCGGAAACGCATTTCAGGCCCGCTTCAATGACATCCCATTTCGAGCTGTCGATCATCACCGGTACGCGCGCAATATCAGGCTCGGCGGCGATCAGCTTCAAAAAGGTCGTCATCGCTTCAACAGCGTCGAGCAGACCTTCATCCATGTTCACGTCAATGATCTGCGCGCCATTTTCGACTTGCTGGCGCGCGACATCGACCGCCTTGGCATAATCACCCGCAAGGATCAGCTTTTTAAACGCGGCAGAGCCTGTCACATTGGTCCGCTCGCCCACATTGACGAAACGCGCACTGGCTTGAGTATCAGTCATTCGTATAAAACCTTGCAGGAGGCAGATCAGGCCGCAATTGTCATGGGCTCAAGCCCGGCGAGCCGTGTCATCACAGGGGGTTCAGGCAGACGACGCGGGGCGATGCCTGTCACCACCTTGTGCATTGCAGCGATATGGCCCGGGGTTGAGCCACAACAGCCGCCCAGAATATTTACCTGCCCGGCCTCTGCCCATTCGCGAACAAAGGCCGCTGTTTGTTCAGGCAGCTCATCATATTGACCCAATTCGTTGGGCAGGCCGGCATTGGGGTATACCATGATGAGCGTTTCCGCGATGCCCGCCAGCAGCTTCACATGCGGGCGCAACTGTTCCGCCCCGAAGGAGCAATTAAGGCCAATCGTCACAGGCTTTGCGTGGCGGACTGCATACCAGAACGCCTCAACAGTATGGCCCGACAAGTTCCGGCCCGACAAATCGGTGAGTGTCATGGAAATCATCAGCGGCACATCCCGGCCCAGCGCGTCCTGCGCCTCGAGCACGGCCATAATCCCGGCTTTGGCGTTGAGCGTATCAAACACCGTCTCAATGAGGATGAAATCCGCCCCGCCTTCCAGCAAAGCATCAACTTGTTCGCGATACACGTTTTTCAGCGTATCAAAATCAATCTCGCGATAGCCCGGATCATTCACATCGGGCGAGAGCGACAATGTCTTGTTGGTTGGGCCAACAGCGCCTGCCACAAAGCGCGGACGACCATCTCGCGCTTCATATTCATCCGCCAGTCGCCGCGCGATCTGCGCATTGGCAATGTTCAAATCACGCACCAAATGCTCCGCGCCATAATCCGCTTGGCTGATCTGGGTAGAGCTGAAGGTGTTGGTCGAGATAATGTCGGACCCGGCATCGAGATAGCTGCGGGCAATTTTTTCAATCACATCAGGCCGTGTCAGCGCCAATATGTCGTTATTGCCCTTCTGGTCATGCGAGAGGCCAAGCTGGCCCGCATAATCGGCCTCGCTCAGGCCAAAGGTTTGGATCTGCGTGCCCCAGGCACCGTCCGTCATCAAAATACGCTTTTGGGCTTCGGCCAATAGCCGGGTGCGGGCAGACATGGATCAGGCTCCTTGCGGCCGCAGGCCCAGCAAATGACAAATGGCATAGCTGAGTTCGGCTCGGTTCAATGTGTAGAAATGGAAATTGCGCACGCCACCGGCATAGAGTTTACGGCACATTTCGGCAGCAATTGTGGCAGCAATCAGCTGACGTGCAGCGGGATGATCATCCAGCCCCTCAAACAGCCGGTCCATCCAATCGGGAATAGTTGCGCCACAGGCGGCCGCGAATTTGCGCGCTTGGGCCACGTTGGAGACGGGCAAAATCCCCGGCACAATTTCTGCCTCAATGCCCGCTGCTGCTGCCGCATCGCAAAAGCGGAAAAACACTTCGGGCGAAAAGAAAAACTGGCTGATCGCGCGCGAGCCGCCTGCATCGAGCTTGCGCTTCAGATTGTCCAAATCAGACGCCGCAGAAGCCGCCTCAGGGTGTTTTTCAGGATAAGCCGCCACCGAAATTTCAAACGGCGCAATCTCGCGCAAGCCTGCCACCAATTCAGCCGCCGAGGCATAGCCTTGTGGGTGCGGCACAAAGGGCTGGCCCAATTCTGGCGGATCGCCACGCAGGGCCACAATATGACGCACGCCTGCATCCCAATAGCTTTGAGCGATTTCCGCAATTTCAGCCTTGCTAGCCGCCACGCAAGTCAGATGAGCCGCGGCAGGAATGCGGCTTTGTGAGGCAATGCGTGCAACAGTGGCATGCGTGCGTTCGCGCGTTGATCCACCTGCCCCATAGGTAACGGAAACAAACCGCGGCCCCAATGGCGCTAAGGTTTCAAAGCTTTGCCAGAGTTGCTCTTCCATTTTCTCCGATTTGGGAGGGAAGAATTCAAATGACACCTGCGCATCGCCTGCCAAATCGGCAAAAAGTGGCGCATCCAGCGCACGACGGGCTTCTTCCAAATCCGTTAACGACATGCTCATCCGCTTATCACCTGCAAAGTCTTTGCTTCCAGCCGACGCGCCAGCCAGAGTTTTACGGTCAGCGCGCTGCCCGCCAATTCATTTGTCTGCACCATCTGGAGGCCAGCTGCCCGGCACCAATGGGCAATTTGATCATCCGAGAAGCCAAGGCGGGCATGGGCATCCTGCGCCCGCAACTCCTCATGGCTGTGCGGCGCAAAATCTACAATCAGCAATCGGCCGCCGGGCGCCATGATCCGCGCCAATTCCAGTATCGCGGCTTCTGGCGCTGGCAGATAATGCAGCACTTGGTGCAGCAGCACCGTATCAACGATACCCGTGTCGAGCGGCAGGGCCATGATATCCCCTTGCCGCAATTCCCAGCCATCCACGCCCGTCACAGTCAGCTTGCCGCGCGCAACGCGCAACATTTCTGGGCTGCGGTCAATGCCAATGGCATGGCGAGCTTGGTTGCCAAACAGCTCAATCATCCGGCCCGTGCCTGTGCCAATATCCACCAGCGTGCCCAGCGTGTCGGCGCCCAGCACGCGGCGCATTGCAGCTTCCACGTCCGCCTCAGGGACATGGAGCGAGCGTAAACTATCCCAATGGTCGGCATGGTCGGCAAAATAGCGTTCGGCAGCAGCGGCGCGATCGGCCCGAACGGCTGCCAAACGTGCGGCATCAGCAATGTGCCAATGGTCTTCACCCAAGGCTGAAATCCAAGCGTCAATTGCCTGAAATAATGGGCCGGTGACCAAATTGGGGCCAGGTGCAATAAACACCCAACTGCCTTCTTTGCGCCGTTCTGCAACGCCCGCATCACATAGAATTTTAATATGGCGCGAGACACGCGGTTGGCTTTGCGCCAGCACCTGTGCCAATTCTCCAACAGACAATTCCATCGTGCGCAATAATTGCACGATCCGCAGCCGGGTCGGGTCCGCCAACGCGCGGAAAATGTCGAGCATCTTGGCCATGATTTAAGGACATAAAGAATTCTTTATATCTGGTCAACGGCTTTGCGATAGGTTGCGCGCCCTGCCCTTTATTTCAGGCCCAGTTGGGCGATGCGAAAGGCAATTGCCAAGCCAAAATGGAAAGGTTACCTCTGCTGAACACCACGGGACATGGCTGTGCCATCCCGTGGCAAATGTTTAATTCCTTGCCTCATGTTTAAAGGGTGCCTCATGAAAAAGTCGATCCTCGTGCCAGTCATCCTCTTTGCGTCGCTTGGCCTTTCAGCCTGTGGCGGCAAGGCCGTGGATGATGCGTCCAATGCAGAAGTCGCGTTGAACGAAACCATGGAACCAGTGCTGAACGAGCCTGTTGAAGCCCTGCCTGTTGCTAATGAAGCTGTGGCCAACGCCACCAAGGACGTCGTGGCAGACGCAGCCGACAATGCAAAGGATGCGGCAAAAGCGGCCGCTGAAGCCGCTGCCAATCATATGTAAGGCAGCAATTTCGTTGGATTGCACAAGGGGCTGCCTCGCAAGAGCGCAGCCCTTTTTACTGGGGACTAAGACATGCAGACCACCCGGCCCATGCTTGCTCTGTTGCTACTAGCGCTGATGGCTGGGTGCGGCGGTGGAGATGTGCCTGATCCTGCCAGCCTGCCGCGCGATGAGGCGCAGGCGCTCAATGATGCATCTGCCATGCTCAACAGTCGGCAGGATGAAACGCCAGAGCTGCACAGCGCGCCCAGCCCATAGAAAAAGGGCCGAGGCTTAAAGCCCCGGCCCTCTTTAATATTTGCCTGAGCGTTGGACTTAGAAGTCCATACCACCCATGCCGCCACCCGGCATTGCCGGCATTGCGGGCTTGTCTTCGGGCAGTTCGGCAATCGTGGCTTCGGTCGTGATCAACAGACCAGCGACTGAGGCCGCGTCTTGCAGCGCCGTACGGACAACCTTGGTCGGATCAATCACGCCCGCCTTCACCAGATTTTCATAGGTGTCGGTTGCAGCGTTAAAGCCCTGAGTTTCGTCATTTTCGCGCAGCAGGTTGCCAGCAACCACTGCGCCATCATGACCGGCGTTCGACGCGATCTGACGGATCGGCGCTTCAATGGCCTTGCGGATGATGTCGATACCACGAGTCTGGTCGTCATTCGCGCCCTTCAGGCCTTCAAGAGCCTTAGTGGCATAGAGCAGCGCAGTGCCGCCGCCGGGAACAATGCCTTCTTCCACAGCCGCGCGAGTAGCGTGCAGCGCGTCATCAACGCGGTCCTTACGCTCCTTCACTTCGACTTCGGTAGCACCGCCAACCTTAATCACGGCAACGCCGCCAGCGAGCTTTGCCAGACGCTCTTGCAGCTTTTCACGATCATAATCGCTGGTCGTGATTTCAATCTGCTGACGAATGGCTTCGGTGCGCGCCTTGATGGCATCGGCTTCACCAGCACCGTCAACAATGGTCGTGTTGTCCTTGTCGATGGTGACGCGCTTGGCCTGACCGAGCATGCCAATGGTCACGCTTTCCAGCTTAATGCCGAGGTCTTCCGAAATCATTTCGCCCTTGGTCAGGATCGCAATGTCTTCGAGCATCGCCTTGCGACGATCGCCAAAGCCCGGTGCCTTCACAGCAGCAACCTTCAGGCCACCACGCAGCTTGTTAACCACCAGGGTCGCCAGCGCTTCGCCTTCAATGTCTTCTGCAATGATGAGGAGCGGACGGCCCGACTGAACGACGGCTTCCAAAATCGGCAGCATCGCTTGCAGGTTCGACAGCTTCTTTTCGTGGATCAGGATGTACGGGTCGTTCAATTCGACCTGCATCTTTTCCGGGTTGGTGATGAAATAGGGCGACAAATAGCCACGGTCGAACTGCATGCCTTCGACGACATCAAGTTCAAACTCGAGTCCCTTGGCTTCTTCAACCGTGATGACGCCTTCTTTGCCAACCTTTTCCATGGCTTCGGCAATTTTCTCGCCGACTTCCTTGTCGCCATTGGCCGAAATGATGCCAACTTGTGCGATTTCGGACGAGCCAGCGACGGGCTTGGAACGGCCCTTCAGGTCTTCGACAACCTTGGTCACGGCCAGATCAATGCCGCGCTTCAGGTCCATCGGGTTCATGCCGGCAGCAACCGACTTCATGCCTTCGCGTACAATGGCTTGGGCCAAAACAGTTGCCGTTGTGGTGCCATCGCCCGCTGCGTCATTGGCCTTCGACGCCACTTCGCGCAGCATCTGGGCACCCATGTTTTCGAACTTATCCTTCAGTTCGATTTCCTTGGCGACTGAAACGCCGTCCTTGGTGATGCGCGGGGCGCCAAAGCTCTTGTCGATCACAACGTTGCGGCCCTTGGGGCCCAAAGTGACCTTCACAGCATCCGCGAGGATGTCGACGCCGCGGAGAATGCGTTCACGCGCGTCGCGGCCGAATTTTACTTCTTTTGCAGCCATTTGGTTGCTCCTTCTCTCAAATCAATCTTGCGAAAGGCTGGATCAGCCAATGATGCCGAGGATGTCGGATTCTTTCATGATCAACAGGTCTTCCCCGTCGACCTTCACTTCGGTGCCCGACCATTTGCCGAACAGAACACGGTCGCCTGCCTTCACATCCAGCGGCGTGACCTTGCCGTCTTCAGCCTTGGTGCCCGAACCGACAGAGACGATTTCGCCTTCTTGCGGCTTTTCCTTAGCTGTGTCGGGAATGATGATGCCGCCAGCCGTCTTTTCATCGGCTTCAATGCGGCGAACGAGCACGCGATCGTGCAGCGGACGAAATGCCATATGAGTTACCCTCTTCTGGATTAAGAATATCGATTAGCACTCACTCAAAGCGAGTGCTAACGCGGCGGATATGGGTGGCCAGTCCCCCAGCGTCAAGGATTCGGTTGCGGATTTTTTTATATCCTGCCTTAGGCGGGGCGTTGTGGCACCAAAGCCAGCTTTTCCCGCCGCATCCAGCGCCACGCCATCAACAGGCTAACAACCGCCAGACCAGTGGCGAGGCCAATCCAAATGCCCAAACCATCGAGACCAGCGCGGAAAGCCAAAAAGGCCCCAACCCCTATGCCAATGCCCCAATAGCCAATCCCGGCATACACCATGGGCACGCGCGTATCGTGCAGGCCTCGCAGCATCGCCGCGCCCATCACTTGCGCGCCATCCACAATCTGGAAGATTGCAGCGACCATCAAAAAGCTAATGGCCAGTTGCGCAACTGCGGGGCCGCCTTCAGCTGTGGGATCAACAAACAAGCCCACCCACACAGCCGGGAAAAGGCCTATCACAAGCGCTGTCAGGCTCATAAACCCAACGCCAAGGGCAAAGCCTGTCCAGCCGGCCCGGCCAATCATCACTGGATCCCGACGGCCATGGCCCAAGCCGACGCGCACTGTTGTCGCCTGAGCAAGCCCCAAAGGCACCATGAACGTGAGCGAGGCAATTTGCAGCGCCACGGCATGGGCCGCCACTGATTCCGTGCTGATCAACCCCATCAGAAAGACAGCCGCACTAAACACAGAAGCTTCAAAGCCCATGGTCAGGCCAATGGGCAGGCCTAAGCGGACAAGCGCACGATAACGCGGCCAATCTGCCCGCCAAAACCGGCCAAAGAGGTGATACCGCCGAAAATCCTTATGGCGCGTAACAATCCCCACCATCACAAGAAACATGGCTAGGTTTACAAGGCTGCTGCCAATGCCGGCCCCCACTACGCCCATTTGCGGAAAGCCAAATTTACCGAGCACCAGCCCATAATTCAGCACGGCATTGGCAATCACCCCCAGCAAAGACACATAAAGTGCCCAGATGGTTCGCCCTTTGGCAGACAGGAAGGAACGCAGCACGACCAGCCCGAGAAAGGGAAACATGCTCCACTTCAAGGCAGCGACCATTGCCGCTGCATCTCGTGCCAAATCGGGTTGCTGGCCCAGCGCCCGAAAAATCTGCTCAGAAAAGCCCAAGAGCACCCAGATCGGCACGCAAAAGCTCAGGCATAGCCACAAGCCTTGCCGCACTGTCCGGCGCACATCGCGCACCGAATGGGATTTGCGCCCTTTTTCCGAGGCAATCATTGGCGCTGTTGCGACCATCAATCCCATGCCGAAAAGCGAAATCGACATGACAAAATTGGTTGCCAAAGCACCCGCTGCCAGTGGCTCTGGCCCCAGCTTACCAAGCAGAAAGACGTCGGTTGCGTGGATCAGTGCGCCCGACAGGTTTGAAAGAATCAGTGGCCACGCCAAGGCCAGTGTTGCGCGGGCCTCATCAGCCCATCCCTTGGACATTGGCATGGGTGTTGTTTCATTCATGACCGGGCCCTAGCGGGGTTCGACGGGAAACCAAAGCCCCAATGGTCTTTGCCCAAAGGACGTTAGATCAAGGTGCGCTCGATAAACCAGAAGCTGGCAATAGTGCCCATGGCATAGGTGGTCGCCAACACCACGGGCCGACGCGCCGGCAGCACAAATCGCGAAATGAGTGCCAAAATTGCCATGCTTGCCAAAACAACAGCCACCTGCCCGGCTTCCACGCCCAGGTTAAACGTCAGCAGCGCCATTGGCACTTCCCCTTCGGGCAGGCCAATTTCTTTCAGCGCGCCCGCAAAACCAAAGCCGTGCAGCAGCCCGAACAGGAAGGCGACAATCCAGGGGATTCGTTGGGACAAGCGCAACTGTCCAGGCTGAGCCTTGGCAATCTCAACAGCCAAAAACACGATCGACAAAGCGATCACACTTTCCACTGGGCGCTGCGGCAACCCCAGAAAGCCCAATGTCGTCCCAATCAGCGTGATAGAGTGGGCAACGGTAAAAGCCGTGACAGCTTTCAAAATCGTCATCCCCTGCCCAAGCAGCAGGACAAGCGCGATCACGAAGAACAAATGGTCAAAGCCAAAGACAATATGTTCAACACCAATGACAAAATAGGTTTTGGCGACATCCCAGCGATTGGCTTTTGACGCGATGGTGAAGCTATCCTGATCAGGCGTCAGCCGGGCCGTCTGGACGGCCTCTCCTAATGGCGCCACCCGCACCAGCGCATCTGCCACACTGCGATCCAAACCAATGAGCTGAATGTCTTTGCCCGCCAGTGGCTCCTTACACGTCAAGGTCCACGTGGATTTGACGGCCAGATCATCTGCCACCCGCTCAGGCGGCCCGGCTGTGCAGCCTGCAGGCACACTGGGCATTGCGCGATTGGCAAGGCCGGTGCGGAACGGGCCTTTGAAGGTCATTCGCCATTGGCTTGTCGAAAGTTGCGTTAAATCAAGATAGCCAGGGCGCAATTCATCCGCATGGGCAGGCGCTAGCCCCCCAAATATGAAAAAAATCGCCAAGAAAAGCTTCAGGGCAAAGGTCACGGTTTTTGAATCCGCACCTGATAGCCATCAAGCAGCGCTTGATAGGCACGATCTTGCCGTTCAGACAATGTGGCATCGCGCCAATCATTTTCCACACGCTGGCGCACTGACGCCAATGGCGGCACGCGGCCCGGCACGACATTCGTGATCCGCACCAGATGCAAGCCAAAGCTCGATTTCACGGGTCCTTGCCACTCACCCGGCTTCACATCTGCCAAAGTAGCCGCAAATTCTTCTCCAAACGCATTTCCGATGGCTGTGGCATCTGCGCCCGCCATCTGGCTGGGCAAGGAAATGGCTTGGCCCAAAGTGCGCCAGTCTTTCTGCGTTGCAATGGCACGCTTTAAAGCTGGTGCTTGCGCTGCAATTTCGGGATCATCAGCTGAACCGAGATAAAGCTGATCAAAGCTATAGCGGGTCCCTTCGGCATAACGGGCCTTATGGCTTGCAAGCCAGCTTTGCAGGTCGGCCTCGGTTGCCGGGGCGCTTTCCACTTGCGAGGCTGCCAGAAATTCCATCTTCGACCGCAAGCGCCGCCGGATAATTGGATCATCCTGATCCAACCCCATGCGCAAGCCCTCACGATAATAGACTTCCTCTTTCACATAATCGCGGATCAGTTGATCAATTTCCGGCGGAGATGGGCTGCGCTGCCATGTCCGCTCAAACTGGCTAACAAGCCAAGTCACTCGATCTTCATCAATGGTAATTGTCCGATCCGATGGATCAACGGATGCGCCCCGCCAGCTGGCGATCACAAAGACCAAAAGACCAGCGGCCAAAAAATGGACGAGTGGCTCGCGCAAAAGCCCCCGCATCTGCTCCCCTATTTTCATGCTGTGTCTTGTAACGCACAGACGCGATGAATCTAGTCAAAGAATAGCCGGCTTGCTGCTGGCAGGGTGAGAATGTTGTGGGAAAAATGTCGCCAGTTGAAAGCATTTGCCCAAGGCGGCGGGCCGTGAAAGCCCTAACATCCAAGATGGTGACCCCTACGGGAATCGAACCCGTGTTTCAGCCGTGAAAGGGCCGCGTCCTAACCGCTAGACGAAGGGGCCATCAGTGATGGAGCCGCGCCATTAGGGATTCGAGGCGCACCCGTCAACACCTCAATCGCACCAAGTTGCATCATCAATGTGAAGTTCTGCTGCAGACCGGCCCTGCCAATCATCCACCTTGGCCCGGCCTGCCACCCAAAGTCGCCGGTCTCGGCCGCTATGGAGCAGCGCTTGACCCAGCTCTGTCTCGGCTTGTCGAAAGGCCACTGCCTTGAAAGAACGCCCATCATCTCCGGCAAGAATCGTCCGCACATGGTCTTTGCCAACCACATCGGCCTTCACAATTCGCAAAGGACCAGCGGCAATGCGGGGCGCAGGCCAGCCCATGCCATAGGGGCCACCTTCCTCCAACTGATTGGCAAGATCAGGCGTGACCCCGCCGGGGGCGACCAGCGCGTCAATCAACAAGGCACGATTTTCGCTGGCGGTCGCGACATCTGCTGCAAGCCGTGCATCTAAAAATTCAGCCAGTTCGTCCACTTTATCCGCAGCGACAGTCAGGCCCGCCGCCATCGCATGGCCACCGCCAGCAACCAGCAGCCCCATATCTTTGGCGGCCAGAATGGCAGCCCCCAAATCCACGCCGGCAATTGAGCGGCCTGATCCTTTGCCAACGCCATCGGCATCCAATGCAACAACAATAGCCGGGCGGCCCATTTTTTCCTTCAAACGTCCTGCCACAATTCCAATTACACCGGGGTGCCACCCTTGGCCTGCGACAAGGGCAACAGCGCGATTGGCTTGGCGCGCGGCCAGAATATCGGCTTCTTCCTGCACAGCTGCCTCAATGGCGCGGCGTTCTGCATTTAGCCGATCCAGCTCTTCTGCAATCTCGCGCGCTTCCTCTGGGTCGGTGGTTGTTAGCAAGCGGACGCCAAGGTCAGATTTGCCAACGCGCCCACCCGCATTAATGCGCGGCCCCAGCGCAAAGCCCAAATCAGAACACACAGGCGCACGCGTGAGGCGGGACGCGGCTATCAGGGCGTTGAGGCCAATATTGCGCCCTACGCCCATCACTTTGAGGCCCTGCGCCACAAAGGCGCGGTTTAAGCCTTTGAGCTGAGCCACATCTGCCACAGTGCCAAGCGCCACAATATCAAGCAGATCCAATAATTTGGGCTCTGGTCGGGTTTGGAAATAGCCGCGACTCCTCAGCGTGCGAACCAAGGCAGCTCCCAGCAGCCATGCCACCCCCACTGCGGCCAGATGGCCATGGGCAGCCCCTTCCCCCTCGTCCAGCCGATTGGGGTTGACCAGCGCGTGCGCCACAGGAAGCGTTGTGGCGCATTTATGATGGTCCACCACAATGACATCAAGGCCGGCCGCGCGTGCCATCTCCAGCGCTTCAAAAGCCTGAGCCCCGCAATCGACAGTAACAACTAGGCTAGACCCCGTTTCCCGCAGCCGCACCAGCGCATCGCCTGAAGGGCCATAACCTTCCAACAGCCGATCTGGGATGTAATAGCCCGCGTCTAACCCCAGCTCGCGCAGCAGCCAGATCAGCAGTGCCGCAGAGGTCGCGCCATCGACATCATAATCGCCAAAAATCGTGGTTGTTTCGCCTGATTGGACGGCATCTGCCAGCCGCTCAGCCGCGCGTTCCATATCTTGGAAAATTGAGGGGTCAGGCATGAACGCCCGGATCGTTGGGTTGCGATGCGCCTCAAGCGCGTCAAAAGGGCACCCGCGCGCCAGCAGCAATTGCGTGACGAGATCATCCACCTCGCCCCCTGCACCCCGCCAACGCCACGCCTGGCCCGTAATAGATCGATCAAAGGCGCGTGGAAGGCTCATACCCACATCAATAGCCGGGTCAGAGCGTGACCAGCAAGCCTTGCCGCTATTGCGGCGGAGGTTGTTGTGGGTTGGTTGGCGGCTGGGCGCCGCTGGCGCGGCCAGCGTCCCCAACGGCATCAGCACTCTCAGCACTGGTCTGCGCCTCAAGTGTTGGATCAGGGGCAATATCCATGCCTGCATCGCTGACGTTCAAGACGAGGTCAAACGCATCATTGCCAAAAGGCTCATCGGGAATTTCTTCATCCTTGGGCGCTTGAGGCATGGCATCAGCAATTGCTTGGCCCATAAAATCGCGCCAAATTTGCGCGGGTAGGCCGCCACCATGCATTCCCCCCAAGGGCTTATTGTCATCGCGACCGACCCAAACGCCAACAACCAAATCCCCTGCAAAACCAATGAACAGGGCATCGCGATTATCTTGCGAGGTGCCCGTCTTGCCATAGCTGGGAATGGCAAGGCCTGCAGCACGACCTGTGCCTTGAATGACCGTTGCCCGCAGCAGCTCTAACATTTGGGCCCGCGTTTTTGCGCCAATGCTCCGCTTGGGGCTCAACAACCGATCCAGCAAGCCAGGCGTCGCCGTGGGCAAGGCGTGTGGCTCCACTGGATATTGGTCCGCCGCAATGGCTGCATAAGCGGCGGTCAGTTCCAGCAGAGTTAGGCTCGATGTCCCCAAGGCCAAGCTGGGGTCAGCCGCAAGCGGGCTTTTAACACCCAAATCGCGCGCGGCCTGAATAATCGCCTTATCCCCCAATTGGCGATAGAGCCGAACAGCGGCGACATTGCTGGACCGCGCGAAAGCGCGCTTTAAGGGAATTGGGCCTAAATACCGGCCATCTGAATTTTTGGGGCGATAGCCGCCTGCTGTAAATGGGCTGTCATCAATGATGCTATCCGGCGTTAGTCCCGCACGCATCGCCGCCAAATACACAAATAGCTTGAAGGTAGAGCCGGGCTGGCGGCGGGCCTGCGTTGCCCGGTTAAACGGGCTTTGCTTGTAGCTTTTGCCACCAATCATCGCGACAACAGACCCATTGGTGCGCATTGCCACAAGGGCCACTTGCGCCTCACCCAAGGGCGCGCGCGACACCACTGTACGTGCAATTTTTTGCAGACGCGTTTCCAGCGTGGTCTTAATCTCTCCCCCGCCATAGCTATCTTCCAGCATGGCCCGGACTTGAGGCAGAGCCCAGTCTGCAAAATAGGTGCCCGAAGGTGGGCCTTTATCGGCGGGTACATTCAGCCGCGCCGGGCGCAGCGAGGCTGCGGCATCAGGCGAGACAAAGCCTGCATCAACCATAGCTGCAATGACCAGCTTTGCGCGCGTCCGCGCGCCATCCATGTTGCGTGTTGGCGCCAGACGCGATGGGGCCTGCACCAGCCCGGCCAACATAGCCGATTCAGCCACGCCCAACTGATCTGGCCGTTTGTTGAAATAATGCCGCGCGGCGGCGCTCAACCCATAGGCATTATCGCCAAAATACACGTTCGAAAGATAACGTTCGAGAATTTCGTCTTTGGTCAGCCACGCCTCTAACCAAAAGGCAATCAGCATTTCACGCGCCTTGCGCGTCAGGCTCCGCTCAGGCGTCAGAAACGTAATTTTTGCCAATTGCTGCGTAATGGTGCTGCCGCCCTGCGTGTCGCCATCGCCCAAATTATTGACCAGCGCCCGCGCCAATCCGCGCGGATCAATGCCCCAATGCGTGTAAAAACGCCGATCCTCAATGGCGACAAAGGCTTGCCACACATGAGGGGGCAATTCGCTTATTTTGACTGGGTCGCCAATATTCGCGCCATTGCGGGCAATTGGCTGCCCGTCTGCTGCCAGCAAGGTCAGTTGTGGCGGGGCAATGGGCTGTAAGGATTTTGACAAGGGCGCCGTAATGGCAAGCCACAAGACGAGCAGAACAAAGACAATAGCAGAAACCTTGGCACCCAGCTTCAGCCTGCGCCAGCGGCGCTGCCACCGGCTCTCGGGAGCAGTAGCCCCCTCAAACGTCGCAGGGTCCTCGTGCGGGGCCCAAGTGTCGCGGGACGCATCAGTTATCGGATGATCTGCCATGCCGATCAGTATTAGGGGTAGAAAACACGCGAAGCGACTGGATTTTCATCCCTTTGGTTGGTTTGGGGGAAAACTCGCGCTTGGTGGCGACTAATCCTGTTTGCGGTGCTCACCCCGCACCCAGCGCACCGTGCCAGAACTAGCACGCATGACAACGCTTTCAGTCGTCATTTTCCCGTCAGGCAGACGCTTTACGCCAGCCAAGAGCGAACCGTCAGTCACGCCCGTTGCGGCAAAAATGCAATCGCCTTTCGCCAACTCATTCAAATCATAGATATAATCCAGATCCTGAATGCCCCATTTGCGCGCGCGGGCCTTTTCATCGTCATTGCGGAAAATGAGCCGGCCTTTGAATTGGCCTCCCACGCAGCGCAGGGCGGCGGCGGCCAACACGCCTTCGGGCGCGCCGCCAGAACCCATATACATATCAATTGTTGTTTCGGGGTTGGTCACCGCAATAACGCCAGCCACGTCGCCATCGGGGATCAACATGATCCCACAGCCAATGCCGCGCAGCTCAGCAATCAGCTTTTCATGGCGTGGGCGATCAAGCACGCAGACAATGATTTCAGCTGGGCTCACACCCTTGGCACGGGCAACTGCCTCCACATTCTGCGTGGGCGTTTTCGCCAAATCAATAATGCCTTCTGGATAGCCCGGACCTACGGCAAGCTTATCCATATAGACATCCGGCGCATTTAGCAGATTGCCTTCTTCCGCCACGGCAAGAACAGCAAGCGCATTAGGCCCAGCCTTGGCCGTAATCGTTGTTCCTTCCAGCGGATCAAGCGCGATATCAATTTTGGGGCCCGAGCCAATGGCAGAGCCCACTTTTTCACCAATATAGAGCATCGGCGCTTCATCGCGCTCGCCTTCGCCAATAACGACAGTGCCATCCATCGCCAGCTCATTCAGCGCGGCACGCATCGCCTCAACCGCAGCAGCATCCGCCGCCTTTTCATCGCCCCGGCCAACCAGTGTCGACGCTGCAATGGCTGCAGCCTCTGTCACACGGACCATTTCCAGCACCAGAACGCGATCGAGAACTTTGCTTGCCTTGACCATGACGCCATTTAATCCTGTCTATCTTGTTCACCAGCGGCCCTAGGCCAGCATCCCCAATATGTCGACCCAGGCTAGCACCAACACATGCCAATCCTGTTGACATTCATGGCGACCAAAAGCGTTAACGGCCTAATCAAAATGGACTTTAGACTTCCAAAATCGGCATAACCATTGGCGCTGCTTTCAAACTTTCTGACCCATCGAGCAAGGCAAGCGCATGGCTCACATTGGCTTCTGGGCATTCATGCGTGACCAGCGCGACAACGGCAGCGCCTTCTGCTGTTACCCCACGCTGGCTGAGCGACTCGATCGAGACGCCTGCATCCCGCATGGCCGCAGTAATTTCTGCCAGAACGCCAGCGCGATCTGCGACAACAAAGCGCAAATAGCTGCGGCATACACGGTCGCCAGACGGCGCTCGCCCCGATTGCGCAAGGCTGGCCACCGGCATGGCAAAGGCGGGTCCAGTTTCTCCGCGCGCAATATCAATCAAGTCCGCCACCACGGCAGAGGCTGTTGGCCCCTCACCCGCACCACGGCCTTGCAGGAATAGACGACCAACAAAATTGCCTTCGGCCACCACGGCGTTGAGCGATCCCGTCACATGCGCCAGTGGATGTTCGAGCGGTACGAGGCAAGGCTGAACGCGCTGGAACAGGCCTTTGTCGCTGGCAGAAGCCATGCCGACCAGACGAATGCGGTGGCCCAATGCCTGCGCCTCGACAATATCGGCCGCAATAACGTGGCGGATACCGCGCACATCGACACCCGCAAAATCAATGGCCGTGCCGAAGGCAAGGCTGGCGAGAATCGAAAGTTTATGTGCGGCATCCACACCATCAATATCAAAGCTTGGATCCGCCTCGGCATAGCCTAGCGCCTGCGCTTCAGCGAGAACATCCGCAAAGTCACGCCCGGCGCTTTCCATCGTCGAGAGAATATAATTGCACGTGCCATTCAGGATGCCGAACACGCCGGAAATCTCATTCGCCGCCGCGCCCTCGCGCAGCCCCTTAATAACCGGGATGCCGCCTGCGACTGCAGCTTCATATTTAAAGGGCACATTGGCTGCTTCCGCCGCGCCAGCGAGTTCCAACCCATGATGCGCGATCATGGCCTTATTGGCCGTTACAAAGGCGCGGCCCTGCGCGATGGAATTGCGCGCCAACACCAAAGCGGGCCCGTCTGATCCGCCGATCAGTTCCACAACAGCATCCACCCCTGGGTGCGTGGCAAGGGCAGTGCTATCATCCACCCACTCAAAGCGCCCCAGATCAACGCCACGATCCCGATTGCGGTCGCGTGCCGATACAGCGACGATTTCAATTGGGCGGCCTGCGCGACGCTCAATCAAGCTGCGATTAGCGTCAATAAGCTTGATGACGCCTGCCCCCACAGTGCCCAAGCCCGCCAGCGCCACGCGCAACACATCACCCATGAATTCGCTCCAAAACTATATCAGGTACCGGGCCTTTAAGGGGGGAGTGTCCGCTTTGGGAAGCATTTTTGCGCATTTAATCGGCCTGAGAAGCCTGAACAGATTTGGTTTCAGTCTCGAAAGGATGTGTTCCAGATCGGGACGGCCAAAATTGGGACGCGCTTTTGAAGCTGCGCCTGGCGCAAGACAGTGCAGTGAAGGCTCTTTCCACGCCCCTTTTATTAACGAAGCGCTTCCAGCATCCAGCGTTGGCGCATCCCGCAAATTGGGTCTTGTGCCTATGTGCTGGGCTGGCGCTCAGCCTATTTGGGTCTGAACGGGCAAGCTATGCCTTGTCCCCCGGCATAAGGGCGGCACACATCACGCTGCAATTAGAGGAGCCGGTTCCCTTCATCGCACAGTCAGTGACGCGGCCACGGCATCACGCTGAGACCCCACCTCTTGCGGTTCAAGTCCAGCAAGCTGGCGGACTGACGCTCTCCATTCCCAGCGCCTTTGAGCCTGGACCAGCAGCAGCCCCATTTTTTATGGGGCGCATGTCCGCAGAAGATTTTAGGCGCGCAGAGCAGTGTCTAACGACCGCGATATACTATGAAGCTGCCTCTGAGTCTGAAGAGGGCCAGCGTGCCGTGGCGCAAGTGGTGCTCAATCGCGTTCGACACCCCGCTTGGCCAAAGACCGTCTGTGGGGTGATTTACCAAGGATCAGACAGGCCCGGCTGCCAATTCAGCTATGCGTGTGATGGGTCAATGCGAAGACGGCCCGAGCCGCGCATTTGGGCACAAGCCGCAGAGTTTGCCCGTGACGCTCTGTCCGGCCATGTTTATGGCCCCGTCGGAATGGCAACGCATTACCATACGCTGCAAGTGAACCCGGTCTGGAACCAAGGCTTCATCATCACTGCAGTGCTGGGCAACCATATTTTTTATCGCTTGCCGGGGAGCAAAGGCTCGGCCCGCGCCTTCACGATGGCCTATGCAGGTGGGGAACCTTATCCCGCGCCTTTGCGCTGGCGCGGCCCAGCCTTAGACTCTGCCTTACCCCTTTCAGGCACGCAGACTGAATTGGCGGCTCTCCCGTCGGCGCCAAAGCTCGCACTGGCCGATGCTGATCTTTATGTGCCCGGTGCACTGCCGCAAAGCGACATCCTGCCGCGCTTTCGCCAATCAGGCAGCTGGCGTAATCGTTAGGCGGGCATTGCCCCCACAACAGACTTAAATCCCCCCTTTCGCCCACTTGCCCCGCCTGAACAGATGTGGAACAGCAGCGCCATGCTGACTCATATTCAGGTTC
>JBEEOY010000088.1:0-43101 GCA_041191345.1 Pseudomonadota bacterium
GTCACTTTTGCCGTGATGCGATTGGCGCGCCCAGTTTTTTCGGCCAGAACAAGGTCGCCCTCGCCGGCCTCCCCAATATCCGAAATCAGCGTGTCGCGGCGTTCGCGCTTATCAATGGCGCGCAGCCAGAGCCTATCCCCATCGCGCGCGACAACGCCCAGAATTTGCTCTTCCCCCTTGGCGAGCTTTTTCATGGGGTGCGCCACATGGCCCGCCCCGGCCTCTTCGGTGCGCGCGAGGATGCGGTCCCCCACGCCCAGCGCCGATCGGCGGCCCCGCTCTATCACGCGCAGGCGCGGCGGTGGCTTTCCTTCGGCTTCCCAATGTTCAGGAATGGCAATCACTTGCCCATCCTCAACATCAATGATGCGCAGCACGGTGACTTTGGGCAGGCCGCCCATTTTATGGAAGGCGCGGCCCGGCGCGCTATCAATCAGCCCTTCATCCGCCATGTCTTTGAGCAGCGCTTTGAGCGCAATCTTCTCATTGCCTTTCAGGCCAAAGGCGCGGGCAATTTCCCGCTTTCCGGCGGGCGTGTCTGATTGGGTGATGAAATCAAGAATTTGCTGGCGGGTGGGCAAGCCGTGTGTCGGGCGT
Organism: Pseudomonadota bacterium; assembly: GCA_041191345.1. GTDB lineage: Bacteria > Pseudomonadota > Alphaproteobacteria > Sphingomonadales > Sphingomonadaceae > Aquisediminimonas. The sequence continues at coordinate 598 of JBEEOY010000088.1, forward strand.
TTGGGCATGGAAATGCGCTAACCCGTCTCGCCCAGACTTACCAGCAAAAGCATCAATGCCCTGCAAAGCCAACCAAGGCTTCAACGATAACGCCCTCTCCGCGCAGCCGCTCTGCCCCGCCCAAATCGGGCAGATCGACCAAGAAGACGGCAAGTGGCACCTCGGTTCCGGCAGAGCGCAACAACTTGGTCGCGGCAATGGCGGTGCCGCCGGTGGCAATCAGATCATCCACCAGCGCAATCCGGTCCCCCGCGCCGACCGCATCATCGTGAATCTCAATCCGGTCTTGCCCATATTCCAGCGCGTAATTCATCCCAATGGTGCGGCCCGGCAGCTTGTCCTTCTTGCGAATGGGCACGAACCCCAGCCCCATTTCCCGCGCCAAAGCGGCCCCAAAGATAAAGCCACGCGCCTCAATGCCGGCAATCATGGTGATGTCATGGCCCGCCAGCGCCACCTTCATCCGCGCAATCGCAAGGCCAAAGCCTTCTGCATCGCGCAGCACCGTGGTGATATCGCGGAACTGAATGCCAGGTTTGGGAAAATCAGGGATGGTGCGGATCAAAGCCCGCAAAGGATCATCACTCATCGCGTCAGCGCGTAATATAGGACGTAAAACCATGAGAAAAAGCCATGGATAATCGCCCAGATGATGGATTTATGCAGCGACCAAGAAATGCTAATCGCCAGCGCGCTGCCAAAGCCAATGCCCGCTTTGGTTGCAGAATAGGATGCGGCACGGATCTGCGCCATAAGGCCTCCTTGCATGAAACACGTTATGATCGTGCCAGCATCTATGCCCAAATGCCAGAGCCTTCCCCTTTTTCATTGGCGTGCACCGCTGGTCAGGGCTAGCACTGAGTCATGGCCTTTTTTGCGTCCCGTTTCACTGCTCTTTTGCTCCTTGCCGGAGCAACCAGTTTAGCTGCCGAAGCGCCGTTTGTTCCTGCGTCTAAGTCTGCTCCGGCACCTGCCATCACAGTGCCCCAGCCAAGCAGCAATGTGCCTTGGCTGTATCGCGGCAGCGACATTCCCATTGATCGTAATTGGACCTTTGGGGAATTGCCCAATGGCCTGCGCTATGCGCTGCGCCGCAATGGCGTGCCGCCAGGGCAAGTGTCGATCCGAGTGGCTGTTGATGCGGGCTCCTTAATGGAGCGGCCCAACGAACAGGGCTATGCCCATTTTCTGGAGCACCTGTCTTTTCGTGGGTCCAAATATGTCGCTGATGGCGAGGCCAAACGCGTCTGGCAGCGTCTCGGGGCAACTTTTGGGAGTGATTCCAACGCGCAGACTAGCCCGACGCAGACCATTTACAGCCTTGATCTGCCTCAAGCACGTCCAGAAGCTGTGGCAGAGAGCCTGCGTATCCTTTCTGGCATGATGTCCGCACCGACCATCTCCCCCGCCGAGGTAGAGGCAGAACGCCGGACCGTTATGGCCGAAGCGCGCGAACGAGACGGCGCACAAATGCGTGTGCAAAATGCGATTATGCAGCTCTTTTTTGCAGGCCAGCCGCTTGCCACGCGAACACCCATTGGCACAAGCGAAAGCCTCGCTGCAGCAACCGCCGAAACATTACGCGCCTTTCATGATCGCTGGTATCGGCCCGATAATGTGGTCCTCGCCATTTCAGGGGATGTAGATCCTGCCCTGTTGGTGCCGCTCATCCGTAGCCATTTTGGCACTTGGGCACCGGCGCGCCCCGGCCCGCCCCCCAAAGCAGATTTTGGCAGCCCCAAGGCCGACGCCCCCAAAACTGCCTTTCTTGTTGAGCCCGGCCTGCCACATAGCATCAGCCTGGCTTGGATACGTCCATGGATTGCCAAGGAGGATACAATTGTCCTCAACCAAGGCCGATTGGTCGGCTTTATTGCGCAGCGAATTTTGAATCGGCGGCTAGAAACTCTGGCGCGTTCCGGGGGAAGTTTCTTAGACGCTGATGTCCAGCAAGATGACATCGCCCGGTCGGCAGACATCACGCAAGTTGCGATCACCCCGGCCAATGGCAATTGGCAAGCCGCCTTGCAGGACGTTCGCGCAATCATTGCCGACGCTGTGACGCGCGCGCCCAGCCAAAGCGAAGTAGATCGGGAAACGTCAGAGTTTAAGGCAATGCTTGATGTGCAGGTGGAGACCGCCGGCGCAGAAGCCAGTGCGAAGCAAGCAGATGACTTAATTGAGGCCGTTAACATCCGCGAGACAATTGCCAGTGCGGAGGCGGCCCGTGATATTTTTGCCGGGATGATTGGAAAATTTGGCCCAGAAGACGTGCGCGAAGCAACTGCGGCGTTGTTTTCCGGCATTGGCCCGCGCGCACTGGTCACCAGCCAAATAGCCGAGCCAAATGGCGCAGCACAACTGGCTGCCGCGCTCGCCACCCCTGTCGCTGCCCGCACGACTGCCCAAGATGAAAAGCCCGTGACTTTTGATCAACTGCCACAATTGGGGGCCGCTGGCGCAATTGTGAAGCGCGAGACAATAGCGGCATTCGACACCAAAATTCTCACCCTGTCCAATGGGATCCGAGTGTTGTTGGGCCGGTCCACGTCCGAGGCTGGACGCGTGTATGTTCACGCCCGGTTTGGCAATGGACTTGCCGGCCTTCCTGCCGACCGGCTGACGCCGGCATGGGCCGCCCCAGCCCTTGGCGCGACGGGCATTGGCCAATTGTCGCAAGACGCGATTGACCGGATGACGAGTGGCCGACAGATCAGCTTGAGTTTTGGCGTGGGTGAAGATGCCTTCATCGTGAAAAGCATCACACGCCCTACTGATCTGTCAGATCAGTTGCGGCTCATGGCTACAAAATTTGCAATGCCCGGCTGGGATGTTGGGCCTGTCTTGCGGACCCGCGCTGCAGCGGTGCTGACATTGCAGACTGCCAACTCATCACCTGTTGACGTGCTGAACCGCAATTTGGGGGCGCTTCTGCGCCCCGGCGATGCCCGCTGGAAAGTACCCAGCCCAGCAGATGCTGAGGCGCTGACACCTGAGGCTTTTCGGCGCTTTTGGGAACCCGAGCTGACCAAAAGCCCCATTGAGCTGTTGGTGTTTGGAGACTTTGATCGTGCCACGGCGCTCAACGCAATCGTGCAGAGCTTTGGCGCGCTGGCAATCCGCCCTGCCTCACCCGTGCGTCCAACACCACCACTGCCCATCATTACGCCCAATGCTGATCCTGTGCGTTTAACGCATAAGGGAGCCGCAGATCAGGCCGTTGCTGTTCTTGTATGGCCAACAGGAGGAGGCACCGCGGGCGTGCCTATTGGGCGGCAGCTGGATATTTTGGCTGCCATTTTTGCAGACCGATTATTTGAGCAATTTCGTGAGGGCGAAGGCGCAAGCTATAGCCCAGATGTGACAAGCCAATGGCCGCAAAGTTTTCCAAGCGGGGGCACATTCAGCGTTTCGGCTCAGGTCAAGCCAGAGTCTCTGCCTGCCTTTTTCGCGCGCGCAAAATCTATTGCCACAGACTTAGCGGCAAACCCTGTCAACGCAGATGAATTGCGCCGCGCCCTTGTGCCAATGGTCCAACGGCTCAGCCGGGCCTCGACTGGCAATAGCTTTTGGATGACACAGCTTGCGGGTGCAACCAGTGATCGGCGGCGCATAACCAATGTGCGGCGCTGGCGAAAAGATCTGGAACGCATCACGCCGCACGATATTCAGCGACTGGCGCGTAAATATCTAAGGTCCGACACCAGCTTTTCTGCTATTGTCGTCCCAGAAATGCCTAAACCTTAAAGGCTTAGGCACTCAGGCGGGCAGCATGCCAGCGCAGATGATCATCCATAAAGGTAGAGATGAAATAATAGCTATGGTCATAGCCCGGCTGGCGACGCAGAGTAAGCTTCTGGCCAGTGGCATGGCAGACTTGCTCAAGCAATTCAGGCTTTAGCTGATCGACAAGGAAGTTATCGGCTTCCCCTTGATCTACCAGCAAATCCGGCAGGCGCGCGCCGCGCTCAATAAGCGCACAGGCATCATATTCCGCCCATAGGCTTTGGTCTGCGCCGAGATATCCAGCCAACGCCTTCTGCCCCCACGGGCATTGGATCGGGGAAACAATCGGCGCAAAAGCTGAGACGCTTTTAAACTGATCAGGATTGCGCAAGGCAATGGTGAGAGCCCCATGCCCGCCCATTGAATGGCCCATAATAGCCTGTCGGGCCATGTCGGCTGGGAAATGGGCGCCAATCAACGCTGGGAGTTCCTGCTCAATATAATCTTGCATCCGATAATGCGGTGCAAAGGGCGCTTGCGTGGCATTGACATAAAAGCCGGCACCCAAGCCAAAATCATAGGCGCCCTCGGGGTCATCTGCCACACCCTCACCCCGCGGGCTTGTATCGGGCGCAACAAAGATGAGGCCAAGCTCTGCACAGGCGGCCCGAAACTCACCCTTTTCAGTCACATTGGCGTGCGTGCACGTGAGGCCTGACAGATACCAGACTATTGGCAGCTTTGCGCCCGGCGCATGATCCGGCACAAAGACGGAAAAGGTCATTTGAGTGCCCGTGCTGGTGGAGGCGTGCTGATAAACGCCTTGAGTTCCGCCATGGCTGCGTGTGGTGGAAACAGTTTCGATCATCTTGCTCTGCGCTCTCGCTGGAAAAAGGGATTGGCTTTCGCTCTGCGCAATTCAAAAGCAACTGGCAAGCCCATCAATGGAAGATTGACCTTCAGGCGAAGGCGTCTAAGCCATAGCGTCATGAAACAGACAGCCTTTTCTCTTCCGCTCGCCCTTCTCCTCAGCTCAACAGCAGCAGCTGGCCTTGCCGCAACGCCTGAACAAACGGCTATGGCTGCCCTGCGCGCCGCACCTGTGGTGGATGGGCATAATGATGTGCCTGAGCAGCTGCGGAGTCGGTTTGACAACGACTTCACCAAATTTGATTTCCGCGACACCACAAAAACGGGTGGCAATGGCAAAATTGTAATGCACACAGATTTGCCGCGCCTGAAAAAGGGCATGGTTGGCGGGCAGTTTTGGTCTGTCTGGGTGCCCGCTGATTTGCCTGAGGCCGAAGCTGTTCGAGAAGTGACGGAACAAATTGATACAGTTCACCGGATGGTTGCAGCCTATCCAAAGGATCTGTCTCTGGCTTTAACTGCTGCCGATATTGAACGCGCGTTCAAAGCAAAGAAGATCGCTTCACTGATTGGCATGGAAGGCGGCCATTCCATCGGCTCTTCGCTTGCAATCCTGCGTCAAATGTATCGTGCGGGTGCGCGCTACATGACGCTGACGCATAGCAAGAACACGCCTTGGGCCGATAGCGGCACTGATGCGCCGAAATTTGATGGGCTGGCGCCCTTTGGCGTGGCTGTGGTGCAAGAGATGAACCGCATTGGGATGCTGGTTGATCTGAGCCATGTGTCCGAAGCGACCATGCATGATACACTTGATGTGACACAGGCCCCCGTCATTTTCAGCCATTCTGGTGCGCAGGCCATTGATGGTCACGGCCGCAATGTGCCCGACAATGTGTTGAAGCGCCTGCCCCAAAATGGCGGTGTGGTGATGGTTGTCCTTCTGCCCGATTATGTGAGTGAAGCTGTGCGGCAATGGTCTGCCAACCGCGCGGGCGAAGAGGCCAGATTGCAAAAGCTATTTCCCTATGCGCCGGCCATGGTGAAGGCGCAGCTGTCAGCATGGGAAAAAGCCAATCCCCGCCCGCAAGCAACGGTGCAGCAGGTGGCGGACCATGTTGACCATATTCGCAAAGTTGCAGGCATCGATCATATCGGCCTGGGCGGTGATTATGACGGCATGGACAGCGCACCCGTTGGGATGGAAGATGTGTCCGGCTATCCCAATTTGTTCATTGAACTTGCCAAGCGTGGCTATAGTCAGGCGGACCTGCAGAAAATTGCCAGCGGCAACATCATCCGCGCTTTGCGGCAGGCAGAACAAACAGCGGCACGGCTGAAGGATGTGGCACCCGGCGAAGCGCGCTTCAGCCCCGCCAAGCCCTAGACCAAAACGCGCTTAATGCTGGCGGTGCGCCCAAAAATGGTGCGCCGCCACAATTAGTCCACCAATGACACTGCCCAGCAGCGCAGAGCCAAGGGCATGGACAAGCCATTGGACCACACCGCTCATAACGGGCACGGCCTGCCCAGCCATGAGTGCGGCCGCGTCAACCCAAATCGGCAATGGCGTGAGATGAAATTCGTGCAGGCCATGCAGCACAATACCGCCGCCGACCCAGATCATCGCTGCAACGCCAATGCCTGATAGAGCAGACAACAGCACAGGCATTGCCCGCACCAATGCCCGCCCGATGGCTTGGCGGGCGGCATTTTCGCCCTTGGCGAGGTGCAGGCCGATATCATCCATTTTTACAATCAGACCCACCATGCCATAGACCCCGATTGTGATGCCAAACGCAACAACGGCGAGAATGGCAGCCTGCAGCCCAATGCTCCGGTCTGACACTTCGGCAAGCGCAATCGCCATGATCTCGGCTGATAGGATGAAGTCTGTCCGTATCGCGCCAGACACCATTTTTGCTTCATGCTCTGCGCTCGACAACTCAGCCAAGGCATCTTCTGTGCTGGTTGCAGAAGGGCGCAGAGCCTCGAGCAATTTCTCAATGCCTTCAAAGCACAGATAGCTTCCACCCGCCATTAGGATCGGGGTGATGACCCAAGGAAGAAAATAGCTCAGCAGCAATGCAACTGGCAGGATGAACAACAGCTTATTCCGCAGTGACCCGCGCGCGATGCGATAGATGACTGGCAGTTCTCGATCCGGGGTAAAGCCAGTCACATAACGGGGCGTAACAGCCGTATCATCAATCACAACGCCAGCCGCCTTAGCACTGGCCTTACCCGCGGCTGCCCCAACGTCATCAAGCGATGCAGCAGCCACTTTCGCGATCATCGCAATATCATCCAGCAATGCAGCAAGGCCCGACGCCATATCTTACTCCTTCAGCATCCGCTTATGGGATCACTCGGGCAAATCAGCCCTGTCCAGCGCGGTTGTTATGTCCAATAGAGGGGAAGAAACTTTGGCGCAAATTGGGCCTTGTGACGACAGTTAACCATTCCCGTTCATCGCAGTTCAAGCCGCCACGGCTAGAGTGACCGCTTAGTCATTTCATCGCTGGCAAAACTCGGTTCGTCGCTCGGGAAGAATCGTTCGTCGCAAGCTGACTGTCACCTAGCAGCGCCGATGCTAGGGAAGAATTTCTTAGTTATATGATGGACTTACCAGATGGCGTTATTTGCGGGACAGGGGAAGAAACGGGCAAAGGCGGCCAGCCTAATGGGATTGGCCGTTGTTTTGGTTTCCACGCCTTTTACGCGCCCCGCCAACGCCAACCCTGCCAAGGCCGCCGCATCCCCCCAATCGGCCAATACAGTGATTATGAAGCTGCGATCGACAGGACATTCGATCAGCATTCCACTGCCACAAGCCTCACCCGAACCGAGCATTAATGATTCCGCTCGCGCGGCGCCCCCGCAGATGACCGCGGCGTTACGCGCCCTGTGGTCCAACTTTCCGGGCAAAGCCGGGATTGCAGTTATGAAGGGGGATGGATCTTGGTTTGTTTCCTATCGCGGGGATGAACCAATGCCGCAGCAAAGTGTGTCTAAGCTGTGGGTTGCAATTGCCGTTATGGATGCTGTCGACAAGGGCAAGTTGCGGCTGGAAGATCAGGTTACGCTGCGCAAATCCGACATGACCTTATTCCACCAGCCGATTGCTGGGCTCATTGGCCCCAACGGCTATACAACAACAATTGCCAGCCTTTTGAAGCGCGCCATGACGCAGAGCGACAATACCGCCAATGATTTCCTTATGCGGCGCGTTGGCGGGCCAAGCGCAATTCGTGACCTGGTTGCCAGCAAACGGCTTGGCGCCATTCGCTTTGGCCCGGGAGAGCGCCATTTTCAGGCTGCCACGGCTGGTCTGACGTGGAAGCCAGAATATAGCAGCGGCTGGGCGTTCCAAACGGCACGGGCTGCCCTTCCCTTAAGCGTTCGCAAAGCGGCGATGGACCGGTATGTTGCAGACCCAATGGATGGTGCGACGCCTGCAGCCATTGCGCGTTCGCTGGTGCGCCTGAAGCGCGGCGAACTGCTAAGCCCACAATCAACGCAATATCTTCTCAATGTGATGCAATCCACTGTCACGGGCCGTGCGCGTCTGAAGGCAGGTGTTCCGGCCGGCTGGACGCTGGCGCACAAGACAGGCACCGGGCAAGATTTGGGCAGCCGCACAGCAGGATTTAACGATGTTGGCCTTATGACGGCACCTGATGGCACCAGCTACGGTATTGCCGTCATGATTGCTGATACCAAGGCGCCCATTTCAACGCGGCAACACCTGATCCAGCAAGTCGCAGCGATTGTCGCGCAAAACCATAAGAACGGACAATATGCCGCCCGTCGGGTTTTTGGGGAGCGGGCGGCAGACTAATCGGCAAAAGCTGTCGCCAAAAGCCAGCCACATTGCTAATCCCTCGCCATGGGTGATCAGAAGCATCTCTATCTCGTCGATGGCTCGGGCTATATTTTCCGCGCCTATCACCGTCTACCGCCGCTGACGAACATCCGCGATGAGCCGGTTGGCGCGGTCTATGGCTACACAACCATGCTCTGGAAGCTGGCCGATGCACTGCATAAGGCCGATGGGCCGACGCATATGGCCGTCATTCTTGACGCGTCAGGCAAATCGTTCCGCAACGAGATTTACGATCAATATAAAGCACATCGCCCACCCGCACCTGAGGATTTGGTTCCCCAATTCCCTATGATCCGCGATGCCACACGGGCCTTTTCTCTGCCATGCATTGAGGAAATTGGCCTAGAGGCAGATGACATTATTGCCTCTTATGCCAAGGCTGCTTTGGCAGCCGGCTGGCTGGTCACAATTGTGTCGACTGACAAAGATTTGATGCAGCTCATCCAGCCCGGCCTCGACATGCTCGACCCTATGAAGAGTGAACGGCTGGGGCCGCACGCCGTGGTTGAGAAATTTGGCGTGGGACCAGAGCAGTTGGGCGAAGTGCTGGCGCTGATGGGTGATAGTGCCGATAATGTGCCCGGTGTGCCGGGTATTGGTCCTAAAACTGCGGCGAAGCTGATCCAAGAATTTGGCTCAGTAGAAGCCGTGCTGGCCGCGGCACCAGAAATGAAGCCGTCTAAAATGCGGGATAATTTGATTGCCCATGCCGATATGGCCCGGCTCTCGCGCATTCTTGTAACATTGAAAGACGATGCCGCCCTGCCCGAACCGCTGGATGATCTGCTGCTCAAAGAAATTCCCGAACCGCCATTGCGCGCATTTTTGGAACATCATGGCTTTTCATCCCTTTTGAAAAAGCTGGGTGGTGAACCCGGCCGCGCTGATCATCAAACCATGCGGATGATCCGCGCCGAGGCAAAAGGGCCGGCGGCCGAAGCGCCCGCTGCGCCCGAAGTGCAGGTTTTCAACCGCGAGGCCTATGCCTGTGTGCAGACCGAGGCCGAGCTTGACCGCTGGATTGCCGAGGCGCGGCTGGCTGGCATTATTGCGGTAGATACCGAAACCGATGCGCTGGATTCAATCGGCGCAGGGCTGGTTGGTGTCAGCCTTGCCATTGCGCCCAATCAGGCCTGTTACATCCCGCTTGCGCACGGCGGCAGCGATCTCTTCTCAGACGCGCCTCAGCAAGTGCCAATGGCCACGGCCATCGCAAAGCTGAAGCCGCTTCTCGAAGATCCGGCAGTTCTGAAAATTGGTCATAACATCAAATATGATCTTAACGTTCTAGCGCGGCACAATATCCATGTTGCGCCAGTTGATGACACGATGGTGATGAGCTTTGATCTAGACGCCGGGCTGCGCAATCACGGCATGGATGAGCTGGCACTCGCGCATTTTGAACATAGTTGCCTGAGTTTCAAAGATGTCTGCGGATCAGGCAAGAACCAGCTGACGTTCAACCAAGTTGGCCTGCGCGAGGCAACCGCCTATGCAGCCGAAGATGCGGATGTAACCCTGCGGCTATGGCATCGGCTAAAGCCGCGCCTCCATGCAGCACAAACAACGCGCGTCTATGAGCGCGTGGACCGCCCCCTTATTCCCGTGCTGGCGCAAATGGAGCGCCATGGCATCAAGGTGGATCGGGATGAGCTGGCCCGGATGTCCAGTGAATTTGCAGAAGGCTGCGCCGGGCTAGAGGTGGAAATCCATGCGCTCGCGGGCGGCCCCTTTTCTGTTGGCAGCCCCAAGCAATTGGGCGAAGTGCTCTTTGGCAAAATGGGCCTCAAAGGCGGCAAGAAAGGCAAGTCTGGGGATTATTCAACTGACGTTACTGTTCTTGAAAAGCTGGCAGACGAAGGCGTAGAAATTGCCCGCAAGGTGCTGGACTGGCGGCAATTATCTAAATTGCGGTCCACCTATACTGATGCCCTGCAACAGCAGATTAACCCGCGGACAGGCCGGGTGCATACCAGCTATAGCTTAACCGGCGCACAAACCGGGCGGCTCTCGTCCAATGACCCAAATTTGCAGAACATTCCGATCCGCACGGAAACCGGGCGCCGCATCCGTCAGGCATTTGTGGCAGAGCCCGGCAATGTCTTGCTTTCTGCCGATTATAGCCAGATTGAACTGAGGCTTGCGGCACATATGGCTGATGTTCCAGCTTTGAAGGATGCCTTTGCGAAGGGCGAAGATATTCACGCCCGCACCGCGCAAGAGCTATTTGGCGAAGTGAACCGCGATACGCGTGGCCGCGCCAAGACAATCAATTTCTCGCTGCTTTATGGCATTTCACGCTGGGGCTTAGCCGCGCGGCTAGGGATTAGCGCGGATGAGGCACAGGCGATGATTGATCGCTATTTTGAACGGTTCCCGGGGATTAACCGCTATATCAGTCGCACGCTGCAACAAGCGCGTGAAACTGGCTATACTGAGACGCTTTTTGGCCGAAAAACCCACTTCCCGCGCTTGACCAGCCAGAACCAGACTGAACGAGCCGGCAGTGAACGCGCAGCAATCAACGCGCCTATTCAAGGCACAAGTGCTGACATTATCAAGCGCGCCATGGTGCGTATGGAGCCCGCCTTGGCCGAGGCCGGACTGCACCAAGTGCGGATGTTGCTGCAAGTGCATGATGAGTTGGTGTTTGAATTGCCAGAAACTGATGTCGCAGCCGCCAAGCGGGTGATTGAACGTGTGATGGCCGAGGCCGCGGAGCCACTGGTGAAGCTGGATGTGCCCTTGGGTGTTGAAATGGGCACCGGCAAAAACTGGGGTGATGCGCATTGAGCCAGCCATTGCCTGACCAGCGCGATGATCTTCGGGCGCTGGCGAAAGGCGGTCGAACCAATGTGGTTGGCTTCTTCGTCAGATTAATTGCGCGCATTCCCTTCTTGATCATTGGTGGGCAATGGTATGGTGCCGAGGCGCTGGGCCGTCTGGCTTATGCCATCATCATTGTTGAATTTGCCGCGCAAATTGCAACTCTTGGCCTGAAACGCGGCCTTGCTTTGCATCTGACAGGCGATGGCAAAGAAAATGGAGCCTGGGATGGGCTTGTTGTTGTTCTGCTAGCAACTTTGCCCCTCACCTTGCTGCTGATGGCTGTGCCGCAGATCATGTTCCCCAACAGTCAGATTAATCGGCTCGATAATCTTCTTCCCCTTATCATTCCTGCGCTTGCGGCGTCAGACTTGATGTTGGCAGCTCTTGCATATCGCTTCGACGTGGCCTCCACAGTGCGCGCACGCGCCGTGATTGAGCCTTGGACGATCAGCATTGCGGCCTTTGCTTTTGCATGGTCGCTGCCGCGTGACGGGCTGCTGGTGGCCTATGCTTTATCGATGGGCGCCGCGTTCATCGCGTCGCTGGTTCCTTTTTTAAAAACCTACGGCCTCCCCAAAAATTGGAAGCCAAAGCCGCACGCGCTGTGGGCACTGGCCCGGCGCAATGCGCCACTGGCAGCCGCAGATGCCATTGAATGGGGCTCTCGCCGGCTCGATCTTGCGATTTTGGGGCTCTTTGTTTCGCCCGCGACTGTGGGCATTTATTGGGTTGCGCAGCAGATTGCCTCTTTGCCGCAAAAGTTGAAAACCAGCTTTGACCCTGTTCTTGGCCCCGTCATCACGCGTCGTCTGGACGAAGGCAATCATCTGGCCGTCGCCCGGCAGATAAGCCAAGTTGGTTTCTGGATATTGGCCGCACAATTTGGTGTTGCATTGGCGCTGGGCATTCCGGCGGAGGGGATATTGGGGCTTGTTGGCCCGGGAGGCGGCTTTGTGGGCGGCGCTGCGGCACTTGGCTTCTTGCTCTTGGCAGAAGCCTTGGCAGCACTGGCTGTCGTCAGCGAGGCGGCCTTGGTATATGTGGCGCGACACCGCAATATGCTGCTTTCACTGGGCATGATTGCTGTGCAGGCCGTGCTGTCTATTGCCCTGTTATTCGCAATGAAGGCGGAAGGGTTTAGCGAGTTAAGCCTCGCAGCAGGCGTCGCTGCGGCCTTATGCGTGGCCCTGACGCTGGGCTCGTTGGCAAAATCTTGGCTGGCGCGGCATATGCTGAAGGCCCCCGTTTCAGTCTGGCGCTGGCCACTGCTGATTGCGGTTGGGGCGGCCATTCTGGTCGGTCAAATATTCATTCGCTTGCCAGAATGGGTCGAGTTGGCCTTTGGCATCCCCGCGATACTTGCCACCTATTGCTGGGCAATTTGGAAATGGGGCTTTCGCGAGGAAGACCGCGTCTTATTCCGTCGCCTGAAATAGACGCCGGCCTTCTCTCTTACCCCATGCCTTCTAGTGGCGGAAATGCCGCATCCCGGTAAACACCATGGCTAGCCCCGCCTCATTGGCGGCGGCAATTACCTCGTCATCCCTTATCGAACCGCCCGGCTGGATAACTGCCGTTGCCCCAGCTTCGACAGCGGCCAATAAGCCGTCTGCAAAGGGGAAGAACGCATCTGAAGCAACAGCGCTGCCCTGCGTCTTGGGAGCTGCCCAGCCATAGGTTTCGGCTGCTTCCCGCGCCTTAATTGCGGCAATACGTGCTGAATCTCGGCGGTTCATCTGCCCCGCCCCAATGCCTGCCGTCACGCCATCCTTGGCATAGACAATTGCATTGGATTTGGTGTGCTTGGCCACTGTCCAGGCAAAAAGGCAGTCTTTCAGTTCCTGCTCGGTCGGCGCTCGCTGCGTGACCAGTTTCAACATATCTTGCGATATGCGGCCATTATCCCGGCTTTGCACCAGATAACCGCCTGCAATATTCTTGATATTCAGGCCCGGACGTGCCGGATCTGGCAGATCTCCGGTAATCAAAAGGCGCAAATTCTTCTTCTTGGAAAAGGCGGCGCGGGCATCCTCATCAGCGGCTGGAGCTGCCACAACTTCCGTAAAAATCTCGCACATCGCCTCTGCCGTCGGGCCATCGAGTGGACGGTTGACGGCAATGATGCCGCCAAAGGCCGAGACGGAGTCACACTCCAGCGCATTTTTATACGCCTCCAGCAGCGTTGCACCCGTCGCAACACCGCAGGGGTTGGCGTGCTTTACAATCACCACCGTGGGCGGACCATCGCGGAATTCTGCAACCAATTCGAGCGCGGCATCAGCGTCATTGTAGTTATTGTAGCTAAGTTCCTTGCCCTGCAGTTGTTCAGCTTGGGCAATGCCCCGGCCATGCGGCCCAGCAGGAATATAAAGGGCTGCTTGCTGGTGTGGATTTTCTCCATAGCGCAGTTCTTCGCCCTTTTGGGCCGTAACAGCCAGCATATCGGGGAAAAACTGCTGCTGGTCTGCAAAAGCAAACCATTGGCTAATCATGCCATCATAAGCTGCAGTTGCCGAATAGGCCTTGGCCGCTAGCCGGCGGCGGAAATCATAGCTGGTCGCGCCCCCATTGGCGTCCATGGCTGCACTCAATTCCGCATAGTCGGCAGGATCCGTCACAATCGCGACAAAAGCATGGTTCTTTGCTGCCGAGCGCACCATAGATGGGCCACCAATATCGATATTTTCGATAATCTCATCGCGGCTCGCGCCTTTGGCCACTGTCTGCGCAAAGGGATAGAGGTTCACAACAACCAGATCGATCGCACCGATGTCATGCGCCACCATGGCCGCTGCATGGTCTGGATTATCGCGCACGGCCAACAAGCCGCCATGGACTTTGGGATGCAGCGTCTTCACCCGGCCATCCATCATTTCAGGAAAGCCTGTCAGGTCCGAAATATCTTTCACACTTAGCCCAGCATCGCGCAGCGCCTTTGCCGTGCCGCCTGTCGACACCAATTCCACCCCATGTCGGGCCAAGGCAGTGCCCAAGTCGATAAGCCCAGTTTTGTCAGACACTGACAGCAGCGCCCGCTTAATCTGTACGTCCGTCATTTTCTTCCTGTCATTATCGGGCGCGTTTGAGCACCCAGTTGATTGTCGTGCCACCCGCCGGCACATCGCCTGCAATCACAATTTGATGCGTGGCATGCATTTGGCCTTGGGCATCCACCCAAAGGCTGTCCTCTAGTGTAAGGGCTCCATCTTGGCAGCGAAATTGCCACATTCGGCCATCCGGCAGCCGCAACAGTGCGCCATTACCCACTGCCGTTGGGCTGGCATCCACCCCAAGCCCCAAATGGAACCGAACGGCAAAAGCTGTGCTGTGCCGGGTGCGGCGCACAGGAACCAGCACATCTGCCCCCCGCATTTCTGCGCCATCTGGCATAAGCATAAGTGTGCGCTGATGCGACAAGCCAAAACGACGCACATAGCCATCATGGCTGGCCTGAATGCGGCTTGCAGCAGGCGTGTCCTGCCAATCAATTTCTACCTGACCAACCCCTGCCCCTAAGCCACCCTGCCCCAGCAAGGCCGTTGAGTTGCTGTCTGCAAGCACTAATGTGGAATGAGCCGCTGTCGTGCGCAGGGCCTGTGCCAGGGCGTCGGAGGCCAAGACTAAGCCTGCCTGTGATCCGCCGCAATTCACGATCAGCCGATGACCGCCATCTGACATTTCAAAAGCCAAGGTTGAAGCGCATGCCGCATCAAGCGTTGCCCCAATTGGCGGCGGGGCGGCATCCATCACTATAACGGTCTGCGCACTTTCCAGCCGCTGATAGCCCCAATCAAAGCTTTGCCGCTTTGGTCGAGCTCGGACGGCCAAGCCGCGGGACAAGGCATCGACGTGCGCCTTGGCCATTGGCAAGCCTCCTTGCCAACTGCTCAAAGCCCCATCCCCCAAAATCAGGGCCCCAAAAAGCCCCATGCTATCATGCAGAGCACCGGCGACTATGGGGTCAGCCCGCTCGCCGCGCGCGGCATAAACTTTCTGCAACATCGCCAAAGCTTCGAGCATATGTGCCAAACGCTCTGGGCTGCGGCAAATTGGGCCGCCATCTTCAAATAATCCCTTGGCCAATGCTTGCTTCAATCCCGCTTCACTAAAGCTGCGGCGTGCTTCCCCGCCCGGCATAAGCAGGTTTGCTGCAACTGCGCCCGCCCAAGCCTCAATGCGCGCCACGCCTTTGGCCGTGTTGCCGGCCACTTGCTCTAAATGGCGCGCCGTCCGCGCAAGAGCAGACAGCACGGAGGAACGATAAATAATATCAGGACTAGAGAGGATAAGCGGGGCATGCGCCACCCAGAACAGCAATCGCAAACCTGCCAAATCACCACGCCAAGCTGGGTCCGCAATCATATCGCCATGCGCAGCGAGCCAGGCACGCGTCAGCTGTTCGGCAATCGGGGCTGTCGCTTCCCGATCATTCAGCGCCGCCAAATCTCGCAGCCAAGCAAAGCTGTGCATGTATCTGGCGAAGCCGGGCGACCAAGCATTTTCGGTAAAGGTGCACGAGGCAACATCCTGCGTCTCACCTCGCCAACGGATGAGGCCATTTAAAATGGCCCGCCCTATGTCCTCATCGCCACGCAGTGGGTCTTCTGGGATGGTCAGCAGTTTTAAGGGGTAGCGGCCCTTAAGCCGCAAACGGTGCAGAGGTGATTTCCAAATCAACTGGTTCCATTGCGCTTCCAGTCGATCGCGCACCCTGCCAACTGCATGCTCCGAGGCACGAATGAGGCGCTTGCCGGCGATAATCGGATCGATGTCTGCCGGCAGATCGCCGCTCATTGCCCGCGCAACCTCGCAATATTAGAGGCATAATGGTCTGGCCCACCGCGGAAGGTGGCCGTGCCTGCCACCAGCACATTGGCGCCAGCTGCAATTACGCGCGGTGCCGTATTGGCGTCCACCCCACCATCAACTTCGACGTCAATGTCCAAACCGCGCTTCTCAATAGTGTTGCGGATAGCCTCAATCTTGCGCAACTGGCTTTCGATAAAGCTTTGCCCCCCAAAGCCGGGGTTCACGCTCATCACCAACACCAGATCGATATCATCGTAGATGTAATCGAGCATCTTGGCGGGTGTCGAAGGGTTCAGCGAAACGCCCGCCTTTTTGCCCAAGGCTCTGATGCGCTGCACTGTACGGTGGAGATGTGGCCCTGCTTCTTGATGCACAGTAATGATGTCAGATCCCGCTTCCGCAAAAGCATCTAACATCGGGTCAACGGGCGTGATCATGAGATGCACGTCCATGACTTTTTGGGTGTGCGGGCGTAGAGCTTTCACGACCATCGGACCGATCGTGATATTCGGCACGAAATGCCCGTCCATCACATCGACATGGATCCAATCAGCCCCCGCCGCATCAATGGCGCGCACTTCCTCGCCCAAACGCGCGAAATCAGCTGAGAGAATCGAAGGTGAGATCAGGACAGGGCGAGTCATGGCTGGGCCTTAAACTGCTCCGCCTTGAGGGGCAAGGCGATCAACTTCGCGTAAAAGCCGCAATGAAAAAGCCGTCCCGCCCCTGGCCTGGCAAAATACGCACCCAGCCTTTTTCCTGCACATTTACACCTTGGGGGAGCTGAGCAGGATCTGGCTTAACCAGCTTCAATCCATGCTTTTGTGCCTGTTCTGCAATGGCTTCGCCTTCTTCTGGTTCAAGGCTGCACGTGGCGTAAATCAGTTGGCCTCCGGGCTTCACCCAATCTGCCACACGCGCAACCATCCGGGCTTGAACCTCGGCCAGTTGCGCAATGTCACGCGCGCGAATTCTGTGGAGAACATCAGGGTGGCGGGCAAAAATGCCCGTCGCGCTGCAAGGTGCGTCCAACAACACGGCATCAACGGGAGATTTGGGCTCCCATTTCAGGACATCAGCGGTTACCAAATCAGCTGAAAGATGGGTCCGTTCCAAATTTTCGGAAAGGCGCGCCAAGCGGCGTTCTTCGCGCTCGACTGCTGTCACCTGCCAGCCGGCAGCCGCCAATTGCATTGTTTTGCCGCCAGGCGCGGCGCAAAGGTCCAGCACAGATCGGCCCTTTCCTTCGCCCAACAAGCGGGCTGGAACAGAGGCCGAGATATTCTGCACCCACCAAGCCCCCTCTTCAAAACCTGGCAGATCAATAATGGCGACCTCACGCCCAACGCGCACATGGCCCGGGGCCATAGTTTCGCCAGCCAGTTTTTCTACCCAAAGGTCGGTTTCTGCTGGGTTTTTAAGCGTAAGATCAAGGGGTGGAGGTGCAGCCAGCGCCTCAGAGGCTGCCCCCGTCATCCCATGGCCCCACGCCTTTGACCAACGATCCTCCACCTTGGGGGGGAGGAGTGGAATGGCGCGCAATTGCGCCTTTCCACGAAATAATGTGCCCAACACACCATGGACCAATCGACGCGGCCCACCTTCTAACATGGGCAGGGCGGTTGCAATGGCGGCATGGGGCGGCGTGCCCAGAACCAGCGCCTGCACCAGCGCAATGCGCAGCACCATGCGCGCCTTGGCGTCATCAGGCAGGCGTTGGCGCGTGGCGCTATCAATCAAATCATCAAGATCAGGAATGTGACGCAGCGTTTCCGAGGCAATGGCGTGCGCCAAAGCCCGGTCAGCTGAGTTTTCAATGCCGCGCGTCGCCCCGGCAAGCGCGGCTTCCAGCGCCTGCCCTCGCCGCAGAACAGCATCTAATAATTGCATCGCCGCGCGGCGGGCGGGAAGTCCCTGAATATCAGTCATTCCCCGCCCTAGCGCGGTATGGGCAGATTGTCAGCCCAACGGATCAAGTGCGCTGCGGCGCGAACTGGCCGGGGCCGGTGCAGGCGGCGTAAAATCGCCTGCCATGTCCTGCAATGCGGCAATGCGCTTCTCAGTCGCTGGGTGAGTTGAGAACATTTCCGAGACATGCGCCGGCACAATATAGAGCTGCGCTGCAGACGGCATTTGTTGCGCCACGGGGTTGGGGATTGCCGCCGCCCCGCGCGAGATTTTTGCCAGTGCCGATGCCAACGCCATGGGGTTGCCAGAAATTTCAGCCCCGGCCCGGTCTGCTCCATATTCGCGCGTCCGGCTAATCGCCATTTGCACAATCATTGCCGCAAGTGGCGCAACAATGACTGCAAGAATAGTCGCCAAGGCATTGCCGCGATTGTCATTACCGCGGAAGAACATCCCAAAATTGGCCAGCATGGAAATGGCCCCCGCCACTGTTGCCACCATCGTCATGATCAGCGTGTCGCGGTTCTTAACATGGCCCAATTCATGCGCCATCACGCCCGCAATTTCATCTCGCGTCAGCATATTGAGCAGCCCCGTGGTCGCCGCCACTGCCGCATTTTCAGGATTACGGCCTGTGGCAAAGGCATTGGGATGCGGTGAGTCGATCACATAGACCTTGGGCATGGGCAGCTCTGCGCGGCGAGCAAGCTCTGCCACCATTGCATAAAATTCTGGCGCAGACTGGCCATCCACCTGTCGCGCGCCATGCATGCGCAGGACGATTTTGTCTGAATTCCAATAAGAAAACAGGTTCATTCCCAAAGCGACAACAAGGGCAATCAGCGCGCCTTGCGACCCGCCGAACGTAAAGCCCAGCGCCATCAGCAAAGCTGTTAACGCAGATAAAAGCATCAAAGTCTTGAAACCGTTCACTTGAACTCTCCGTGTGCCCGCCCCAATGTGGGAGAAGAACGTGCCAGCTTCAAGAAGGAAGATGAATGATGGGACAACGCCCCGCCCATGTGAAACCGCCCGCCTATCTGTCTAAGTCCCCGCCTGTGCCAAAGCCACAGCCTGTGGAAACAAAAGAGGCAACGGATGATCCACTTGGCCTGAACCCCGTGCGCTATGGCGATTGGGAACTGAAAGGCATTGCCGTTGATTTTTAATCAGGGACTTAGCTGATCAGAAGGAAGCTTCCCCACGGATTGGGCGGGAAAGAAGGGCAGTCATCACCCCGCCAACATCCATATCGCCGGCCAAAAGCGCGCAGACGGCATCGACAATAGGCATTTCGACACCAAGTGCGCGGGCGGCTTGTTGCAGCACTGGGGCAGTATAGGCGCCTTCCGCGACAGTCCGGCGATCAGCGAGCAAGGCTGCGGCAGATTGCCCCTCGCCTAATCCCTTGCCGAGGGAGAAGTTACGCGAACTGGTGGACGAACAGGTCAATACCAAATCCCCAAGGCCTGAAAGCCCGGCCAAAGTTTCTGCCTGAGCCCCACGCGCCACGCCAAAGCGCGTCATTTCCGCAAATCCCCGCGCAATAAGCGAGGCTCGTGCATTCTGACCCAAGCCCGCTCCCTCAACCACGCCACACGCAATCGCCAGCACATTTTTGACCGCCCCGCCAATTTCGGCGCCAACCACATCGGTGGACAAATAGGGCCGAAAATGCGGTTGGGCGATGCGCTGCGCCAAGTGTTGACCCAAACCATCATCTGCGCAGGCCAATGTAATGGCAGTCGGCAAACCCTTGGCCACTTCATGCGCAAAAGTGGGGCCGGACAGCACAGCAATCGGCGCCTGGGGGCAAGTGTCTGCCGCAACATCTGACATCAGGCGCTGCGTTTCGGCCTCAATTCCTTTCGAACATAAAATGAGCGGCCGATGACCCGGCTGGGCCTCAGCTAATACCCGGCCCAAAAATTGAGCAGGCGTGACAACCAACAGCGCGTCACAGGCCTGCAAATGTGCCAATTCCGATGTTGCGATAATCGCTGGAGACAGCGCCACCCCCGGCAGAAACAGCGCATTTTCATGCGTTTCATTAATCGCAGAAACAACCTCGGCCTCGCGCGCCCAAAGCAGCGTATCCTGCCCAGCGGTGGCGGCAATTTGCGCCAGGGCAGTGCCCCAAGCGCCAGCGCCAATAACCCCCAGCTTCATGCCTTTACCCCTGCCCCTCTCGCTTTTTCCGCATCTGGATCCAGCGGCCAGCGCGGCCGTGCCGCTATATCGAGCGGATCAGTTAACCCGGCCGCAAAGCGTTCTGCCCCGGCCCAGCCAATCATGGCGGCATTATCCGTGCAGAGCCACAGCGGAGGTGCGAAAAAGGGCAGGCCATTGCGCGCAGCCAAACCCTCCAGCGCCTGCCGAATGGTCTGATTGGCGGCCACGCCGCCAGCCACGACGAGTGCCGTCGCGCCATCAGCCACATCCACAGCACGCTGGGTGCGATCAAGCAGACAATCAACCACAGCCTGTTGGAAGGAAGCTGCAATATCTTCCGCCTTGTGAACGCCTGCATCGCGGGCGCGCAGCACGGCGCTTTTCAAGCCAGCAAAGGAAAAATGGGGCTCTTTCGCGCCCAGCAAGGGCCGTGGCAGCGGCACCGCTTTGACATTGCCCACTTTGGCAGCCGCTTCCACCGCTGGACCGCCAGGAAAGCCAAGGCCCAAGAGCTTTGCTGTTTTATCAAACGCCTCGCCAGCAGCATCATCAATTGTTGTCGCCAACCGACGATAGCGATCCACAGCTTCGACAAACAGCAATTGGCAATGTCCGCCGGAAACGAGAAGCAAAAGATACGGAAATTGGAGGTCCGGATTGGCGAGACGCGGGCTCAACGCATGGCCCTCCAAATGGTTGACGGCAATCAGCGGCTTGCCTGCCGCGTGCGCCAGCGCCTTGCCTGTTACAAGGCCAACCATGACGCCACCAATCAACCCTGGCCCAGCAGTTGCGGCAATGGCATCCACATCAGCTAGACGGACATTGGCCTGTGCCAAGGCTTGCTCGACCAGGGGTGTCATTACTTCCACATGAGCGCGGGCCGCAATTTCAGGCACCACCCCACCAAAGGGCCGGTGATGCACGTCTTGCGTTGCCAAACAATGCGCCAAAACCGCCCGTTCGCTGGTTACCAGCGCCGCTGCCGTTTCGTCGCAACTCGATTCAAGGCCAAGGATCAATGCCATTGCCCTTCCCTCTAGCCGCACAGGCCGCTAGCACAAGCGTCACTATGACTGATCGTCCATTGAAATTGGGAACCCGGGCCTCTCCGCTGGCACTGGCACAAGCACATCTCGTCCGCGCAGCGCTGCTTGCGGCGCATGGCTGGGATGAGACTCGCGTTGAAATTGTGCCCATGACAGCCAGTGGCGACCGTATTCTGGACCGGCCACTTGCAGAAGTGGGAGGCAAAGCCTTGTGGACCAAAGAGCTGGACCGCGCCCTGATGGATGGCAGCGTCGATTTTGCCGTTCATTCAATGAAGGATGTTGAAACGCTTCGCCCGGCAGACTTATCCATTGTCGCCATGTTGCCGCGGGCCGATGTGCGTGATCGGCTGATTGGCGCCCCGAGCATTGCAGATCTGCCCCAAGGGGCACGGATTGGTACCAGCTCGCCCCGGCGCGCGGCACAATTGCGCCGTTTGCGGCCTGACCTTCAGATCGTGCTGTTTCGCGGCAATGTGGCGACACGCTTAGCCAAGCTCGACGCGGGTGAGGCAGACGCTACGCTGCTTGCCGCCGCCGGACTGGATCGGCTGGGACTTGCCGATATTGGTTCCGCGATTGAGGAAACAGAGATGCTTCCCGCCCCGGCCCAAGGGGCAATTGGCATTGAATGTTTACGCACCAATGCCCCAGTTCATGCGCTGCTCGCCCCAATCAACCATGCCGAGACTTTTGCCTGCGTCATGGCAGAACGTGCCTTTCTGAAAAGGTTGAAGGCTGATTGCCATTCCCCTGTCGCCGCCCAAGCGCGTCTGAAAAATGGCGCGCTTTGCCTGCGGGCCGAGATTTTGAGCGAAGATGGCAGGGAATATGTGGCTGACCAAGGATCAGATCCTGCAGCACTTGCCGCCGCGCTGTTGGACCGTGCCTCTCCAAGCTTAAGGGCTATTTTCGGGTGATTCCGCTCGTCATCGCGCGGCCAGAGCCGGGCAATAGTGAGACAGCAGTTGCCGCTCATGCGCTTGGGCTAGACGTGTTTGCTTGCCCATTATTTGATCTAAAAGAACTTACCTGGAAAGCTGATATTTCAGAGAGTTATGACGCGTTATTTATAACGAGTGCAAATGCACTTCGCGCAGCTGGGCCGGATGTAGCAGCCTATCGCCATCTGCCACTTTACGCCGTCGGGGCCACCAGTGCTGCCGCCGCGCGGACGGCAGGCTTTACGACCATTATGGAAGGCACGGCTGATGGCGCAGCCCTGGCTGCTATGGCTGCAGCAGATGGGCGGCAACACTTGCTGCATCTCGCTGGGCGTCCGCACAAGCCAATTACGCACCCCAACCTCTCTTTCGATGTGCAGCTTGTCTATGAGATGGCGGAGTTGCCCGTGCCCGATACATTGCGGACAGTGCTGGCGCAGCCCTGTGTGGTGCTGGCACACTCCCCCCGGATGGCGCGTGCATTGGCACGCCTGACGCCCGATCACAGCTTGTGCCATTTGGTGGCCATTAGTGCACAGGCAGCCGAGGCCGCCGGACAAGGCTGGGCCAGCTGCCATTGGCCGGACCAGCCAGATAGCAGCGCGATGCTCCACATCGCCGCCCCCTTGTGTCGAGGCGGCTAACAGGGCAGGACTAATCCATGGACGAGCCTATTTTGCCTCCCACCGCCCCGGCCCGCACCCGCGCCATTCGCGGGCTTGTGATCTCTGCAATCGTGCTGTTTGTTCTTGGCATTGCAGTTATCGGTTGGACCCTCCTGCGATCAAAGCCTGAAGAGGCTGTGCCGCCTGCCCTCGCCCCGGCCCCTGCGCTGTTGCCAGACGCGACAAGCCGGCCCACGACGTCGCCGCTTAGCCCAGCTGATACCGCGACCCGAATTGCGACAATTGAAAGCCGCCTTGCAGCAGCAGACCGCATGTCCAACCAAGCACTGGCCGATGCAGCAAAGGCCGAACGCTTGCTCATCCTGCTCTCGACGCGCCGGGCAATCGACCGGGGCCAGCCGCTGGCATATCTCGAACCCGCCTTGGCGCAGCAATTTGGCGGCGCCTATCCGGGGGATGTCACGTTGATTGTCGATCACGCCCGCCGCCCCGTCCGTTTGGACGCGCTGGCCGATGAGCTGGCATTGCTGGAACCAAGATTAATCACGCGCGCAGGAGAAGAAGGCTGGTTCGCGAGCATTTTAAGCAATGTCCGCACGCTTGCTGTTGTCCGCAAAGCGGATCAACCCTCTGACGTTCCAGCCAAAAAGTTGGAACGCGCACGCCGCGCCTTGGTGCGGGATGATGTAGAGCTGGCTGTCCGTGAAATTGCCACCATGCCGGGCGCGTCAAAGGCAAAAGCTTGGCTGGAAAAGGCGCGACGCTATGTTGCCGTCCACGCCGCGTTAGACCGGCTAGAGGCAGCCACAATCCTAAGTCAGCAGCCGCAAAAGTAGATTGGAGCGCCGCCTAAATTGTGGTGGTGTTATAGTGATGCCACGCCAAAACAGCAGCGGCCCCACGATAGGGTCGCCAATTTTCAGCCACTGCACGCACTTTGCGTTCTGACGGACGCTCAGCCAGCCCCAAAAGCCGCCCAACTTCAATCTGCACAGCCAAATCACCTGCGGGCCAAACATCTGGCCGACCTTCAGCAAAAAGCAGGTAAATTTCAGCTGACCAGCGTCCTATGCCCTTGACCTGTGTCAACAGCGCAATTGCGTCTTCATCATCCTTGGGCAGATTATGGAGGTCTAGCGCACCATCAGCCACTAAGTGCGCAAGGCTAAGTGCATAGGATTGCTTCTGTCGCGAGAGGCCAAAGCTTCGCAATGTCTGCTCATCGCTGGCAAGGATCGTCTCAGGCCTGGTTAAATCGCCCAAGCCAGCCTCCAGCTTCGCCCAAATGGAGGCTGCCGCCTTCACGCTAACTTGCTGGCCGATAATCGTGCGCAGCAGCGTATCATAGCCGGTGGGGCGCTGGCGCGGCTCGGGATACCCCACACGCGCAACCACATCGGCAAATTTCGGTTCAACCCGAATTAGCGCATCAATTGCGCCACGCAGGCTCTCCGCAGTGGTCACCATCTGCACATCCTTTATTGTTCGGCCTTGATAACTTGCGAAGCCGCGTCTAGCGACGTGCAGAAATCCACATCTGGGTGCAAGAGGAATAAGCATGGCGAAGCTGGTTGTTGTCACGCGCGACGGAACGGAAAAGACGGTTGAGGGTCAGGCCGGCCTGTCTGTCATGGAAATCATCCGCGATGCGGGCTTTGATGAGCTGCTCGCGCTGTGCGGCGGTTGCTGCTCCTGCGCGACCTGCCACATCCATGTTGATCCGGCCTTTGCTGACAAGGTCGATCCGATCACCGAAGATGAAAATGACCTGCTCGATAGCTCGGCACATCGCAACGCCCAATCGCGCCTGTCGTGCCAAGTACACTTCACTGATGCGCTCGATGGCCTCAAGGTCACGATTGCGCAGGAAGACTAATCTCTTCGGTGAGATTTGATGAAAAGGCCCCGGCTCTCCGGGGCTTTTTTGTGTCCTACTGGCGCGCAGAGGCCGCTGCATAAAGGGCGATTGCAGCGGCGTTGGAGACATTTAGGCTCTCCATCTTGTCACTGATCGGCAGCTTGGCCAATTCATCGCAATGCGCCTCAGTATTGGCGCGCATCCCTTCTCCTTCAGCCCCCAGCACCAGCGCCACGCGCGCTGTGCCAATCGCATCGCCCAGCAAGCGGTTGCTATGGCCCGTCAGGCCGATGCGCCAAAAGCCTGCTTCAGCAATCTCTTCCAGCGCACGCGCCAAATTGACGACGCGCACCCAAGGCACAATTTCCAACGCGCCTGATGCAGATTTGGCAAGTGCCCCTGATTCTGGTGGGGCATGACGATCTTGCGTCACAATGCCCAGCGCATCAAAGGCTGCAGCCGAGCGCAATATTGCCCCCACATTATGCGGGTCTGTCACTTGGTCCAGCACCAGCAAAGGCCGGGTATCGCCCGCCCCTTCGGCCAGCAAATCGCCCAGCCACACATCTTCCAGCGGATCAACCTCCAGCACCAAGCCCTGATGCGGCGCATCTGCCGGCACCATCCGCCCCAAATCTGGTGCTTCTGCAAAGGCGACTGTCAGCCCGTTCGGGATTTGAAGCGCAGACGCCGCCTCGCGCGTTGCCCATAGCTTGCGGCAGACGCGATTGGGGTTGGCCAATGCGGCCGAAACGGCATGGCGCCCCCAGAAACGAGGACGATTAGAGGGCGGCTTTGATGGACGATGACCTTTGCGCATGGCGCGCTTCTCGCGGAAGTCGGCACAAATGGCTAGCCCGGAAATGAAAATGGCCGCCCAGCCTGCGCCGAACGGCCAATTTCTCACTATGAAGGGGCGCTTACAGCTTGCGGCTGATCAGTTCCTTCATGATCTCGCTCGTCCCGCCAAAGATGCGCGTGACGCGCGCGCCGCGATATTGCTTGGCAATGGGGTATTCATTCATAAAGCCCGCACCGCCATGCAATTGCAGGCACTTATCAACGATTTCGCCTTGCAACTCCGTATGCCACAATTTGGCAGCAGAGGCTTCCTCTGGCGTCAGTTCCCGCTTCAAATGGCGCTGCAACGCCCAATCAATATGCGCCCAGCCAACTTGCAGCTTGGTCTTCAAATCGGCGAGCACAAAGCGCGTATTCTGGAAATTGAGGATCGGCTGACCAAAGGCTTTGCGCTCGCGCACAAAGTCGACTGTCATGTCAAAAGCACGCTGGGCGGCAGCTTGTGAGCCAATGGCAATCGAGAGGCGCTCTTGCGGCAATTCAGTCATCAAATAGATGAAGCCCATGCCTTCTTCACCTAAGCAATTGGTGATCGGCACGCGGACATCTTCAAAGAACAATTCTGACGTATCGGCAGCATCCAAGCCAATTTTGTCGAGATTGCGCCCGCGCTTAAAGCCGTCGCGGTCTGCCTCGACCAACACAATGGACACGCCCTTATACGCCGGTTGGGCATCAGGATCAGTCTTGCAGCAAACAAGGATCAAGTCCGCATTTTGGCCGTTGGTGATATAGGTTTTGGCGCCATTAATGACATAATGATTGCCATCCTTCTTGGCGGTCGTCCGCATCCCTTGCAGGTCTGAGCCCGTGCCCGGTTCGGTCATAGCAATCGCGGTCACCACTTCGCCCGACACCAGCTTGGGCAGCCACTGTTGCTTCTGCTCTTCCGAGCCATAAGAAATCAGATAATTGGCGACGATATCGGTCTGCAGCGAAAAACCCGTGGCGACATCCGTGCCATAGCTGAATTCTTCGTTGATGATTGCGTTATAGCCAAA
Source organism: Pseudomonadota bacterium (assembly GCA_041191345.1). GTDB lineage: Bacteria > Pseudomonadota > Alphaproteobacteria > Sphingomonadales > Sphingomonadaceae > Aquisediminimonas. Next base: position 27,137 of record JBEEOY010000088.1, read on the forward strand.
GTCGAGGCCCAGTCCGCCATATGCTTCCGGCACTGTCGGGCAAAGCAGGCCGAGCTCGCCCGCTTTGGGCCAAACCGATTTGGGAACAATGCCCTCTTCATCCCATTTGTTGGCATTGGGTTCGATCTCTTTCGCCACAAATTGGCGGACGGTCGAACGGAAAGCTTCATGGTCTTCCGTGTAAGCGGTGCGGTGCAGCACATCGAGCGTCATTGGGGCATCCTTTCCTCACATCTATACCACCACTGGAATCCCCAACTTCACGTTTACGTCAAGGGGAATTTGCAGCACTCTCAATACGGCGAAGTAGGCTCTCCAGCAGGTCACGCTCTTCCTTAGAAAAACATGTCAGAAGCTCTTGCTCCAAACGCAACGCAGCGGGCGCAATTTCTTCATATAGAGCACGGCCATCGGGCGTTAGTTGCAGAAAATGAGATCGGCCATCTTCGGGGTTTCGCTGTTGGAGCAAGAGCCCCCGATCAATCAGAGCAGTTGCTGAGCGGCTGACCGCTATCTTATCCAATTCTCCTTTATTTCCAATATCTTGTGGCGTCATTCTCTCATTCTCTGCAAGGATAGCGATTACGCGCCATTCGGCAATCTTCAGGCCAAAGCGCCGCCGATAGCTATCCGAAATGCGGCGTGACACGGCATTGGCGGCGACAGACAGACGGTAGGGAATGAAGCGATGAAGACGAAGCTCTGACATGGGCTTTTTCCAAAGAGCCTTTCTTCCAGAATGCGTTGGACATTGCCGATATTTGGTTACAGATGAAACCAAGCCCTTTTGGGATCAAGCGAAAAGGAAAGCGCCATGAAACTTGCCTCGCTCAAAAAAGGCCGTGATGGACGGCTCGTGGTCGTGTCGGACGATCTGGCTTGGTATGCAGATGCGCACCATATCGCGGCGACACTGCAAGAGGCGCTAGACCATTGGGATCGCATTGCGCCCGCGCTTCAAAATCTCGCAACAGATTTGGCGCATGATGCCATTCCCAAACATCGCTTTCATGAGCGCGAGGCCATGTCGCCTTTGCCGCGCGCCTATCAATGGGCCGATGGCTCGGCCTATGTGAACCATGTTGCCTTGGTCCGTCAGGCTCGTGACGCCGAAATGCCCGACAGCTTTTGGCATGACCCGCTGATGTATCAGGGCGGGTCTGATGGCTTTCTCGGGCCGCGCGACCCCATCCCGCTTGCAGATGAAAGCTGGGGCTGTGATCTGGAAGCCGAAATTGTGGTGGTTACGGGCGATGTGCCAATGGGCGTCTCGGCAGAGGAAGCACGCAGCCTTATTCGCTTAGTTGGTCTCACCAATGATGTTTCCCTCCGCAATTTAATTCCCGGCGAGTTGGCCAAGGGCTTTGGCTTCTTCCAATCCAAACCAGCCAGCGCCTTTTCCCCGGTTTTTATGACGCCTGAAGCGCTGGGCAGCCGCTGGGATGGTGGCAAGCTGCACGGCACCCTGTGCGTTGATCTGAATGGTGCGCCGCTTGGCCGGGCCAATGCGGGCGTGGATATGACCTTTGATTTCGGCCAGCTGATTGCTCATGCGGCCAAGACGCGTAGCCTGTGTGCAGGCACCATCATTGGCTCGGGTACTGTCTCTAACCGCGATGCGGATGGCGGGCCAGGCAAGCCAATCAGCGCAGGTGGGCTTGGCTATAGCTGCCTTGCCGAAGTGCGCACCGTGGAGACAATCCAGCATGGCAGCCCGAAAACGCCATTCCTCAAGAAAGGCGATAGCGTTCGTATTTGGATGGAAGATGACAAGCACCATCCCATTTTCGGCGTGATTGAGCAGGTGGTTATCTAAACGATACCACGCGCCTTAAGCATGGCAACGTCCACCTCGCTGTGGCCGAGCAAATCCTGCAAGACCTCCCCTGTATTCTGCCCCAGCAAAGGCGGCTCTGTCCCCGCATCAGGCATCGAGTCTGACAGGCGCAACGGGCTCGCAATGGCGGGGCGATTGCCCGCCATCGTCGCCAAGCCGCGCGCCACCGATTGCGGATCCGCCAGCGCCTGACCAATGTCATTAATTGACCCTGCTGGCACATTGACGGCAGATAAGGCGGCGTCCCAATGCGCTGTCGCCTGTGTTTTCATGGCCGCCGCCAAGTGCGGGATCAGCGTGGCGCGGTTTTCCACCCGGCCGGCATTGGTTTTGTAAAGGGGGTCATCGGCCAGATGGGCCAGCCCCAAAGCCCCCACAAAATGCGCGAACTGGCCATCATTGCCAACGGCAACAATCATATGCCCATCGGCGGTTTCAAACACTTGATAGGGCACAACACTGGGGTGCGCATTGCCCATGCGCTTGGGCGCTTCGCCCGTCACCCGCTGATTAAGGCCGATATTGGCGAGCGTGGACACAGCAACATCCAACAGCGCCATATCAATAAACTGGCCCCGGCCTGTTTCATGTCGCTGGTTGAGTGCTGCCAGCACGGCGATGCAGGCATGAAGCCCCGTCATCACATCAACCAGCGCAACGCCCACTTTTTGGGGCTCTCCGTCCGGTTGCCCCGTAATGCTCATGAGGCCCGAAAGGCCCTGCACCATCAGATCATAGCCCGGCTGATGTGCGCGTGGGCCGCTATGGCCAAAGCCCGTAATCGAGCAATAGACAAGGCGCGGGTTCACTGCCTTCAGGCTCAGATAATCGAGCCCATATTTCTCAAGCCCGCCCATTTTGAAATTCTCAACCAGAACATCGCACTTCGCCGCAAGCTCGCGGATCAGCGCTTGGCCCTCAGGCTTTGAAATATCAATCGCCACGCTTTTCTTGTTGCGATTGGCTGAGAGGTAATAGGCCGAAAGGCGGTCCGCCCCCTCGCCATGCCAAGGCGGGCCCCAGCTGCGCGTATCATCGCCTTTGCCGGGCTGTTCGATCTTGATGATCTCAGCTCCCAAATCCCCCAGCATCTGCGTGCACCACGGCCCTGCGAGAACGCGGGACAGATCAAGCACGCGGATGCCAGAGAGCGCTTTGGTCATGATTTACTTTTGGTTCGCGTAAATCTTGGCAAGTTCAAACAGGTAATCGCGGCCCTCATATAAAGCAGAGACACGAATACGCTCATTCAGGCCGTGCGCCCCACTGCCTTCAGGATCAGAGAAAATCCCCGGCACGCCATAGGTTGGGATGCCCGCCAGTGAGAGATAGGGCGCATCCGTGCCACCCGTTGACATGGTGGGGATCATCGGCACGCCCGGGAAGTGCTTGGCGGCCAGCTTTTCAGCCGGGCCAAAAATCTTGGGCGACAGCGGCGGCGGCACTGCCATGGGGCGCGCCGGTGGGATTTTGGTGATCGAAACGGAAGAGTCCGCCACGACCTGAACCAGCTCCTCCCGGATGGCGTCCGTCGAAATGCCGGGGAAAATGCGGCAATTGACGACAGCCCGTGCGCGCTGCGGCAGCGCATTCATGGCGTGGCCTGCATCCATCATTGTTGCAACGCACGTGGTGCGCAGCATGGAATGATAAGTCGCATCTTTCGACACAATGGCATTGGCCGCTGCATCTTTGGGGTTAGCGACCAGCGCCTTCATGGCCGTGCCCATTTCACCGCCCATGGCATTGCCCGTGCGCGTGAAAAAGGTGCGCGTTGTGTCCGTAAACATGATTGGGAACTCATAGGCCCCAACTTTCGAGATAGCGGCTGTCAGCGAATAAATGGCGTTATCAGGACGCGGGACTGAGCTGTGGCCGCCGGGATTGGTGGTTTCAAACAGATAATTCTGCACTGTCTTTTCGCCGACTTGCATCGACAGGGCGATTTTTTTGCCCGCCTTATCCAACCGGCCGCCGCCACCTTCGTTAATGGCGAATTCTGCGGCAATTAGCTCTGGCTTATTGGTCGCCAGCCATTCGGCCCCATTGAACGCGCCGACTGTTTCTTCCCCACAGGTCAGCGCAAGCTTCACTGTCCGCTTTGGACGGAAGCCCTCTTTCTTGAAGCGGATCATCGCATCGGTCCAGATAGCAGCCTGTGCCTTATCGTCAGACGCACCGCGGGCGTAAAAATAGCCGCCGTCTTCAATCAGAGTGAAAGGATCACGCACCCAATCTTCCCGGCGGGCTTCAACCACATCAATATGGGCAAGCATCAACAGGGGCTTCAGCGTTTTTGATGTGCCCGGCAAAATGGCCACTAAGCCGCCATCTTTGGGGTGCTCAGGCGTTGCGAACAGAGTGATATCCTTATCGCTATAGCCTGCGGCCTTCAGGCGCGCTGCCATGCGCTCTGCCGCCAAAGTGCAGCTGCCAACAGATTGCGTGGTATTGGTTTCCACCAATTCCTTATACAAATCCCGAAAGGCTGCCTGATCCGGGCGGATCGATTGCGCCATGGCCGTGCTTGACATGGCTGCCAAAATGGCAGCCGCCATCATCTTCTGAAAACCCATTTGTGCCCCTCCTCAACGAAGCGTTCAACTAAACGCTTGAATTCCTGTAATGGCCCGGCCCAAAATCAGGGCGTGCACATCATGTGTGCCCTCATAGGTGTTGACCGTCTCCAAATTCACAGTGTGGCGGATGACGTGATATTCCGCTGAAATACCGTTGCCGCCATGCATATCCCGCGCAATGCGGGCAATATCTAAGGCCTTGCCGCAATTGTTGCGCTTGATGAGACTAATCATCTCGGGCGACCAGGTGCCCGCATCAATCGCCCGGCCCACAGTCAGTGCGGCTTGCAAGCCAAGGGCAATTTCGGTTTGCATATTCGCCATTTTCAGCTGCGGGATTTGGTTTGCAGCCAGCGGACGACCAAATTGCTTGCGATCGAGCTGATATTGGCGCGCACGATGGAAGCAATCTTCCGCCGCGCCCATCACGCCCCAGGCAATGCCATAGCGCGCCTTATTGAGGCAGCCGAACGGACCAGACAGGCCTTGCACATTGGGCAGCAGATTTTCTTCGGGAACGAAGACGTCTTCCAGCACAATTTCGCCTGTGATGGAGGCGCGAAGGCTCAATTTCTTTTCAATCTTGGGCGTGGAAAAACCCTTCATGCCGCGTTCAACAATGAAGCCACGGATCACGCCGCCCTCATCCTTCGCCCAGACAATTGCAATGTCCGCGATGGGCGAATTGGTGATCCACATTTTCGCGCCATTGAGGATGTAGCCGCCATCGACTTGCTTGGCATTGGTTTTCATCGAGGCGGGGTCAGAGCCGGCATCCGGCTCTGTCAGGCCAAAACAGCCGACCCATTCGCCTGTCGCCAGCTTGGGCAGAAATTTTTCGCGCTGTGCCTCGCTGCCATAGGCGTGAATGGGATGCATCACGAGTGAGCTTTGCACCGACATGGCTGAGCGATAGCCCGAATCAACCCGCTCCACGGCACGGGCAATGAGGCCATAAGCGACATGGCTGACGCCCGCGCAGCCATAGCCCTCAATCGTCGCGCCGAGCAGGCCTTGTTCGCCCAGCTCATTCATGATCTCGCGATCAAAACGCTCGTCCAACGTAGCGGAAACGACGCGCGGCAAGAGTTTATCTTGCGCATAGCCTTCCGCGGCGTCGCGGATCATCCGCTCGTCTTCGGTCAGCTGCGCGTCGAGGTGAAAGGGATCATCCCACTTAAAAGGTGCAAACTTAGCCATGCCGCTTCCTGCCAGATTTAAAGGGGGGGCTCAACACCAGCCAAAGAGTCATTCCGCCTTAAAATCGAGACCAATATCTGCTGCTGGTGCGCTCTGCGTCAGGCGACCGACAGAAATATAGGTGACGCCAGTTTCAGCCTTGGCGCGGATCGTCTCAAGCGTGACGCCACCCGAAGCTTCGGTGGGCACACGCCCCGCGACCAGCGCAACGGCCTCACGCAGCATCGGGGCATCCATATTATCAAGCAGCAAATGGGTGGCACCCGCCGCCAAGCCGGGTTCAATCTGATCGAGCCGATCCACTTCCAATATGATCCGCTCTACCCCAGCCTCGCGCGCACGGCGCACGGCCTCTGCCACGCCGCCGGCCACCGCGACATGATTATCCTTAATCATCGCCGCATCCCACAGGCCCATGCGATGATTGGTCGCCCCGCCCATGCGGGTTGCGTATTTTTCCAGCACGCGCAGGCCGGGGATGGTTTTCCGCGTATCCAGCAGCGTGCAGCCCGTGCCGGCAATGGCCTCCACATAAGCGCGCGTCAGCGTGACAATGCCGGAGAGATGCTGGACGATGTTGAGCGCAGACCGCTCTGCCGTCAGCATCGCCCGCGCCTTGCCCGACAGCGCCATCAGATGCGCGCCACGCGGCTGCGCGCTGCCTTCTGCGGCCAAAATCTCAATGCCCATATCGGCATCCAAATGCCGGAAAAAGGCCGCTGCAATTGGCAAGCCCGCAACAACAATTGCATCACGGCTGTCCATCACGCCCGCAAAGCGTGCGTCCGCGGGGATCACACTGTCCGACGTGACATCACGGCCAGACGGCCCCAAATCCTCCGCCAGAGTTGTGCGAACAAAGGCATCAAGATCAAAATGGGGGAGGTCAAAAGACATTCAAATGGCTTTCGCAAGGCTGGAAGTGGAGGAAGTTGAGGCCCTGTACGCCCGAAAAACCCTCATTTTCCAAAAACCGGCGGTTTGGAGTGAGATCAGACACGAGGCGCGGCATCAACATAATGCCCAGCTAGGCGAAATTGGGGGGCGTAGGAAAGGGGTTTTCCAAATCGACCCAAGGCTCTCTTGACGAATATAGCAAAATTGCGATATTGAAAAAGACATGAGTTGGCGTGTCAGCGTATTTGACAGCAATGTTCAGGCTGAATTGGATGCCCTTCCCAGCGATATGCGGGCTCGACTTGTGCGAATTGTAGATCTGATTGAGACCTATGGCTTGGAGAATGTCGGCCAGCCACATGTGAAGCATCTGCAGCAATCACTTTGGGAAATGCGCATGAAAGGCCGGGACGGCATTTCACGGGCAATTTACGTCACGGCGTCGGGCAAGCGTGTGGTGATTGTTCGGGCGTTCATCAAGAAGTCGCAAAAGACGCCCCAGCGCGAGATTAAACTGGCCTTGCAGCGGGCCAAGGAGTTGACATGAAGAAGCCCATTCCATTTCGAGAAATGGCCGATAACTGGCGGGCAGACCCCGATTTTCAGCGGGAATATGATGCGCTCGCTGAGGAGTTTGAGTTGGCAGCTGCAGTGATCCGCGCGCGGACCGAGGCGGGCCTCACTCAGGCACAATTGGCGACGCGCATGGGCACGAGCCAAAGCGTGATTGCCCGGATGGAAGGCGGCAAAGCCCAACCTTCCACAACAACATTGAAAAAACTGGCAGCGGCCACAGGGACGAGGCTGCGGATCAGTTTTGAGCCAGCCGAACGGCATAAGCGGTCGGCTGCGTAACGCCTGCGGCTTAGGCCGGCCGCGCCCCCAAATCCCCCTGCCCCACAGTGCTGCTCGCCATCTCGAGCATGCGATCAAGGCTTTGCTTGGCCTTCAACCGCAGGCTTTCCTCGATATGCACTTGCGGCGTCAGGTCGCGCAGGGCGATGTAGAGCTTTTCCAGCGTGTTGAGCGCCATATAGGGGCAGATATTGCAGTTGCAGTTGCCGTCCGCCCCCGGCGCGCCAATGAAGGTCTTGTGCGGCATCGCCAATTCCATCTGGTGGATGATGTGCGGCTCTGTCGCCACAATCAGCGTGTCGCCGGGCATGTGCTTGGCGTACTCCAAAATGCCGCTGGTGGAGCCGACATAATCGGCATGGTCCACAATATGCGCCGGGCATTCGGGATGCGCGGCCACGGGCGCGCCGGGGTGTTGCGCCTTGAGCTTGACCAGCTCTGTTTCTGAAAACGCTTCATGCACAATGCACACGCCGGGCCAGAGCAGCATATCGCGCCCCAGCTTGCGCTTTAGATAGCCGCCCAGATGTTTATCGGGCCCGAAGATGATTTTCTGCTCAGGTGGAATTTGCGACAAAATCTTTTCAGCAGAAGAACTTGTGACGATAATATCAGACAGCGCCTTAACTTCGGTTGAGCAGTTGATATAGGTGAGCGCGATGTGGTCGGGGTGCGCTGCACGAAAGGCGGCGAACTGATCGGGCGGGCAGCTATCCTCAAGGCTGCACCCGGCATCCATATCTGGCAGGATCACAGTTTTTTCAGGCGAGAGGATCTTCGCTGTTTCGGCCATGAAGCGGACACCGCAAAAGGCAATGACATCTGCATCCGTTGCCTGTGCCTTGCGGCTCAACTCCAGACTATCGCCGACATAATCGGCCAAATCCTGAATTTCAGGCCGCTGATAATAATGGGCGAGGATGATGGCATTGCGCTCTTTGCGGAGGCGTTCAATCTCGGCGCGAATATCAACGCCAGCCAAATTGCCCGTCATGGCGGTCATAATGCGGTTTCCTTTTCCATATCGGGGGTTTGCACACGCACCCAATTTGCATCGGCGCCTGTCACAAGGCCCCGATCACGCAGATCAATCAAATGCGCCAAGACAGACCGGCCTGCGGCCGGGTGCAGCCTTTTGTCCACGCCCTTATACATTTGGGCGACCATATCGGGGATGTGCCCCACCCCTGCATCCAACAGGCGCAAAATTTGCCCCTCACGCTGTTTGCGGTGGCCCATCATGCCGCGCACCAGCCGCTGGGGCGTTTCAATGGGCGCGCCATGGGCGGGGTAATAAATCTGGTCCTCGCGCGTCATGAGCAGGCCAAGACTGCGCATATAGGCCGCCATATCGCCATCGGGCGGCGAGACGACAGAGGTAGACCAGCCCATGACATGATCGCCTGTGAAGAGCGCCGCCTCTTCCTCCAGCGCGAAGCAAAGATGGTTGGAGGTGTGGCCGGGCGTGGCAAGCGTGGTCAGTGTCCAGCCGGGACCGGACAGCTGATCGCCATCAGCCAATACGCGATTTGGCGCGTAAGTGGCATCAAAGCTGGCATCGGCACGTGGGCCATCATCTTCCAGCACCAAAGGCGCACAGCCAATAATCGGCGCCCCCGTGGCCGCGGCCAAAGGCGCAGCAGCCGGGGAATGATCACGATGCGTATGGGTGCACATAATGGCCACCACGCGCTCCCCCGCCAAAATGCGGATCAGCGCCTCCACATGGGCAGGATCATCCCCCAAAGGGCCAGGATCAATCACCGCCACGTCACCCTGCCCCACAATATAGGTTTGCGTGCCCGTATAGCTAAAGGGGGATGGATTATAGGCCAAAACGCGCCGCACCAGCGGGCTAATCTGCACCGCTTGGGCATAAGGCTCGTTCGAAAGATCTGGCACGTTCATGCAGCCCATGTGGCGCAGGCGGGCGGGATATTCAATGCCAGCAAATGAACAGGGTTGAGATACCGCCTGAGTGACAGCGTTGTGCGGGTGTCAGGGTTATGGGGAGCCGGGGAGGCACCCGGGCGGGATGGAACCCGGCGCCTCCCCCGGCTGCATCAGCCTTTGGGGTTAGGCTGATGCGGTAACATATCTGCCGGGAGCGTGGCAGAAGCTGTAGAGGCACTATTGCGCTGGGCGCGTGAACCCAATCTGAACAGCGCGCTTAATTGGCCGAGGCGACGCCTTGTTCAGCCATTAATTCGCCGAGTTCGCCCGCTTCATACATTTCCATCATGATGTCGGACCCGCCAATAAATTCCCCCTTCACATAAAGCTGGGGGATAGTTGGCCAATCCGAAAATTCCTTAATGCCCACGCGAATTTCGGCATCTTGCAGCACATCAACGCTGGCATATTCGACGCCCAAGCGATCCAAAATGGCAACTGCGCGGCTGGAAAAGCCACATTGCGGAAAAAGCGGCGAGCCTTTCATGAACAGCACAACATCATTGCCATTCACAATCTCGCTGATCCGGGTGTTCGTATCCGTCATTTTTACCAAACTCCTTATTCGGGGGTGGCAGTCGTCAATTGAAGGGCGTGGAGTTCACCCCCCATGCGCCCGCCAAGCGCTGCATAGACAGCCTGATGCTGGCGCACGCGCGGCATGCCTTGAAAGGCAGAGCTGACCACACGTGCGGCATAATGGTCTCCATCGCCGGCGAGATCCGTAATCTCGACCTGCGCATCGGGGAAAGCAGCCAAAATCATGGCCTCAATATCAGCAGCTGCCATTGGCATGAGTTATTTTGCTTCCATTAATTGGCGGCGTGCTTCTACCTCTTGATCGGCCAGCGCCTGACGCACTTCCTCATCGCTGGTATCGACGCCTGCGGCAATCAAATCCCCCAGCAGCTTGCGGATCACATCTTCATCGCCGGCTTCTTCAAAATCAGCCTGTACAACGGATTTGGCATAGGCGTCCGTCTCCGCCTCAGTCAGCGCCATACGCGCCGCCGCCCATTGGCCGAGCAGCTTGTTACGACGCGCCGTAACGCGGAACGCCATGTCCTGATCATGCGCGAATTTGTTTTCAAAAGCCGCTTCGCGGTTGTCAAACGTGGTCATCGATCATTCCTTTTTCGGACAGCCAAATCCCAGCAGTGACCTGCCCGCCCAACATAAGGTCGAGCCGGGCAGGCTTCAACCAGCCCGGCCATGCGCCTTAATCAATCGTCACCACAAGTTTCCCAATGGCTTCGCGTCGGGCCATTTTGGCGATGGCCTCACCGCCCTTTTCCAGCGGGAAGGTATCCGTAACACGCGGGCTGATTTTGCCGTCTTTCCAAAGGCGAAACAGCTCTGCAATATGCGCACGGTTGGCCTCAGGATCACGCATAGTAAACGCGCCCCAAAAGACGCCGCACACATCACAGCTCTTCAACAAAGTCAGATTAAGCGGCAGGCGCGGAATGCCGGCTGGGAAACCAACGACCAGATAGCGGCCTTCCCATGCAATGCAGCGAATGGCAGGATCTGCATAATCGCCGCCCACGGCATCATAAATGACATTGGCACCATTGGGGCCAACGGCTTGCTTAAACGCATCGGCCAAGGCTTTGGACTGATCCTTATCAAAAGGCGCGCGCCCATAAATGACCACATCATGCGCGCCAGCAGCGCGTGCAGCCGCTGCTTTTTCTTCCGAGGAGACGGCGGCAACCACGCGGGCGCCATAGGCCACGCCCAGTTCGACTGCGGCCAAGCCAACGCCACCGGCTGCGCCCAGCACGAGCAACGTTTCGCCAGCCTTTAAATGCCCTCGATCAACCAGCGCGTGAATGGATGTGCCATAAGTCAGGATGAGCGCGGCCCCTTCGGCAAAGCTGCGCTCTTCGGGAAGCGTGTACGCTGTGGCGGCATTCAGCACGGTTTTTTCGGCCATGCCGCCATTATTGCCCGTGGCCCCCAGAACGCGGTCCCCCACTTTAAACTGAGTCACGCCCTCGCCCACGGCTTCCACAACACCGGCCACTTCGCTGCCCGGCGCAAAGGGGCGTGGCGGCTTGAACTGATATTTATCCTCAATCACCAGCACATCGGGGTAATTGACGGAGCAGGCCTTCACCGAAACGAGAATTTGGCCCGGCCCAGCAACGGGATCGGCCACCTCTTCCAGAACCAAGGTTTCGGGGCCGCCAACGGCCTTAGACAATAATGCCTTCATGCTCCTGCTCCTGCTTGCCACGGCCAGGCTGCTGCCGCCCGGCTTTCATAGGCTGAAATCTTGTCATCCATTGCCAGCGTTAAGCCCACTTCGTCGAGGCCATTGGTCAGGCAGTGTTTGCGGAACGCATCAATCTCAAAATGAAAGCGATCCTGAAACGGCGTGGTCACCACCTGATGCTCAAGATCAATGTGGATCGTGTCCGTCTTGGCAACTTCGAGCAGACGGTCCACCGCCTCTTGGGGCAGGACCACAGTCAAAATGCCGTTTTTAAAGGCATTGCCCGAAAAAATATCCGAAAAGCTGGGGGCGATAACGCATTTAATGCCCAGATCAGCCAAGGCCCAAGCGGCATGTTCACGGCTGGAGCCACAGCCAAAATTATCCCCGGCAATCAAAATCGGCGCGCCTGCATAGTCAGGGCTGTCAAACATATTGTCCGGGTCTTTGCGCAGCGCCTCAAACGCGCCTTTGCCAAGGCCCGAGCGGCTGATGGTTTTCAGCCATTCTGCCGGGATGATGACATCCGTATCAATATTCTTAAGGCCAAAGGGATAGGCTTTGCCTTCGATCGTGCTGACCGGTTCCACGCGTTTGGTTCCTTTCGCTTGTCCTACCCGCTTGGCGAGCCTGTTGGCTGGCGTCAAGCCTACAACTTGGTCAGAGCACCAATCGCTGCCACACAGAGCAACGCAATCACAATGCCGCGCCAGACGCGTTCGGGCACCACGCCAAAAAAGCGCGAGCCAATCTGATTGCCTGCCAGCATCAAGGGGAAAGCGATGGCGGCAAGCCAAAGCACATTGGAAGACAATAGCCCCCGCACGGCTGCCGTGATTGTGCCGGCAATGGCGGCTGCAAAAAAGACGAGGATCATCGATCCACGCGCCGCCAAGGGTGATACCCCAGAGCGCACAAAATAAAGGATAACAGGCGGCCCCGGCATGGCCGCAAAGCCATTGAGCAGGCCAGAGGACAGGCCCGTTGCCGCAATATGCAAGGGGGCAGCACTGGGCGTTGGGGCGCGCTTGATAAGGAATGTTCCAAAACACCCAACAGCAATGCCCGCAATCATAAGGCGGGCCACATCATGCGGGGTGTGCGCCAGCACCCACAGCCCAAGCGGCGTGCCAATCATCGCGCACAGGGCAACACCGCCGACAAGTTTGCGATCAATATGGCCCAGGGCCTTGCCCACGCCAAAAGGGCCAATCAGCATTTGGAGAACAATGGCGAGCAACACCGCCTGTGTTGGCGCGATGACCAATCCCATGAGCGGCACTGCCAAAATGGCAAAGCCAAAGCCCGTCAGGCCGCGCACAACAGCCGCGCCGAAAATAATTGCCGCCAATATGGACAGCGCCTCATTGCTGAGGCCCAGACCTGCCACCCATTCCCCCATTTTATCGCCCCTTTTCCTTACCTCACGGCGGTAGCCGGGGATGCAGGCGAGTGAAAGGCTGAATTTACGCGCGCAAGGGGATCATTCCGGCGGTATTAGTCAGCCGCGGGATCAGCAGTGGCGGCTTGAGCAAGGCTGGGTGCCAGCCAAGCGGGGACCAGCGCCTCGCCCGGATCCGCCACGGCGCGCCGCTCCACCCCGCCATTCGGCATAACAAATAGCCGCCGATTGACCTTTTGCCGATAATTCATGCGGGCCGTGTTTTCCTGCCCGATATAACAGCCTTTGGTAAAGCTGACGCCGTTCAACTCCGCCGCATTGGCCTCTAGCCAGAGTGTTTTATCTTGCCCCAGCTCTGCCACGCCTTCAGCCACCCCTAAGGATAAGCGATGCGCGTGATAGCCCTGGGCCACGCCCTCAGGCGGCGCAATCCAGCGGCGGCCAAGCGCGGCCAAGCGCGGGTCGGGCACGCCCATCTCACCCGCTTGAGCCCAATGAACTGCCAACTCTTCATCTCGTGCAATCGTAATCGGCCGCCGCAGCCGATAGAGCGACAGCCGCTTGATCAGCGCCTCGGCCTGATCGGCCTCACAATCAATCAGCACGTCATCTCCATCGCCCCAGATGAAAAAATCAAACAGTGCCTTGCCTTGCGGCGTGAGCAACCCCGCCCAAACTGGCAGAGCGCCCAGCACATCATTAGTGACAAGGCCTTGAAGGAAGCCGCGCACGTCCTCGCCCGAAAGACGGATGACAGCACGATCTGAAAGCATGGTATTGGACATGAGCTTCATTTAAGGGCGCATCAGGCGAATCCCAAGCCATTAGATTCGACGGAGTTTGCATGACTGACCGCATCACCATCCGCCGCCCCGATGATTGGCATGTCCATCTGCGTGATGGCGATATGCTGAACGCTGTGGTGGGCTATACCGCTCGCCAATTCCGCCGCGCGATTGTGATGCCCAATTTAAAGCCGCCTGTGACCACCGCCGAGATGGGCGTCGCCTATCGCGCCCGGATTATGGCTGCCTTGCCAGAAGGAAGCGATTTTGAGCCGCTCATCACCTGTTATCTAACAGACACGACTGACCCGGATGATCTGGCCCATGGCTTTGAAACAGGGGCTTTTGCGGCCGCCAAGCTCTACCCCGCCAATGCGACGACCAATTCCGCCTTTGGTGTGACTGATATTTTGAAGCTTTATCCCGTCCTTGCCCGGATGGAAAAAATTGGCATGCCCTTCCTCGTCCATGGCGAAGTGACGGACCATGATGTGGACGTGTTTGACCGCGAGGCCGTGTTTATTGAGCGGATCTTTTCGCGCATTACGGCAGACTTCCCCGCATTGCGCACCGTGTTTGAACATATCACCACGGCGGATGCTGTGGATTTTGTTTCCTCTGCTGGCCCCAATGTGGCGGCCACTATTACCCCGCAGCATTTGCATATTAGCCGCAATGATATGCTGGTGGGGGGCATTCGCCCCCATCTCTACTGCCTGCCCATTGTAAAGCGCGAAAAGCACCGGCTGGCGCTCCGCAAGGCGGCAACATCTGGTGCGGCCAAATTCTTCTTGGGCACTGACACTGCACCCCATGCAATTGAAACCAAAGAAACATCCTGCGGCTGTGCAGGCATTTTCAACGCGCCCTATGCCATTGAAAGCTATGCTGCCGTGTTTGATGAGGAAGGCGCCTTGGACAAGTTGGAAGCCTTTGCCTCGCTGAACGGCCCAGCCTTTTATCGCCTACCCGTGAACGAGGGCACGATCACCCTGGTGCGCGGCGGCGAAACAGTGCCCATGGCCATTCCCGCTGCAGGCTCCAGCCTTGTGCCCTTCCACGCGGGTGAGACACTGGGCTGGCGCCTGCTGGCAGACTAAAGCTTCAGCGGACATAGCCTTAAAAGGGCAGCCACTTGGCCTTTTCACTAAATTTCATATAGCCGACATTGGCGCCCAGGCGCATGCCCACGCCCATGCGAATGGGGATCACCACTACATCGCCGCGGCGCATATATGTGGCAGACAGGCCACCAATAAAATAGGCGCGCCCTTCAACCTGGGCATAGCGCTGGTACAAATCTTGGCTGTCATAAAGATTATAGACCAGAACAAAGGTCTTGGTGGCATCACCCCCGGCATCCAGCCCCAGCGACGGGCCCGTCCAGTAAACAGGCCGCTGGCCTTCTACCTTATGCACCATGGTGCCCGAGCCGTAACGCAGCCCAAAGAGCAGCGCGCCAGAGACTTCACGGCCAGCAATATAGGCATTTGGCTGGCCCTGATCTTTCAGGATTTTCTCAATCATTTCCGCAAGGCCCTTTGAGCCTTTGCCAAATACACCCTCTGCCGCGCCAATCAGATCATCTTTATTGTGCGTGGCTGCTGCAGCTGTCTCGGCTGCCCCTTGGGGGGGCGCTGCCGTTTGTGCAGCGGCGGCACTGTCTGTGGCCGGCGCAGGTGCGGCTTGCGGCGCGGGCGATGGTTGGGGCGCAGCGGGAGGTGCTGGATCTGCGGGTGCGGCAGGCACGGATGCGGGGGATGTTGCGGGAGCTGACGGCGCAGGCGCAGCTGAAGGCGCCGAGGCAGCAGCCTCTGGCGCGGCAGCGGGCGCAGATGGCGTGGGCGGGGCAGCGGGCACTTCATAAACTGACCCAGCCGTCTGTGCCTGCGCCTGAACGGCAAGAAGCCCGGCCAGAACCATAGCCTTAGCCGTGTTTGAAACTGCGGGCCATGAAACGGAGATTCGGAGCATAAAGCCTTCCCTTTGCATCTTTTAAAATGCGTCTTGACCGGGCTTTTCACGCGCCTGCAAGCGCGCAGCGATGAGATGAGTCGCTTTTGCGCCCATCTGAATCACATTTCTCATGCAACAGGGCATTGTCTCCGCCCCCGGCCCTCGCTATAGCGCCCCCAGCCAGACGCGCCGGAGACGTGGGTGAGTGGCTGAAACCAACGCTTTGCTAAAGCGTCATACGGGTAACCGTATCGAGGGTTCGAATCCCTCCGTCTCCGCC
>JBEEOY010000089.1:0-3252 GCA_041191345.1 Pseudomonadota bacterium
CGCGTCAGCAAACCGAGCCTAAAGGCCCGCTTTGCGGGGTCTTCATCATTCACCATCACGCCATCGAAAAAGCCATCAATCGGCGCCCGCAGCGAGGCCAAGGCCGCCATCGCCGCTTCAAATTGTTCGCTTTCAACCGCAGAGGCGGCTTTGGGTGCCGCAGCATCGAGCGCAGACAGCAAGGCACTTTCTGCCGCCAAAAGATCCCCCGAGGCAGCAACAGGTGCAGCCTCTGGCGCAGACTTCAGAATGTTCGCCGCGCGCTTATACGCCGCAAGCAAATTGGTTCCGTCTTCGGTTGTGACGAAAGATTGCAGCGCCGTGACTCGTGCGAGCAAGCGAACAAGATCATCCTCCCCGCCCAGCGCAAATACAGCGTCAATCAAATCATGCCGCACACCGGCTTCACGCTGCTGGACTTTCAGACGATCCGCAAAGAAATCAAGCAAGTCTGCCGAAGGGTCTGCTGAAGCAATGCCATCAGCAGCATAGAGCTTAGACACACTGGCAAACGCATTGCCCAGCGGCAGACGCAAGCCATTTTCTGTAATCAGGCGAATGACAGCCAAGGCTGCACGGCGCAGCGCAAACGGATCTTTGGAGCCAGTTGGCTTTTCATCCACCGCGAAAAAGCCGGTGAGCGTATCGAGCTTTTCTGCGAGAGCGACTGCAATGCTCCCGGGTGCCGAGGGCACGCTGTCACTCGCCCCAACAGGCTTGTAATGATCGCGAATGGCCTCAGCCACAGCAGCAGTCTTGCCTTGGGCTGCCGCATAATAGCCGCCCATCAGACCTTGAAGTTCGGGGAATTCACCGACCATGCCCGTCACAAGATCAGCCTTGGCAAGCGCGGCCGCAGCCCCTGCGGCTTGGGCATCACATCCTGGAATGGCAGCGGCCAAAGTTGTGGCAATGGCTTCCATCCGGCGCACCCGCGCGGCCACAGTCCCCAGCTTTTCGTGGAAGACAATGTCCTTCAGCTTTTCCGCCTGCTGTTCCAGCGGAACCTTCAAGTCCGTTTCGTAGAAGAAGCGCGCGTCAGACAGACGGGCGGCCAGCACCTTTTCATTGCCCGCGATGATCGAGGCGCCGCCATCATGCGCGCTGATATTGGCCGTGCAGACAAAGGCGTTGGCCAGCTTGCCAGCCGCATCCCGGCAAATGAAATATTTCTGGTTCACGCGCGCCGTCAGCTGGATGACTTCTTCGGGCACAGTCAAAAAGTCTGGGTCAAACCGGCCGAGCAATGGCACGGGCCATTCGGTGAGGCCCGCATTTTCAATCACCAGGCCTTCATCGGGCACCAATGTCAGCCCAGCCGCAGAGGCCGCCTGTTCAGCACCCGCGCGGATCATCGCGCGGCGTTCTTCTTGATCGACAATGACATGGCAGGCACGCAGCTTGGTGGCGTAATCGCCCGCATTGCCAATGGTGACGGGGCCTTTGTGGTGGAAACGATGGCCAACAGTGGCAGAGCCGCTGACAATGCCATCAATCTCACACGGCACAACATCATCGCCCAACAGCGCGATAATGCCCTGCAATGGCCGCACCCAACGCAGGCTTTCGGTCGAGCGGGATGCCGCCCCCCAGCGCTGGGATTTGGGCCATGGGAAGGCGCGGATGATCGCAGGGATGGCCTCTGCCAGCACGTCCGCCGTTTTGCGGCCCGGCTTTTCGACAATCGCGAAATAGGTGCCGTCGCGCTCTTCCAGCTGATCTTGCGTCAGCCCGGTCTTGCGCAAAAAGCCCTCAAGCGCCTGAGGCGGCGCACCGACCTTGGGACCCTTGGTTTCTTCACGAACGGCCTGTGTTTCGAGCGGCAAGCCCTTGGCAATCAACGCCAAACGACGCGGGGTGGCATAGGTCACCAACGCTTCGGCTTTGAGACCCGCTTTCTCCAACTCTCCGGCAAAGAGGCGCGCCAAATCGTCCCGCGCCTTATCTTGCATGCGCGCGGGGATTTCTTCGGACAGAAGTTCGAACAGGAAGTCGGTCATCTTACGCCTCCCACCCGTTCTTTTCCATCCAGGCGGCACAGCTGCCCTTCGCCAAATCACGCACGCGGCCAATATAGGCTTGGCGTTCCGCGACCGAGATCACGCCGCGCGCATTCAGCACGTTGAAAATATGGCTGGCTTCAATGGCTTGATCATAAGCCGGCAGCGGCAGTTTGGCGTCAATGCAGCGCTGGCATTCGGCCGCTGCCTTTTTAAAGGCGTCAAACAGCGTCTCAGTATCTGCAACTTCGAAATTATAAGCGCTGAATTCACGCTCATTTTCCAAAAACACGTCGCCATATGTGACGCCATGATTGTTGAAGCGCAGATCATACACGCGGTCGACACCTTGAATATACATGGCCAAGCGCTCCAACCCATAGGTCAGTTCGCCTGCTACAGGCTTGCAATCAAAACCACCGACTTGTTGAAAATAGGTAAACTGGGTGACTTCCATGCCATCGCACCAGACTTCCCAGCCCAGGCCCCAAGCCCCCAATGTCGGGCTTTCCCAATCATCTTCCACAAAGCGGATGTCGTGCTTTAACGGGTCAATGCCAATGGCATCCAAGCTGCCCAGATACAGCTCTTGCAGGTTCGCCGGGCTCGGCTTCATAATCACCTGATATTGGTAATAATGCTGCAGCCGGTTTGGGTTCTCGCCATAGCGGCCATCCGTCGGGCGGCGCGAGGGCTGCACATAGGCTGCATTCCAGCTGTCTGGCCCTAAAGCGCGCAGCGTTGTTGCGGGGTGGAAAGTGCCTGCCCCCATCCGCATGTCATAGGGTTGCAAGATGACACAGCCCTGCTTGCCCCAATAATCATGGAGGGTAAGGATCAGGTCCTGAAAGCTTAAAGCGTTATGATCTGCCGACATGGCCGGGCCTTAGGCGGAGCAGGGCTTGCGGGTCAAGCAAGCGGACAGGATTTGGCCTTGACCCGTGGCCGCGAGAAGCGCAGCCTGACACGCTCATAAACAAGCCGAGCACGACCCGGCGTGGAGAGCGATGCACAAGCGAATGGCCCTATGCGCCATTTGGGCGCTTATTGGCCTTGGCCCTGCCTTAGCGGCCAAGCCGCAACGGCCCTCGCCCCAGACTCATAAATCCCTCAGATTTGAGCCACAGCCTGCAATTTGGAAGGTGGCAGATGAGGATACGACCATCTATCTTTTCGGCACAACGCACGCCTTGCCCAAGAATTTCATGTGGCAATCAAAGGCGTTGAAGCAGGTGATCCAAGCCTCGGATGA
>JBEEOY010000090.1:0-28601 GCA_041191345.1 Pseudomonadota bacterium
GGGCGGTTGGGGCGCACGGGCATCATGCCCTCTTCGCCATCCTCGCCTGGCTCGCCATCGCCATCCATATCCGCTTCGGCGTCCATTTCTTGTTGGTCGCCGTCTTCAGCCTCGCCCTCGCCTTGTTCGGCACGTGCGTCCATTTGCGTTTCGGACTGGCCCTCTTCAGATTGCTGCTGGTCCTGTTCGCCCTCGCCTTGCTGCTCGTCCTCGCCTTCGTCAGTCGACTCAGTCGGGTCGATATCATCGGGGTTGGCGGTCAGTTCCAAATCGCGGAGCAGCTTTTGCACCAGCTCGGCATAGGCCCGCTGATCGTGCAGCGTTTCCCCCAGTGCGGCCATTTCAGCGCCGCCTTTTTCCTCAATCCAGCCGCGCACCATATCAAGGCCCGCTTGTGCCGAAACGGGAGCGATATCACCCGTCAGCTTTTCGCGCACCAACAGGCCAATGGCCGTCGGCAAAGGCACTTCATCGGGCGCTTGCGCCCGGCTGATTGGGTCAGAGCGCATCCGCATCTCAAGCGCATGGTTCAAATTGGCGCGGACGCCCTCCATCGCGCGTGCCCCAAGGGCTTCGACGCGCGCATCCTCAATTGCGTCAAACACTGCGCCTGCAATGGCCTCGCTGGGGCGGTTGGCGCGGTGGAGACTGTCATTATGATGTTTCAGCCGCAGCGCCATGCCATCGGCAAAGCCGCGCGCCTCAGCCACTTGCTCGGCGGGCAGCAAGCGACCCGGCATTGGCACACGAAAATTCTTGCCCGCTTGGCTCGGCGCGTCTGCCGTAAAGGCAATTTCCACCTCAGGCTCATGCGCAATGGCACGCGCCGTGCCCGTCAGCACTTGCTTGAAGATATCGAGGGGCGATTGATCAGCCATGATCATCCGTTAGCGACGATTATGGCCTCAGGGAACCCATCACAAATCCCACAATGGTGAAAAGCGCATCTCGGAAAGAGGAAACTGCCAGAGGGCCTGTAAGCCGGGTTCTGTCCACATGCCGAAGCATGATGGGCGACCATTCCTCTAGGCGAGCCATTGCTGGCCCGCTCAAGCAACCAACCCGGGCGACGGGGAGGAGGACTCCCATATGCCGCCCCTATTCGGTCTTGCTCCCGGTGGGGTTTACCATGCCGCCTCTGTTACCAGAGGCGCGGTGCGCTCTTACCGCACCCTTTCGCCCTAACCGCGCCGAAGCAACGGCGGTTTGCTTTCTGTGGCACTGTCCCTGGGGTCACCCCCGCCGGGCGTTACCCGGCACCGATCCTCGCTGGAGCCCGGACTTTCCTCCCGCAGGCCGAAGCCTACCGGCGGCCGCCCGGCCCTCTGGCAGGGCTTCTTTTAGGCCGGGGGTCGGCATTGCGCAATCACCGATGCGCAGTGGCTAAATTGGCCCACCCCGCCAATCCCCTGTGGCGCCATCCCAAGACACGCCTCCAAGTTCCGGCATGTTCGCTATGTCCGCGCGCAACTGGGCCACGCGCCCAGCCCATGGGCCCGCCCCAATGGCTAAGAGCGCGGCCATAGGGTCAGCCGCGGCCAGCGCCGCTGCCACTTTGGGCCACAGCCTTGCCCCGCCCCGCCCATGGTGCAGCAAGTCAATCAGCACGACACAATAGGGGCCCGCCAGCGACTCCAAGGACAATTTCTGCAGGGCGCGCTGCATGTGCGCACGCGCGCGGGCCACCATTTGGGCCATTTGCGCCCGGCGGGCTGCAGGCCGCGTCCGCGTCCAATGGATCAGCCGGGCGGCGGCCTGTACCTCAGCGGCATCAATTGCGGCTGAATCAGGGTTGAACCACGCCATCAAAGCGGCCGTGCTAACGGCATCTTCCAACGGCTGAAGGTCCGCTCCGACACGGGCGATCCGCCCCTTGGCCAGCCCCAATTCCGGAAAATAGGTTCTGGCCTCAGGCAGCACCAACAAACTGCGCATCAGGCAGACAAAATCCCCCTCTGGCACATGGGCGGCAAATTGGCCGACGCCAAAGCTAAAGGCCGCCCGATCATAGCTGTTCAGCGCCGTAAACCGCCCGCCTTCACAGGCAATTATGGGGGCCAATATATGCGCCCAAATGCCTAAGGTTTCTACATAATCTTGGGCGCGATAGGCATCTGCCGCCACCAGCGGCGCCCCCGGCACTGCGTTGCTGAGCCCCAGCCGCCCCTGATAGCGCACACGCCGCCCGACAAAAAAGTCGGGCTCTTGGCCTGTGCGTGCCCAATAATCTCGGCCCCGTTGTTCAATTTGAAAATTCATCACTGCCCCCGACTCACAGGGCAGGCTTCATGAACCTCAACAGCGGCTGTAGGACAGAGAAATAGGATTTAACCGCGCAAAAATCAGGCGCGTTCAAACACCGCTGCAATCCCCTGACCGCCGCCAATGCACATGGTTTCAAGGCCATAGCGGCCATTTCGGCGATGAAGTTCCCGCACCAGATTTGCCAGAATACGCCCGCCCGTCGCCCCAATGGGATGGCCCAGCGAAATGCCCGATCCATTGACATTGAGGCGCGACCGATCATCCCAGCCCCAGCCTTTCAGAACCGCAAGCACTTGGGGCGCAAAGGCTTCGTTCAGTTCGACCAGATCAATATCATCCCAGCTTAGGCCAGTGCGCTTGAACAAGCGTTCCACCGCAGGCACCGGGCCAATGCCCATGCGTGCCGGATCACAACCCGCTGCCGCCCAGCTGTGGAACCACGCCATGGGCTCGAGGCCCAATTCGGCCAGCTTGTCTTCGGCAACGACCAGACAGGCGGCGGCCGCGTCATTTTGCTGGCTGGCATTCCCGGCCGTCACAACCCCGCCCTCAATCGGACGCAGCTTGCCAAGGCTTTCCATCGAGGCATCGGGGCGGAAGCCTTCATCCTGCACAAAGCGAATGGGATCCCCCTTTTTCTGAGGAATCTCAATGGGAACGAGCTCATCGGCAAACTTGCCTTCAGCCCAAGCGGCCGTCGCGCGCTGGTGGCTCATCACGGCATAGTCATCGCACTCTTCGCGGCTAATGCCATAATCGCGTGCCAGATTTTCAGCCGTTTCGATCATGCCGGAAATCACGCCAAAGCGTTCAATGGGTTGTGACATAACACGGCCCCGCGCCAAGCGATCATGCATGGTGACTGAGCCTGCCCGCGCACCTTTGCGCATATCGGTGGTGTAATATTCCACGTTCGACATGCTCTCACAGCCGCCCGCAATCACCACATCCGCCACGCCCGTTTGGATCATCATCGCGGCATCGATAATGGCTTGCAGACCAGACCCGCAGCGCCGATCGAGCGAATAGCCGGGCACGCTGATTGGGAAATCCGCACGCAGCAAAGACCAGCGAGCAATGCAGGGCGCCTCGCCATTGGGATAGCCTTGGGCAAAGATCACATCATCCACCCGCGCCGGATCAATGCCTGTGCGTTCGATCAGGGCTTTGAGGATAATGCCCCCCAAATCGCCTGCCGAAAAGTCAGACAAGGCCCCCAGATATTTGCCAACCGCCGTCCGGATGGGCGCAACAATGGCAGCACGACGCATGAGCAATCCTCTTCCTAACCTCTTATCTTTCAATCCCCCATAGGCTTGGGGAGTAACAGCGCAAGCAGGATCGCGCGGCATTCGCCATCAATAATCCCGTCCATTAATTCGGGGCGAAAGCGCCGTTGAAAGGCGCGCACCGCGGCTGGGCCATCGGTCACATCATAGCCAAAGCGTTCCAGCGCGAGCAAAAAGCCAGCATCGGACCAATGCGGGTCCATCAAATTCTTGGTCGGGCGCGGCAGGGCCAAACGCAATTTGGCAAGCCGGTGCCACGGGAAGAGTTCGCCCGGATCATCCTTACGAGCCGGCGCCACATCGCTATGCCCCACCACATTGCCGCGCGTAATGCCATAGCGCGCAACAATGCCGGCAACGAGGCGAATGACGGCCTCAATCTGGGCATCGGGAAAGGGGCGATAGCCAAATTCATGGCCCGGATTGACGATCTCAATCCCCACACTGGCGGAATTCACATCACTAATCCCCCGCCACCACGATCTGCCCGCGTGCCACGCCCGATTGGCTTCATCGACCATGCGGATGATCTGCCCATCTTCGGCCACCACATAATGCGCGGATACCTTGGCTTCGGGGTCTGCGAGCCGGTTGATTGCCGACGCGCCATCAATCATGCCCGTATAGTGCAGCACGACCATCGAAATCGGCAAAGTGCGCGCATCAAAATTGGGCGATGGCGTGTCGATCATCTCGTCCATCAGCTGCGCTTCGCCTCCTCTGCCTGAGCCGTGCGCAGCGTTACAATGGCAACGCCTGCCAGCACAACACCTCCGCCCGCAATCATGATGGGCGTTAGCGGCGTTCCAAACCAATAAGCCGCTGCAATGACGGAGATGACGGGCGTCGGCAATGTCAACGGCACGACGGCACTTACGGGGTGGCGCTGCAGCAAAATGCTCATTGCCCCTTGGCCAATAACAGTGGACCCAAGTGCAGAAAACAGAACCCAGCCCAAGCTGGACAATGGCAGATCTTGAATTGAGGCCATGGCTTGCGGCTCGGCGATCAGCGCAATGGGCAAAAGCACCACTGTGCCAACCAGCCCCACCCACGCATAAATGGTGAGCACTGGCACCCCAACCAGCCGCCGCTGAATCAACGAACAACAAGCCCAGATGAAACTGGCAACTGCGGTCAGTGCCAGGCCCAAATGCTCATTCACGGCATTGGGATCAAAAACGATCATCACAACACCGGCAAAGGCCAGCGCCATCCCCGCAATGCGGTATTTATGCACGCGCTCACCAAGGAAGATAATGGCTAGAATCAGCGAAAAAGGCGCCCCTAGCTGGCCCGCAATGGCCAGCGCACTGACATTGGTTGAGACCGCCATGGAAATATTGACGATGATGTAAAAGGCGCCACCAGCAAGCGCGCCCAGCAAGACAAGCTCACGCATTTTGCCTTCAATAATGCGCAACGCGGGCAGACAAATCAGCATCACCATGACTTGACGAAGCCACGCTGCCGTCAGGGGCTCGATAAGATCCACGCCCATTTTGACGGCAATCAGGTTCAGCCCCCACATGACATTCATCGCCACGGCGACAAGAATGTCATATCCGCTAAATTTTGGATGCGGGTGCGCTGTCATGGCTATCCCATAAGAGGCTTAGGCCCAGATGCAAAGCCGAACGACAGATCTTCAGTCGCGCAGCACAGCCCCAAGCAGCAGATGCGAGCTTGCCGTCTCGGCAAGTTGGATATGCCCATGGTGCTGCGCGGCAATAGCGCGGGCCAACAGGGCTGGCCCTAGCCGCGCGATCAAAGCGTCTTGTGGCGGATTGCCCAACAGGCTCTCGCGGATGGCGCTATCCAACACCAGCCGGTCGCCCGTTGCACGAATAACAATTTCGATCACGCCAGCCCGGCGTTCAACGCCAATATCGAGCCGTCCGCCCCGGATCAGCGCGTCGCCGCCAATCAGTGCCAAGTTCAACAAAACTTTCATGGCAGGTTTAGACAGGCGGGGCTCTGATACCATCCAACCAAGTGTTAAGCGGGAATTTGCAGCGAAAAGCCCTTCAATCGCCTCACGCACTTCGCTGCTGTCAACCAATTCACCAAATCCGCCTGCCGCCCCAAAGGCCAAGCGAAAAAATTTCAACTTATTCACTGTGGCTCGACAACTCTCTGCCAAAAGGTCGAGGCATTGCTGGCGCATGTCTGGCTCCGTCTCTTGGGCCAGAAGCTCTAGCCCATTGCTCAAGGCGGCAACTGGGCTCAACAAATCATGACAGAGGCGCGAGCATAATAGGCTCGCGAAATCCACGGCATCAATGTTCATTACGCATACTCCGCATGACCAAAAAGGACCTGCAGATCCCGCAATGGCCCAGCGTTTAAACTACGGCAAGGGCGAGCGGTTCAAATCGTCCTTGAACGGGGCCATTTTCCACCGCGCGCCACAGGCGAACCTCCGAGGCAGATAGGATCAACCAAATGCGGCCATCGGGCGCGGCAGATCGCGCATCTTCTGGCGAAGGTTCTGCCGTTCCAAGGGGATGCGAATGCCAATGACCAATAACCGCGGGGCCGCCCCCGCGGGCCGCACGATGCGCCGAGATAAGATGGGCGGGGTCTAGCTCAAAATGGCGCTGGGGATTTGCGGCAATATTATCGGCAAAGCTAATATCCGTGACCCGGCCTCCCGCCCCAAAAAGCAAGCCACAGCGCTCCACCTCCGGGCTTGCTGCAACCGCTGCCTGAAGTTTCGCAAGTAAAAGGCTTGAAATCTCGACCCGCATGGTCCCAAGGCTATGGCATGAGCGACAGCGCAATCCAAGAACAGGCAATGATCCCCGATGAAATGGCGGGGTGGCGGCTGGATCGTGCGCTTGCAGCGCTGCTGCCTGTTTATTCACGTGAGCGGTTGAAAAACCTGATTTCTGCAGGCCAAGTGACCAGCATGGGTCAGTTGATCCGTGACCCGGCCACTAAGGTAAAGCCCGGCACGCCCTATGCCCTGAGCGTGCCTGCACCAACGCCTGCACATAATGTGGCGCAGGATATTCCGCTGGCCATTGTCTATGAGGATGATCATCTGCTGGTCGTCGACAAACCTGCCGGCATGGTTGTGCACCCTGCCGCCGGCAATTTGGATGGCACGATGGTAAATGCCTTGCTGCACCATTGCGCAGGCCGCTTATCGGGCATTGGCGGGGTTGCGCGGCCTGGCATTGTCCACCGGATTGATAAAGACACGTCTGGCTTGCTGGTCGTCGCGAAGACGGATCGGGCACATGAAGGCTTGGCCGCACAATTTGCCGCGCACAGCATTGATCGACGCTATTTTGCAATCGTTGGGAGCCTGCCCAAGACGGGATCTGGCACAGTAGATGCGCCGCTGGCCCGATCCCCCGTTAATCGCAAGAAAGTGGCCATTGTTGGGCCAGACAAGGGCAAACGCGCCGTCACGCATTGGAAAATGGTTGAACCTCTGCGCCATGCGGCCTTAGTTGAATGCAAGCTGGAAACGGGCCGCACGCACCAAGTGCGTGTCCATATGGCCTCGATTGGCCATGCGCTGCTGGGTGATCCGGTCTATGGCCGAACCCGGGCGGAACATCGCGAAGTTCTTAAGCGTTTAGCCTTTGAAAGACAGGCACTTCATGCCGCACATTTGGGTTTTATCCACCCCATTACGGGGGGGGCTTTAAATTTCGAAAGCCCCATCCCATCTGATATGCAGCGACTGTTCATAAATCTTAAGCTATGAGCATCGCGTGGCAGCGTCGCTTTATAAGGGCGCTGCGGACAGGGAGATGAAGATGACCGGCAAATCGCTGGCGGTAAAAGCAAAGGGCAGTGCCACCATTCCTGCGCTCAATAGCGAGGAAGGGCTCAACCGCTATTTGGCTGAAATCAAGAAGTTCCCGATCCTTTCAGCCGAAGAAGAATATATGCTCGCGAAGCGTTTCGAAGAGCATCAAGACCCTGAGGCGGCTGCCAAGCTCGTGACCTCGCACCTGCGACTCGTGGCGAAAATCGCCATGGGCTATCGCGGCTATGGCTTGCCCGTGTCTGAGCTGATTTCCGAGGGCAATATTGGCCTCATGCAAGGCGTTAAGAAATTTGAGCCCGATCGTGGCTTCCGCTTGGCGACTTATGCCATGTGGTGGATCAAGGCCTCGATTCAGGAATTCATCCTCCGCTCATGGAGCCTCGTAAAGCTGGGGACGACTGCCGCGCAGAAAAAGCTGTTCTTCAACCTGCGCCGGATGAAGAAGAATCTCGACGCCTATGAAGATGGCGATTTGCGGCCCGAAGATGTCCGCAAGATCGCAACTGATCTGGGCGTGACGGAAGAAGAAGTCATCAGCATGAACCGGCGGATGCTGGGCGGCGGTGATACCTCGCTCAATGTCTCGCTGAATGAAGATGGCGAAGGCCAGTGGCAGGATTCTCTGGTGGATGATGGCCCATTGCAAGATGAGCTAGTGGCCGACGCGGAAGAGCGCATCCAGCGCCATGCCCTGCTGATTGAAGCGATGCAGAGCCTGACTGACCGCGAAAAGCAGATTTTGACTGAGCGCCGCTTGGTCGATGAACCGCGCACGCTGGAAGAACTAAGCCAGGAATTCGGCGTCTCGCGCGAACGCGTCCGCCAAATTGAGGTCCGCGCCTTTGAAAAGCTGCAAAAAGCAATGATGCGGATTGCCGGCGAACGCCATTTGCTGCCCGCTGCGGCGTAAAAGCCGCATTTCTAAACTGTTAGCCAAAACCCCTCTCATATCTGGGGGGCATAACTCCGTGCGCGCTTGACGCACTGCGATCAGAAGCGTAACCTTGTCGCGTTCTTACAATCTGTGAGATCGTGTTATGCCTGAGTTATCCGCAGACGAAATGGCGAACATTTGGGGCCGCCTCGGCTATCGCGATGCATTTGACAGCTGCAATGACCCTGATGGCAGCGAGATTTACGCCCATTGGGCCGCACAAGAGGCGTATCTCGATTATCGCGAAGCCACGCGGGCAGCGGAAATCATCAAGGTCAGCGTCTACAATGCTTACCCAAACCAAGCAGTTCCGGGCAGCAACCTACCCAATGATGAAATCATCAAGGTTAGCCTCGCCATGGCTCGGTCTTATCAGAATAGGGCACCGACACCGGCAGAAGCCAGACAGCAAGCAGAAACGTGCAAGACTGACCCCTTATTTTCAAAAATGATTCAATCGCCAAATTTCAAATCGATTTCGGAGTATATGATCGAACAATCTGCTAAGACATTTTGGGAATACGGTACAAATTTTTATGGTGGTAACAATTTTGGCAACCCTTTCACTAAACGTACTTACGGTAGAATCGATTTAGCTGAGCCAGATTTATATCACCTGCTTTTTGGTCGTGCGGATGTGTTCATACACACGCACCCGGGACCGGACGTTGCTCCAGGACTTAGCGGGATTGGGGGAGACATAAGTGTTGCCAACAATTTTTCAATTGGCATCATGGCAATTGATATTTCAGACCAAAACAATCCAAAATACTATTGTTACAATCCTGCCAAAAGTGGAAGTGTATTATGAAATTTTTGTTTATACTGAGTGCACTTTCATTATGCTCATGCAATTTATTTCCGTCAGATATTGCAGACTATGAAAAGCCTATAGGTATGAAAGCGGCCATTCTGCTAAGCAAGGCAATTACCTTCGAACAAACCCGCGCCAATGTTGATCGGATTATCGTTCTCCAACAGACAAAACCCTATTTCTTCAATCTGGAAGGCCGAAAATGCGTTTTGTTTTACTGGAAGCGTACAGATCGGAAATCTGTTGTCTGTTATTCGACCGAAGACGGAAAACTTGCAGATCATTATTTTAGCTGAGGCTTGAGACAGATGCTCAGAACTCTCTTAACAGGCTTTACCCTCGCGCTTCTCCTTCAAGGGTGTGACAACCCGAATATTCCCAAAAATATGACGCCTGCCGAAGAGAAGGTCTATCACAAAGCCATCAAGTTGCGGTCCTATGGCAGCGATTATAATGCGAAGAAGCTGGTGGAGACGAGCAAAGCCATCATCTTTCACCTGCAACAAAAGACGTGCGTCCTCCTGGTCCCCAACGGGATGAGCACCGGATGGACCTACACAGTCTGTTATGATGATAAGACCGGGGCTTTGACGGACAATACAGCCGCTTAGCTCGGGCCACGCTGATCGCCCCTGCATATGCTGGATCATGCCCTTATTCGGAAAGCCAATAGTTGCTTAAGCGATGGATGGCACTGCTTCGGCCTCGAGGCCAAAGCCGCTTGGCTATTGCAGGAGAGATTGGGCGCGAATGTCCCACGCAAACCGTTCTATCGCATCGCGCCTGAGCCCATTCTCTGGTCCTTCTGGTCAGAGCTTGCAGACCTTCGGCTGACAGCTGCCCGCGCCTTGGAATTGGCCAGTCTCCTGACAGGGCAGCGCCAGTCATATCGAACAAAGCCTATTTTTGGGTTAGACGAGCATCATCGGCGCTTTTACTTCGCACGCCGCTCTGCGCCGAACGCGTTGGAGGGGTATCTAGAGATGGCGCGCGATGCACAGCCGCTCGAAGTCGCGTTGGAGGCCCTCTTCCGCAACATAGTTTTTGCCCACCCCTTTACGGACGGCAATGGCCGTGTCGCCCGCGCCTTAATTGTCGGGCTGCTCGCACGGCATGGGCTTATCACACTGCCCTGCCTACCTCTGAATAGCGTTTTTGAAACCCGCAAGTCGGCAATTGCATCTGCGTTTCGGACCGCAATAGAACGGGGGGCACAACATCTTTTGCAAGCCCTATTATGTGCCGCAGTTAATGAGGCTGCTGCGCTCGCCTGTCGGGCGCAAAGCGCAGAGGCAGCCGCCCATTCAGGCGGCCTTTTGCACCTCAGCGATAGGCAAATTCCGCCCCATCAAGATTGATCTTGGGGAAATCATCCTTTTCCTGCCAATAATCTTGGTTGTGCCGCCATTCAGGCTTGTCGCCGCGCTTGGGCATTTTGTGCAAGTCACGGACCAAATAGCTGGGGTTGAAATTCTCTTCCTCAATCCACGGAAGTTTCGGCATATTATGGTCTTCGGGCCGCAATTGCACTTCAACACGGCTCACGCCTTTATCTTTCATATGGTTGAGCAGCCGGCAGACAAAATCGCCCATCATATCCACGCGCAGCGTCCAGCTGGCGCGGAAATAGCCAAACACCCACGCCATATTGGGCACGCCCGTAAACATCATGCCGCGATAGGTGACGGTATCGGCCCAATCGACAGGCGCGCCATCCACGTCAAAGGGAATATCCCCCAGCACGGAGAGCTTAAAGCCCGTGGCCGCCACAATGATATCAGCCTCCAGCTCCTCGCCGGATTTCAGGAGAATGCCTTTTTCCGTGAAGCGATCAATATGATCCGTCACCACACTCACTTCGCCGCGCGCAACAGCTTGGAAAATATCGCCATCGGGCACAAAGGCGAGGCGCTGCTGCCAGATACGATAATTGGGCGTGAAATGCGGCTCAAATTGAAAATCTGGTCCGGTATAAAGACGGATCAGCTCTTTCAGCTCTTCCACCACAACGTCCGGCTCATCAATGCAGCGCTGGGTGAGGACTTGCTGATCATACATGATCTGCTGGCGCACCACCCGGTGCACCGTTGGCTCATCAATACCAATTTGCCGCAGCCGGTCTGCCAATTCATTCTGGTTGGGGCTGGCGAAGAAATAGGTGGGGGATCGCTGCAGCATTGTCACATGCTTGGCCTTGCCCGCCATCGCCGGGATGACTGTGGCCGCCGTTGCGCCTGACCCAATGACAACCACCTTCTTGCCCGCCACATCAATATCGGGCGTCCACTTCATCGCGTGGATGAACAGGCCTTTGAACTTCTCTCGGTCCGTCCAGTCGGGGATATAGGGGTCGTTGTGGTTGTAATAGCCTTGGCACATCCACAAGAAATTACAGGTGAAGGCATGGGTTTTGCCATCTGCCTTGCTGATGGCTTCGACAGTCCAAAGGTTCGTTTCGCGCGAAAAGCTGCAATGGGTAATGGTGTGGCCATAGCGGATATGCGGGGTGAGATTATTCTCGTCGATCACCTCGCCCATATATTTTAGAATTTCCTCGGCGGCTGCAATGGGCGGGCCAATCCAAGGCTTAAAGCGATAGCCAAAGGTATAAAGATCCGAGTCTGAGCGCACGCCGGGATATTTATGCGTTTCCCAGGTGCCGCCAAATGTGTCTTTCGAATCAAGGATAACAAAGCTTTTGCCCGGGCATTGCTCTTGCAAATGCACGGCCGAGCCAATGCCTGAAATGCCTGCCCCAGCAATCAAAACATCGAAATGCGTAACGTCATTCGCCGATGTGGCGTGCACGCGTTCTGCGACACTGTCCAGCATTTTACACCCTCTCTCTGGCTGTCCTTTTGACGGACTTTCAGCAAGGATGATGCCGACCACATTGATTGAAATCAACCAGAGATACGCAGCCTTAAATTGTATGAAAATCAGACGGGGCCGGCATTTGCTGCGCTGCAAAAACTATGGCTTGAAATAGGCGTGCCCATGCGAAAAAGCAGGCCATGAGCCCAGCCATGCTGAGTCGGACCGAAAGGATGTTGAGATGATTGCAGATCCCATTGTGATTGCCGCTTATGCCCGCACGCCCATGGGCGGGATGCAAGGCGCACTTGCTTCTGTCCCTGCAACCAAGCTGGGCGCAATTGCCATTCAAGCAGCCGTGGACCGTGCAGGCGTTGCACCTGAGGCTGTAGATCAAGTGATTATGGGCTGTGTCCTGCCAGCCGCCTTGGGCCAAGCCCCTGCACGCCAAGCCGCACTTGGCGCAGGACTGCCCATTTCGACGGGCGCCACAACAATTAACAAAGTCTGCGGCTCAGGCATGAAGGCCGCCATGATGGCCGCCGAAGCCATTATTGCGGGCACATCGGACGTGGTTGTGGCCGGTGGCATGGAGAGCATGACCAATGCGCCCTATTTGCTGACCAAGCATCGGTCTGGTGCGCGGCTGGGGCATGATAGCCTTAAAGACTCCATGTTCTTAGATGGGCTTGAAGATGCGTATGAGCCGGGCCGCGCCATGGGCAGCTTTGCCGAAGAAACATGTCGCGAATATCAATTCACCCGCGAACAGCAGGACGACTATGCCCTTCGCTCACTGACACGGGCCAAGGCCGCCATTGAAAGCGGGGCCTTTACGCGCGAAATCGTGCCCGTGGAAGTCGCCGGGCGCGGTGGCACAACGCTGGTTGCTGTTGATGAACAGCCGGGCAACGCCAAGCCTGAGAAAATCCCAACGCTAAAGCCCGCTTTTGCGAAGGACGGCACGATTACAGCCGCCAATGCCTCTTCCATCTCCGATGGCGCAGCCGCACTTGTCATCACGAAGGAAAGCGTCGCTAAGGCACAGGGCTTGCCCGTTGCGGCCCGCATTCTCGCTTGGGCAACGAACAGCCAAGAGCCTGCCCGCTTCACCTCTGCCCCTGTGCCCGCCATCCGCAAAGTGATGGAAAAGGCAGGCTGGAGCCTGGACGATGTCGATTTGTTTGAAATCAACGAAGCCTTTGCGATGGTGCCGATGATCGCCATGGCCGAGCTGGGCATCCCGGCTGACAAACTTAACGTCAATGGCGGGGCAACTGCGCTGGGCCACCCAATTGGGGCATCTGGTGCCCGGATTATTGCGACTTTGGTGGCCGCTCTTGAGACGCGCGGGCTGAAGCGCGGCATTGCCTCTTTGTGCATTGGTGGCGGCGAAGGCACAGCCATCGCCATCGAACGCGCCTGATAGACTCTCGACATTGGCGGCCAGGCTTGGCAAGGGCCGCCAATGGCGAAGCGGGATTATTTCTTCTGCGGTATTGGCGGCTCGGGCATGATGCCGCTGGCTTTAATCGTGGCGGGTCAAGGACATCGCGTCGCAGGGTCAGACCGATCACTGGACCAAGGCCGCACTGCCCCTAAATTTGAATGGTTGCGCTCCAAAGGCATCGCCCTTTTTCCTCAAGATGGCAGCGGCATTACGCGGGCTGAGCAAATTGTGGTCGCGTCGACAGCTGTGGAAGACACTGTGCCGGATATTGTTGCCGCGCATCGCGTTGGGGCCGCCCGCTTGCGCCGAGCAGATTTACTCGCCGCGTTGTTCAACGCCAGCCAAATGGGCATTGCCGTTGGCGGCACCAGCGGCAAATCGACGGTCACCGGCATGATTGGCTGGATTTTCCACGCACTTGGCCAAGACCCGACTGTCATGAATGGTGCCGTGATGAAAAATTTCGCCACGCCCGACGCGCCCTTTGCCAGCGCCTTGGTGGGCAATGGCCCAGCGTTCATTAGCGAAGTGGATGAAAGCGATGGCTCTATCGCGCTTTACACGCCCGATATTGCTGTCCTCAACAATATCGCGCTCGACCATAAATCAATGGACGAGCTGCGCACGCTTTTTGGCAACTTTACGCGGCAGGCCCGGATTGCCGTTTTGAACCTTGATAATCCAGAAGTCGCCCGCTTCCCGCGGGACAATGCCCGCACCTATTCCATCACCGGCCAAATGGCGGATCTGATGGCAGCGGACATTGTTGAGCGACCCAATGGCGTGGACTTTACAGTCAATGGCACGCCCGTTTCATTGCAGGTTCCCGGACGGCATAATGTGTCTAACGCGCTTGCAGCTCTTGTCGCCGCTGACGCTGCAGGATTGGATCTGGCGCAGGCCGCCAGAGCATTGGGCGGATTTATGGGGCTGCGGCGGCGCATGGAAATTGCGGGGACGGCAGGCGGCGTCACCGTGATTGATGATTTCGGGCATAACCCTGACAAGATTTCTGCCACGCTGTCCGCACTCCACGCCTTTCCGGGGCGGCTTTTGCTTTTCTTCCAGCCGCATGGCTATGGCCCCTTAAAGCAAATGGGGCACGAGCTGGTGCGCACCTTTGCCCAGCACATGCGTGCAGAGGACCAGCTGATCTTGTGCGACCCTGTTTATTTTGGGGGCACCGTGGATCGGTCAGTTGGCAGTGCTGAGCTGGTGGCAGATATTGCGGCCATGGGGCGCCAGGCCGCCCATATTCCAGAGCGCGCCGAATGTGGGGATCGTCTGGCGGCGCTGGCCCAAGCTGGGGACCGTATTGTCATCATGGGCGCACGAGATGATACGCTATCTGCCTTTGCGGCAGATATTTTGGCAAAGCTGGGGCGTTAAAATGGCCGTGCGCGTTCAACTTGTCGTTAATCCCGATGCTGGGGGCTATCGCGTCGAGAATGTGCTGGAGCTGCGCGAGGCATTTCGGCGCAAAGGCGCGCGCGTCACCTTGGCGCATATCGGCCCAGGCCGCCAATTAATGGTGGAAGACGATGCTGATTTAATTGTGGTCGCAGGGGGTGATGGCACGCTGCGCCACGCCGCAATGGCGCTGCTCACCAGCGGACGTGATCTGCCCCTCGCCTGTTTTCCTATGGGCACAGTCAATTTGCTCCATTTGGAAGTGGGCGGCCCCACCAATCCTGATGATTTTGCACATGTCGCCCTAAATCAGGTGAAGGCACAATTTCATGTGCCCGCCACAATTAATGGCGAGATGTTTTTTGGCTGCGCCAGTGTGGGGCCAGATTCTCACGCCGTGGCGGGTGTTTCGCTGCGGCTCAAGCGCCTTATTGGCCGCTATGCCTATCTGGTCTCTATGCTGCGCCTGTTGGGCCGTTGGCATCGTCCACAATTGACCATTATCGCTGATGGCAAATCGCATAAGTGCGAAGCCGTATATATTGCCAAAGGTGTCTATTTTGCTGGCCCCTATACTTTTGCGCCTGAGGCCCGGCGGACCACTGCCAAGTTGCACGTGCTGGCACTTAAACAGGCGGGTCGGCGGGATTTTTGGCGGTTTGTGCGCGGTGTGATGCGCGGCCGCCCATTGGAAGATCGTGCCAATCTCATTCCCCTTAATTGCACAACGCTGGATATTTTATGTGATGAGCCTTGGCCAATTCAGGCCGATGGTGATGCCGTAACAACGCTGCCCGTGCGCATTGAAATTTCGGATAAGCGGTTGCGTCTCCACTGATTGCTGCACTGGATTGGCGGCTTTCCCTTGACGCCCGGCTGCCAATCGCGTCCATAGGCAGTCAAAATAATCCGCAGGGAGCATCTGTTCATGGCTAAGCGCCTGACACTCTACATTGGCATTGCCTTGATCGTCGGCATTATCGTCGGTGCCATCATCAACGCCACCGCCTCGCCAGAAATCATTGCCGAAGTTGTAAAATATCTCGGCCTGGTGACCTTTGCCTTTTTGCGTCTGATCAAGATGATCATTGCGCCGCTGGTTTTTGGCACTCTCGTCGCTGGCATTGCGCATATGGGCGATACAGCCGCCTTGGGGCGCGTTGGGCTGCGGTCAATCTTGTGGTTCTTGGCAGCCAGCATTGTGTCGCTGTCGCTGGGCTTGATCCTCGTCAATCTGTTCCAACCCGGCGTTGGCATTGGCTTGGCGCTGCCGCCCGCCACAGCCGAAGCTGGCGTCGCCAAAACGGCCTTTGATGCGAAGAAATTTGTGGGGGACATCATCCCGATGTCAATCGTGGATGCAATGGCAACCAACACCATCCTCCAGATTGTCGTCTTCTCCGTCTTCTTTGGGGTCGCGATGACGGCCGTGGGCGAAAAAGCGGCACCCATTGTGCGCGCAGTCGATTCCTTGGTTGATGTGATGCTGGTGGTCACGGGCTATGTCATGCGCTTTGCACCTTTTGCCGTGTTCGCTGCTGTGGCCTCGGTGATTGCCGAAGAAGGGCTGGGCATTCTTGCCAAATATATTGAGTTCATTGCCACCTTCTATCTTGGCCTTGCGATTTTGTGGGTGCTGCTGATTGGCGCGTGTTTCTTGATCATTGGTGGACGCGCCTTCAGCTTGGTCCGCTATATTCGCGAGCCGCTGCTGGTGGCCTTTTCCACGGCCTCGTCGGAAGCCGCCTTCCCGCGGACGCTGGATGCACTGGACCGCTTTGGCGTGCCGCGCCGCATTGGCAGCTTTGTCTTGCCGCTGGGCTATTCGTTCAACCTCGATGGCTCGATGATGTATATGACCTTCGCGACCATCTTCATCGCGCAGGCCTATGGCATTGACCTGACACTCGGTCAGGAAATTCTCATGCTGCTGACCCTGATGCTCACGTCCAAGGGCATGGCAGCCGTGCCGCGTGCCAGCTTGGTTGTTATCTCGGCAACGCTGGCCATGTTTGGCATTCCCGAAGCTGGGCTGTTGCTGATCCTTGGTGTGGACCATTTCCTCGATATGGGCCGCACGGCAACCAATGTTGTTGGCAATACCGTGGCCAGTGTTGTGATTGCGAAGTGGGAAGGCGGGCTGGATGCGCCCGAAAGCCCCGAGCATGAGCCACCACACGCCCCCTCATCACATGAAGGGACAGCACGCCCTGCCCCGCGTGAAGGTGAACCCGGCGGCGTAAGCTAAATTTGATTGAAGGAGTGACCATGATCCGCAAGCTGTTTCTCGACCATCCGGCTGAGGTGGAAGAAGGCTATTTTGAGCATATGGGCGTCGCCAGCCGTTTTGGCTTTGCAATGATCTGGGGCGGCATGAAGGCGCTTGTCCATGCCCTCGTGCCAGCGTGGTGCGTGACCAGCGGCAGCGACACCATTCGACGCTTGCACACAATCATGGTCGAAAAACGCGGGGCCAAGCGCGAGGCCACCATCGAGATGATGACAATTGAATGGGTGATTTAACACCGCCCCTGCTGATAGACCGGGGTGATGGCGTGCATGTGGCCGCGCGCCTGCGCACAGGCAGAGGTGCAAAGCCAATACTGGTTTTCCTGCCCGGCTATGCCTCTGACATGCAGGGCAGCAAAGCGCTGGCACTTGATGCTTGGGCCGCAGACACGGGCCATGGCCTTTTGCGGCTTGATTATTCTGGCTGCGGGGAAAGCCAAGGCAGGTTTGAAGATGGGACGCTTGCCCAATGGCGGGATGATGCGCTGACAGTCATCAATCACGTGGCGCCCGGCCCAGTGGTTCTGATCGGCTCTTCCATGGGCGGCTGGATTGCCCTTCTGCTGGCACAAGCGCTTGGCGCGCGGGTGAAGGGGCTAATTGGCATTGCTGCTGCACCAGATTTTACCCAATGGGGGTTTAGCGAGGCTGAAAAGGCGCAGATGGCGGACGCAGGCCGCCTGCTACGCCCGTCAGACTATGGGCCAGAACCCATGCTGACAACGCAAGCCTTTTGGCAATCCGGCCAAAGCCTGTGCGTGCTGGATGGGCCCATTGATATTAATTGCCCCGTCCGGCTGCTTCAGGGCCAGCAAGACCCAGATGTGCCGTGGGACTTAGCCTTGCGCCTTGCCGCCCAACTCTGTTCAGCCGATGTGCAGCTTCACCTTGTCAAAGATGGCGATCACCGGCTGTCGCGCGAACAGGACATCCGCCTCCTAACGGATGTGACGGCGCGGCTGATGGAGACAGTGTGACACCTCTACTTGCCCTTGCTGCAGCGATGGCCGCGCCCAGCCCGGCTCCAGCGGCACCACAAAGCGATGACGACAAGTTTCGCGCCTGCCTGCAATTGGTTGATAAAGACCCCGAGGCAGCCATTGCCATGGCTGGCCAATGGCGTGTGTCAGGCAGCCTCATCATGGCGCGCCAATGCCTTGGCATGGCCTATGCTGCCACCCAACGCTGGGCCTCGGCCATGACTGCCTTTGAGCAATCTGCCCAAGCTGCACAAGCCAATCAGGATGTGCGGGCAGCGGGATTATGGGTGCAGGCTGGCAATGCCGCGCTGGCGGCGAAAGATGCCATTAAGGCGCGAGGCTATTTTGATGCGGCCCTCATCCTTGGGACACTGAAAGGCCCAGAGGCAGGTGAAGCGCGGTTAGACCGGGCCCGCGCGCTGGTCGCCACGGGGGATTTGCCCCGCGCCCGGACTGATTTGGATGCAGCCTTGGGTCTGGTACCAGAAGATCCTTTGGCGTGGCTGCTTTCTGCCGCGCTTGCGCGCCGTATGGGAGATTTGGGCCGTGCTGAAACAGATATTGCCGAAGCGGCCAAACGCGCCCCTGATGATGCATCTGTGGCGTTAGAGGCAGGCAATATCGCTGCCATGGGCGGGAAGGTTGAAGCCGCCAAAACAGCTTGGCTTGCCGCCCAAAGGCTGCAACCCAATGGTCCACAAGGCCTAGCCGCGGCCCGCGCACTCGCACAATTTGCGCCCCCCGCACAACCGCCAGCAGACACCCCCAAGCCCTAAAGCGGATAAGTTGACATAAGTGCTTTTCGCAGGCTGCCAGACACACTAATCTGGCCGTCAAATGTCGCGTGCCGGGTCGCCGGCTGAGGAGTGAGTTGTGATCAAATATCTACATACCATGATCCGCGTATCTGACCCGGAGGCCACGATCCGCTTTTTTGAGTTGCTGGGCCTGAAAGAACTGCGGCGTTATGATAATGAGGCGGGACGCTTTTCGCTGATCTTTCTTGCCGCTCCTGATGATGAAGAGGCGCAGATTGAGCTCACCTATAATTGGGATGAAAAAGGCTATGGCGAAGGCCGAAATTTTGGCCATGTCGCTTATAGTGTCTCTAACATTTATGAGGTGTGCCAAAGGCTGATGGACGGCGGCGTGACCATTAACCGGCCCCCGCGTGACGGAAAAATGGCCTTTGTCCGCACGCCCGACAATATCTCGATTGAATTGCTGCAGGCAGGCCCTGCGCTGGACCCCGCTGAACCTTGGACGTCTATGTCCAATATTGGCACTTGGTAAGGACACGCGCATGCCTCTGGACATTGTCCGCATCCCCGTTTTGTCAGACAATTATGTCTGGCTGGTGCATGAGCCTGTCTCGGGCCAAACTGTTGTTGTCGACCCGGCCGTGGCCGAGCCTGTCTTAGCTGAGGCAGAGGCACGGGGCTGGACGATTTCGGCCATTTGGAACACGCATTGGCACCCAGACCATGTTGGGGGCAATGCCGAGATAAAAGCAGCAACGGGCTGCACCATCATTGGCCCCGCGGCAGAGGTGGACCGCATCCCAACGCTTGAGCGCGCCGTCGCAGAGGGAGAAAGCGTGCGGATTGGCGCTCTCAACGCGCAGGTGCTGGATGTACCGGCGCATACGGCAGGCCATATTGCCTATTATCTGCCCGAGGCCAAAGCTGTCTTTGTGGGCGATACGCTCTTTGCCATGGGCTGTGGCCGGCTGTTTGAAGGCACGGCAGAACAGATGTTTGCCAATATGCAAAAGCTGGCCGCCCTGCCCAGCGAAACGCGTGTCTATTGCGCGCATGAATATACACAATCCAATGGCCGCTATGCGCTGGTGGCTGAGCCGCATAATGAAGCCATTGCCGCGCGCATGGCGCATGTTGATGCGGCCCGCGCCCGCGGCGAAGCAACTGTGCCCACCAGCATTGCCGAAGAATTGGCGACCAACCCGTTTATGCGCGCAACATCAGCTGCGCAGCTGGCGGAACGCCGTGCTGCCAAAGATAGTTTTCGATAAGGAACAATCGATGAGTTGGAGAAGCCCGATGCGTATTATGACGATTGCTTTGCCCCTGCTGGCTGTCGCGGGCTGCGCGTCCCTTGAGAACAGCCCTGCGCGGATGCAACTGCAAGCGCGTGAGGCAACGCGACTGAATGAGGCCTTGGCTGGGTTTAGCCCCGGCAAGCCGTTATCCTGCCTGCCCAATCGCGATATTCGCGGGCCAGAAGCCTATGGCGAGACCACATTGCTGTTCCGCGTCAATCGCAAATTGATTTATCGCACTGAAACACGCGGCACCTGCCGCGGCATTGCGCAGGGCGATGCCCTTATCACCAAGCAATTCTCCAGCCAGCTATGTGCCGGAGATATTGCCTATAGCACCGATTTACGGACAGGCTTTCAGTCCGGCACCTGCGCGTTGGGAGAGTTTATTCCCTATACACGCAAATAGCCGGACCAATGGGCCAATGCGCTGCGGCTAGGCCTTGTAGAGCGCGTCGATCCGATCGCCATAGCTTTGGCGGATCATATGCCTGCGGATTTTGAGGCTGGGCGTCAGCATCTCATTATCAATTGTAAAGGCATCTGCCGTCAGCGTTATTTTGCGCACCTTTTCCGTGACAGACAGTTGCGCATTGACGCGGTCCACCGCTGCCATGACGGCTGAGCGGAAGGCTGGCAAATCACACAGCTTGGCTAGGTCATACGCTTCATCATTGGCCTGCGCCCATTCCACTGCCCATTCAGGGTCTGGCACCACAAGGCCCACAAGATGCGGGCGCTTATCGCCAGACACCATGGCTTGGAAGATTTCGGGCTGAAGTGTCAGCATCCCTTCCACTTTTTGCGGGCTAACATTTTCGCCCTTATCGTTGACGATGATGTCCTTTTTGCGATCCGTAATGCGAATACGGCCCTTTTCATCAATTTCACCAATATCGCCGGTGTGGAGCCAGCCATTTTGCAGCACACGGGCCGTTTCAGCCTCATTGCGCCAATAGCCATAGGTTACCAATTCCCCGCGGACGAGAATTTCGCCGTCCTCGGCAATTTTGACCTCTACATTTTTGAGCGGCGGGCCAACTGTGTCCATTTTCAGGCCCACTTTGGGCCGGTTGCACGAAATGACAGGTGCAGCTTCAGTCTGGCCATAGCCTTGCAACATGGTCAGCCCCATGGCGTGGAAAAACACCCCAATTTCAGGGTTGAGCGGCGCCCCGCCCGACACCATGGCTTTCATCCGCCCGCCAAAACGCTGCTGAATTTTGGGCCGCAAGGTCTTGTTGATGACCATGTTCATCGGCCTATCCCAAAGCGAAAGACCGCCCTGCAAATCCTTTTCCCCAAGCGACAACGCCCGGCGCATCAGCGCCTGTGGCAGCTTACCTTGTTTTTCAATTTGCTTCAGAATGCGCGTCCGCAGCACCTCAAAGAGGCGCGGCACAACTACCATGATGGTCGGGCGCGTTTCTTCAATATTGGACGCCAGCTTATCCAGCCCTTCGGAATAATAAATCTGCGCGCCAAGGCCGACGGGGAAATGCTGGCCGCCAGTATGTTCATAGGCGTGCGACAAAGGCAGGAAGGACAGAAAGACTTCATCGTCCCAGCCGAAATCTTCAGCAATCACCTCCACACAGCCTTCAACATTGCACAAAATGGCCCCGTGATGCTGGCGGACGCCGCGCGGGGCACCGCCCGTGCCGCTCGTGTAAATCAGGCACGCCAGATCATCGCGCTTAAAATTGGCAGCGGCATAGGCCGCGCACGCCTCAACATCGGCAGGGCCGCTGACCATATCTTTCCAGTTGCGAATGGTGACGCCAGTGGATTGGCCAACACGCAATTCTTCTATCCCAATAAGCTGGTGCGCGCGCGTGGCACGGATCGCTGCTGGCATAACCGCTTGGGCCAGCTTGGAGGTTGAGACAATGATTGCGCTTGCGCCTGAGTCTTCAATGATATGCTGGTGGTCGCGTTCCGTATTGGTGATGTAGGTTGGCACTGTGACGCACCCGGCGGCCATGATGCCCAAATCTGCAATGCACCATTCGGGCCGATTTTCCGACACCAACATCACACGATCGCCGGGTTCTAAGCCAATGTCTTTCAAAGACTTGGCAAGGGCCGCCACTTGGCGCGCCGCCTCTGCCCAGCTGATTGGCTGCCACGCGCCGCCCTGTTTTGCCCACAGGAAGGGGGCGTCGCCCTTTTCCTTCGCACGCGTGAAAAACATCGTCACAAGATTGGGAAAATGCTCCAGCTCCCGCATAAAATCCTGCTCCTGTTTCATTTTATCTATCGTTGAACCAAAGGGGTGATGAAAGATTATTCCTGCAAGCCAACGCCATCGCTGCGCGGGTCGGCAGCGCCAACCCAGCCTTGAGCCGTGCGCTGCGCGGCATTGGCTTTGGACGGCATGATGGGGTTAACCTGCACCGCTCGCCCAAATTTTGCCAAGTCATCCGCCCGTGCCGCCAAAGGCGTTCCGCTTTCCACCAACAGCGCGTCATTGTTGAAATAGATGTTCGGCGCGGCAAGGGCGTCTTGCGCAGTGAGGCCCCAATCCAGATGCGCGATCAGCGTTTTTGTCACTTGCATAATGATGCGCTTACCGCCTGCTGCGCCAACCGCAAAAATAGGCTTTCCGCTCTGATCATAGACGATTGTTGGCGACATAGACGACACCGGGCGCTTGCCCGGCTGTGGACGGTTGGCAACGGGCGCGCCATCCTTCATCGGGGCCAAGCTGAAATCGGTTAGCTCGTTATTCAGCGCCATGCCAGCCGCTACCAATTGGCTGCCAAATGGGCCCTCAATGGTTGAGGTCATATTCGCAACATTGCCTGCGCCATCGACAGCCACAAAATGCGTTGTGCCATGCACTTCACCCGAGATGGCCGCCGTGCTGGGCTGCGCTCCGGGGGGCGTGCCCGCCTCATAGCGCAGCAGCGATGTGGTTTCTGAAATCAGAGCTGAGCGGCTGGCAATATAATTTTTGTCGAGCAGACCGCTGACGGGAACAGACACAAAATCTGCATCGCCCAGATATTTTTCGCGATCGGCATAGGCCAGCTGCATTGCCTCAGCAATTAAGTGCCATGCCTTAGGATCATCTTGGCCCATCGCCTTTAAGTCAAAGCGTTCAAGCATCCCCAAAATTTGGAAAACCGTTGTCGCGCCAGAAGAAGGTGGGCCCATGCCGCACAATTTGTAAATCCGATAGGTGACGCAAACTGGCGCACGTTCCTTTGCCTCATAGGCAGCAAGGTCTGCCATTGTCAGAGGCGCAGGGTTTTCGGGGGCATAAGTGACGGCGCGGCTAATTTCCCGCGCGATACGGCCCTTGTAAAAGGCATTTGGGCCCTTGCGAGCCAGGTCACGCAGAGTTTTTGCAAGAGCAGGATTGCGGATCACATCGCCTGCAGCTTTTGGACGGCCATCTTGAAAATAAATGGCCTTGGTTGCGTCCATCTTGCCCCAGAGAGGCGCCATTTGGGCAATCGTGCCTGCCAGACGCGGGGTAACGACATAGCCTTTTTCAGCAAGGTCAATTGCCGGCTGAAACAGCTTCGCCCAGTTCAGCTTGCCCCATTTGGCATGCGCCTTGGCTGCCAATGCAATATTGCCCGGGACGCCCACAGAATGGCCGCCTAAAAAGGCCGTCCGAAACGGCATGACTTGACCATTTGGCTGCAAAAACCGGTCTTCCCGAGTGGCGGCAGGTGCCTTTTCGCGCCCATCAATGGTCGCGGGCTGCCCCGATACTGCGTCATGATAGACGAAAAAGCCGCCGCCGCCGATGCCGGAGGATTGCGGCTCAACCACAGTGAGGGCCAACATCATTGCCAGAGCAGCGTCTGCCGCGCTCCCACCTTGGCGCAACATAGCTTGGCCGGCGGCAGCCGCACGCGGGTCAGCTGCAGAAACAGCTCCCCCTGCGGCCAGCGCTTGGACCGGAACAAGAAAGAAGATGAGCGTAAGAAGAAGCTTTTTCATCCCACTTACCTAACGCAGTTTAAAAGGCGGGCAAGCCCTAACGCACATCAACCCCAACAGCGTCGGCTATGGTCGAAAATCCGTCTCGAAGCAGCAGTTTTTCCAGCCCTTTGTTGATGCGGCGGGCCAGGGCCGGCCCTTCATAAACTAAGGCAGAATAGAGTTGGATCAGCGACGCCCCTGCCCGAATGCGCGCATAGGCGTGTTCTGCCGAGGCAATACCGCCAGCCCCAATAAGAGGCAGCTGCCCGCCTGTGGCCCGCCAAAAATCCGCCATGCGCTGTTGCGCCAGCGCGCATAACGGCGCGCCAGACAGTCCCCCGGTTTCGGCTGCATAACGCGATGCCAGTTTTGGGCGACTGATTGTCGTGTTGGACACAATCAACGCATCGACTTGTCCAATTGATAGCCGGGCAATCGCCTCAATATCTGCGGGGTCTAGATCAGGGGCGACTTTCAAAAATACCGGCGGCGCCTGTTTGGGCAGGGCCTGACGGACAGCCGCCAACAGATCCCGCAAGGCCGCTTCATCCTGCAAGGCCCTCAGGCCCGGCGTATTTGGGGAACTGATATTGACTGTCAGATACGAGGCCAGCGGCGCCATGCGCGCTGCGCCCTGCGCATAATCGGCAATCCGGTCTGCGGCATCTTTATTGGCCCCAATGTTGATACCAATAATGCCGCGGCCCTGCGCATGGGCC
Source organism: Pseudomonadota bacterium (assembly GCA_041191345.1). Lineage (GTDB taxonomy): Bacteria > Pseudomonadota > Alphaproteobacteria > Sphingomonadales > Sphingomonadaceae > Aquisediminimonas. The sequence goes on from JBEEOY010000090.1 coordinate 24,750, forward strand.
AGCCGCGCCAAGGCGGCCTCTTGGCCTCCATTGTTAAAGCCCATGCGGTTAATGACGGCTCTGTCTTCAACCAGACGAAAAAGCCGCGGCTGCGGATTTCCGCTTTGCGGCAGCGGCGTCAACGTGCCCACTTCCACAAAGCCAAAGCCCATGCCCAGCATCTGAACTGGAACTTCGGCATCTTTGTCATAGCCAGCCGCAAGACCAACGGGATTTGGAAAATCCAACCCCGCGACACGGCTCGCCAGCACTGGGTGCGGCGAACGAGCGCCCCGCAACGGCGACAACTGCAGCGCCTTGAGGCTGAGCCGATGCGCGCGTTCTGCATCCAGCGCAAAAATGAAAGGGCGAAGGAAGGAATAAAAAGCCATGCGACTCGCCTTAGCGACATCACCCGCTGGCTCCAATGGTCAATGCTTTGCTGGCCGATCGAGGAGGTTTTGCACCCCAAAATAATGCCAATAAATATAAGTTAATGGATATCTTTCTGATTGGGCCGACACCTCTTTGCCCATGTTCCTTTTTGCGGAATCCTTCCAATTCTGGAACAATTTAAAAGGCATAGCACTGTCTTGCGACCCTATGGGCGCCTTGGAAACAGGGTGTCTGTATAAAACTTAATGGCCGGCGCGCTTGTGCCGGCCTTTTTTTATCGCATGTCTTTCAACACATTGGGCGGCCACAGCGCTCCCCAAGAAGGAGAGATGCAAAATGCAGTCCACGCCCCCTAGCTCAGCCATGGCCGATTATCTTGCTGGCTTTTCTGTGTTGGAAGGGGCGGACCAAGAGCGGCATCATCTGGCGGCTGGCGATCCCAAGCTATGCATCACTCTGGGCTCTCAGGCGGATCTGAAAGACGCGCACGGGCGGCGCATCGCGCTTCCAAAGGTGGCCCTGCTCGGCCCACACTTCTGCGCGCATGAAGTGCAGCTCTATGCCAAGACACGCCTCTTGATCATTGAGCTTAAACCCTCTGGATGGTGGGCATTGACGCGCCAGCCCGCCGCTGCCTTGGCCAATCATGTGATTGATGCGGCTGAGCTTGGGCAAAGCCTTGCCGCCTTAATGGCTATCAGCCTTCATCAATCAGCCACTTTGGACGCGCTTGCAGCGGCTGCTGAGGCTGCTTTGCAGCCCTGGTTGGTGCGCACGCCCTGCCGCAATAGCTGGCTTATTCAAGCTGTGCAGCAATGGTTGGCAGCCAGTGCCAATCCGCAGATAGGCGATTTGCTGGCACAAACTGGCCTCAGCCCCAGTCAGGCGCAGCGGCAGATGAAGGCCTTATTCGGGGGGCCGCCAAAGCTTTTGGCCCGCCGCCATCGCGCGCTAAAAGCCGCTGCCGCTATTGCTGCGGGCCAAGCCTGCACGCGCGATAAGCTGGCAGAACTTTTCTACGATCAATCGCATCTTATTCGCGAAATCAAACAATTCACTGGCCTTACGCCCGGCCAAATCCGCAAGAGCCTTCGCCCGGAGCTGAGCCGTCCACCCAAAGTTGAGGGTTGAAATTCGGACTAATGCGGTCCAATTAGCGGTTATGCGTTTATCGAGTCTGGCAGATTATGCGGTTGTCATGATGACCGCCTGTGCCCGCCATTGTGGCGGAACGCGCATCAATGCCAGCCAATTGGCTGAGGAAACGGGCATTCCTTTGCCCACCGTGCAAAAGCTGGTCAGTCGCTTGTCATCCGCCGGTTTGCTTCGGTCCATCCGTGGCGCGGGCGGTGGGTTTAAGCTGGCGCGCCCAGCTGCAGCGATCAGCATTGCCGAAATTGTTGAAGCCATTGAAGGCCCAATTGCCATGACCGCCTGTGTGGAACAGGGCAGGCATGATTGCGCGCTGGAAGGCAGTTGCACCGTCCAACCACATTGGCCCATCGTCAATCAAGCCGTGCGCAGTGCGCTTGCCGATATTCGCCTAACCTCCCTTACCCGACCCATGCCGCAGCTTGCTGAGGCGACGAGCTAAGCCATGACAGAGACCCCAATTAAAGATGCGGCGGCCCATGCGGCAGCCGCCAAAGTTGCCGATTATGAGCATGGCTGGTCGGCCGATATTGAGCAGGAATTCGCCCCCAAAGGCCTGAATGAAGATACTGTTCGCTTTATCTCGGCCAAGAAGAATGAGCCGGAATGGATGCTCGATTGGCGGCTGAAAGCCTTCCGCCTGTGGCAAACCATGGAAGCGCCCGATTGGGCCAAGCTGAATGTCCCGCCCATCGATTATCAGGACGCCTATTATTACGCCGCACCCAAGGCGAAGAAAAAGCTGGAAAGTCTGGATGAAGTCGATCCAGAAATTCTGAAAGTCTATGAAAAGCTGGGCATTCCGATTGAAGAGCAAAAGGTGCTCGCCGGTGTCGAAGGCGCACGCAAAGTGGCCGTTGATGCCGTGTTTGACAGCGTGTCGGTGGCGACCACTTTCCGCGATGAGCTGAAAAAAGCAGGCGTCATCTTCCTGTCCATCTCAGAGGCGATCCGCGAATATCCCGAGCTGGTCAAAAAATGGCTCGGCAAAGTCGTGCCTGTGCGCGACAATTATTTTGCCGCGCTCAATTGCGCAGTCTTTTCGGATGGGACCTTTGTCTACATTCCCGAAGGCGTCCGCTGCCCCATGGAGTTGAGCACCTATTTCCGCATCAATGCTGAAAATACGGGCCAGTTTGAGCGCACGCTGATTGTCGCAGATAAGGGCAGCTATGTCTCGTATCTCGAAGGCTGCACCGCGCCAATGCGCGATGAAAATCAGCTCCACGCCGCCGTTGTGGAGCTCGTCGCGCTCGATGATGCCGAGATTAAATATTCCACGGTGCAAAACTGGTATCCCGGCGATGCCGAAGGCCGGGGCGGCATCTATAACTTCGTCACCAAGCGCGCACTATGCCAAGGCGCGCGATCCAAAGTCAGCTGGACGCAAGTGGAAACGGGGTCTGCTATTACGTGGAAATACCCCAGCTGCGTGTTGAATGGCGATGACAGTGTGGGCGAATTTTATTCCGTCGCCGTCACCAATAATTATCAGCAGGCCGATACTGGCACCAAGATGATTCACAATGGCAAGCGCACGCGCTCAACCATTGTGTCCAAGGGGATTAGCGCGGGCCATTCCAATGGCACCTATCGCGGGCTGGTGCGCGTTGCCCCACAGGCAGAAGGCGTTCGCAACTTCACCCAATGCGACAGCCTGTTGCTGGGCAATCAATGCGGCGCGCACACGGTGCCCTATATTGAAGTGAAAAACCCCTCGGCCCAAATTGAGCATGAAGCGACAACGTCCAAAATCTCGGACGATCAGCTGTTCTACGCCATGCAGCGCGGGCTGGGCCAGGAAGAGGCCGTGGCACTGATCGTCAATGGCTTTGCCAAAGACGTGTTGCAGCAACTGCCCATGGAATTTGCCGTTGAAGCGCAAAAGCTGCTGGGCATTAGCCTTGAGGGGAGCGTGGGGTGATGCCGATGCAGGCCATATCGCCCAACCCCTTTTTTATCAGGATTTTTTGAAATGCTTTCGATCACCAACCTCCAAGCGACTGTTGCCGACAAGCCTATTTTGAAAGGCCTCTCGCTCACCATTAAGGCAGGCGAGGTCCATGCCATCATGGGCCCCAATGGCGCGGGCAAATCGACGCTGGGCTATACGCTGGCCGGCCGCCCCGGCTATGAGGTGACGGGCGGGACTGTAGAGTTTGACGGGCAAGATTTGCTCGCGCTCGATCCGCATGAGCGGGCGGCGGCAGGTTTGTTCCTTGGCTTTCAATATCCTGTTGAAATCCCTGGCGTCTCTAACCTCCAATTCTTGCGCGAAAGCCTGAACGCCCAGCGCAAAATTCGCGGGGAAGATCCGCTGTCTGG